>NZ_BAAAKI010000004.1:386440-465525 GCF_039527675.1 Luteococcus sanguinis
TCCAAACCATCCATCCCTGTCCGAACCGCGCCTGCCGCTGGGCAGGCAACGAGTGTGGGAGCATGCCACTGTGCCCAAGACCTCCAATTCCACGGCCACGTCGACGGTGACGACCTCCGGAGAGGGCCTCCAGCTCCGCGGGATCACGAAGCGGTTCGGGAGCCTCGTCGCCAACGACCACATCGACCTCGACATCCGTCCCGGCGAGATCCACTGCCTGCTCGGTGAGAATGGCGCGGGCAAGTCGACGCTGATGAACGTCCTCTACGGCCTGCTGCAGGCCGACGAGGGCGAGATCACCGTGGACGGCCACCCCCTGCACCTGACCAACCCGAAGCAGGCGATGGCCGCCGGCATCGGCATGGTGCACCAGCACTTCATGCTGGTGGAGGTCTTCACCGTCGCCGAGAACATCGCGCTGGGACGCGAGGCCGGGACGGCCGGCATGCTCGACATGAAGAGCGCCAAGCAGCACGTCCGGGAACTCTCCGACCGCTACCGAATGGCCGTCGACCCCGATGCCGTCGTCGAGTCTCTGCCGGTGGGCATCCAGCAGCGCGTGGAGATCCTAAAGGCGCTGGCCAACGACGCCAAGTACCTCATCTTTGACGAACCGACCGCGGTGCTGACGCCGCAGGAGATCGACGAGCTGATGGCCGTCATGCAGGCATTGCGCGACGAGGGCAAGGCCATCGTGTTCATCACCCACAAGCTGCGTGAGGTGCGCGCCGTCGCGGACCAGATCACCGTCATCCGTCGCGGAAAGGTGGTGGGCCAGGCCGATCCGACGATGACCGAGGCGCAGCTGGCCGAGATGATGGTCGGCCGCGCGGTCAGCCTCACCGTCGACAAGCAGGCTCCCCGGCTGGGCGAGACCCGGTTGTCGGTCAAGGACCTGGTCGTGGCCAACCCCGCCGGCGCCGTGATGGTCGACCACATCGACTTCGACGTGGCTGGGGGAGAGATCCTCTGCGTCGCCGGGGTGCAGGGCAATGGCCAGACCGAGCTCGCCGAGGCGATCCTGGGCACCACCCCGGTCAAGAGCGGCACGATCCTGGTGGACGGCCGTGACGTCTCGGGCATGAAGCCTGCCGACACCATCGAGGCCGGTCTCGGATTCGTGCCAGAGGACCGGCAGAAGGACGGTTTCGTTGGCTCCTTCAGCGTCGCCGAGAACTTGGTGCTGAACCACGTGGACGAGTACTCCAAGGGATTCGCGCTCGACCTCAAGCGCCTCCGCGAGAATGCCGAGAGCAGGGTCAAAGAGTTCGACATCCGTACCAATGGCATCGACCTGCCCGTCAGCAGCCTCTCCGGCGGCAACGCCCAGAAGGTGGTGCTGGCCCGCGAGCTCTCGCGCCCGCTGTCGCTGCTGGTCGCCAACCAGCCGACCCGCGGCGTGGACGTTGGGGCCATCGAGTTCCTGCACGAGCGCATCGTCGCGGAACGGGACCGTGGCACCGCCGTGGTCATCGTCTCCACCGAGCTGGACGAGGTGGAGTCGCTCGCCGACCGGATCGCCGTGATGTACCGCGGCAAGATCGTCGGCATCGTGCCGCAGGACACACCCCGCGAGGCGCTGGGCCTGATGATGGCCGGCGTCCCCACCGAAGAAGCGCTGGCTGCGGCCAGCACGTCCAGCGCCCAGGAGGGCGCACCGCAGACTGGCCAGCAGATCGACACCGAAGGAGCAGCTCGATGAGTGCGAGCCCGTCCCGCCGACCGGCGGTACGCATCAACTGGGGCGAGGTGACGACGATGGTCGCCGCCTTCGTGCTGGCCTTCCTGGTCGGCGCCCTGTTGATGGTTTTCAGCGACCCGGACGTCAGCTCGAAGTGGGCCTACTTCTTCTCCCGTCCCAGCGATGCCCTGAGCGCCTCGTGGGACAAGGTCAGCTCGGCCTACGGTGCCCTGCTGAGGGGTTCGCTGGGCAGCTGGAAGGCCTTCACCGACACCACGGCCTCCGCGGCCCCGTTGATCTGCGGCGGCCTCGGCCTCGCGGTCGCCTTCCGCTCCGGCCTGTTCAACATCGGTGCCCAGGGCCAGGCGATCTGGGGGGCCATCGCGGCGGCCTGGGTCGGCTTCCACTTCACGGGGCTGCCGATGCTCGTCCACCTTCCGATCGCCATCATCGCGGGCCTTCTCGCCGGTGCCATCTGGGGCGGCATCGCGGGTTGGCTGCGGGCAGCCACCGGCGCCCACGAGGTGATCGTGACGATCATGCTGAACTACGTCGCCAGCCTCACCCTGGCGTGGCTGCTCGGCACGCACTACTTCCTGCGCCCAGGCCGCAGCGACCCGATCGCGCCCGAGGTGCAGTGGACCGCCACCTTCCCCCGGGTGGAGGGTGGGCAGCTCCACCTCGGCTTCTTCCTCGCCCTGCTCGCGGCCGTGGCGGTGTGGTGGGTGATGGAACGCTCCAGCATCGGTTTCCGGCTGCGTGCCGTCGGCGCGAACCCCCACGCGGCAGCCACGGCCGGCATGAGCGTTTCACGCTCGACGGTCGTCGCCATGCTCATCTCGGGAGGTCTGGCGGGCCTGGCCGGTGTCCAGGCGGCACTCGGCCCCGGTGACTTCGGTCTGCCCACCCCGCTGTCCGCGGGTCTGGTCGGTTCGATCGGTTTCGACGCGATCACCGTCGCCCTGCTGGGGCGCTCCAAGCCGGGCGGCGTGGTGCTGGCCGGTCTCCTCTTCGGGGCCCTGCACGCCGGGGGCCTGGCGATGCAGTCGCAGGCCGGGACACCACTGACCCTGACGACCGTGCTCCAGGCGCTGATCGTCATGTTCGTCGCCGCACCGCGGCTCGTCCGCACGCTCGTGCCCTTCCTCAAGGCACGACGCAACCGGCCTGCTGAACTGGTGGGCGGCGCGTCCGCGCAGGGCGGTGTGTCGGCATGAGCACCACCCCCGACAAGGAAATCACCATGACCTCGGCGACCGAGCTGAACCGACTGGCGCAAGAGACCACCGGCGAGCACGGCGAGGTGGTGCTGCGCACCACCGAGAGCGCCGCCAACCGACGCAGCCGCATCACCACCGGCATCCTGATCACCGTCCTGGGCCTGCTGCTGCTCGGCTTGTCGTTGACGGCCAAGGGTTCGGCCCGGTTCGCGCTTTCGGACGCCTTCGATGCCGTCCAGCTGCCCACCTTCTCGCTGCCCGGCCTGGCCACTGTCCTGGTGTGCGGTGCGCTGGCCACCCTGGCCGGGGTGGGCTATCTGTCCGGACGACTGCATGGACGCCTGCCCGCGCTCGCCGGGACCGTCGCCGGGCTGGCCGTGATGATCGGCTTCCTGGCCTGGGCCGCAGCCGGACGCGACCTGCCCTTCCCGATCTCCAACCAGCTGAACGGCACCTTCGCCATCGCCACCCCGCTGGTGCTGGGCGCGCTGGCCGGCGTGTTGTGCGAGCGGGCTGGCGTGGTCAACGTCGCCATCGAGGGCCAGATGCTCGTCGGCGCCTTCGCCGCCGCCGTCGTGGGCTCCACCACGAAGTCGATCCCGGCTGCGGTCATCGCCGCCGTCATCGCCGGCGTCGCCATGGCCGCACTACTGGCGCTGTTTGCCATCACCTACCTGGTCGACCAGGTGGTGCTGGGCGTCGTGCTCAACCTCTTCGCCGTGGGCATCACCGGCTTCCTGTTCGACCAGCTGATCCAGCCCAAGAGCTCGACCCTGAATGCCGCGCCCCAGATGGAGACCCTCGCCATCCCCGGGTTGTCGGAACTGCCCTTCTTCGGCCCGGTGCTCTTCCGGCAGACCGCGCTGGCCTACATCGCCATCGCGTCGGTGGTGCTGGTGTGGTTCCTGCTCTACCGCACCAAGTGGGGCCTGCGGGTGCGCGCCGTCGGCGAGCACCCCAAGGCCGCCGACACCGTCGGCATCTCGGTGACCCGGATGCGCTGGTCGGCCGTGCTGGCTGGCGGCGTCTTCGCCGGACTCGGCGGTGCCTTCTTCACCGTCGGCTCCACCGGAGCCTTCAGCAAGGAGATCACGGTCGGCAACGGCTTCATCGCCCTGGCCGCGGTGATCATGGGTCGCTGGCACCCCGTGCTTGCCGCGATGATGGCGCTTTTCTTCGGTTTCGTGACGCAGATGGCCTCCCAGCTGTCGGCGCTCAACACGCCCGCTCCCAGCCAGTTGCTGCTGATGCTGCCCTACCTCGCCACGATCATCGCCGTCGCGGGTCTGGTCGGCCAGGTGCGCGCGCCGGCCGCCGATGGCGACCCCTACGTGAAGGAAGGGCACTGACCGTGGCGGACGCCGTGGTCAAGGTCGACTGGGACGCCCTGCGCGCCCGCGCCCGGGACATCGTTCAGCAGGCCTACGCGCCCTACTCGAACTATCGAGTCGGTGCCGCGGCACTGGTCGACGACGGACGTATCGTCGCCGGTTGCAATGTGGAGAATGCCGCCTACGGCGTCGTGCTCTGTGCCGAGTGTGGGCTGGTCAGCGAGCTGGTCGCAGGGGGCGGGGGGCGCCTGGTCGCGTTCACCTGCTGCAACTCCGAGGACGACGTGATCATGCCCTGTGGCCGCTGTCGCCAGCTGCTGTGGGAGCACGGCGGCGCCGAACTGTTGGTCGAGACGCCCCTGGGCATCCAGACCATGTCCCAAGTGCTCCCGCAGGCCTTCGGGCCCGAGGCGTTGGCCGCCGTCCGCGACTGAACCCGCCCTGCCGGGCTGGCACAATGACCCGGTGATCACCGCTGCAGCAGATGGCTCGTCCCTGTCGAACCCCGGCCCGGCCGGCTGGGCCTGGTACATCGACGACGACCGGTGGGCAGCCGGTGGCTGGCCCCGCGGCACCAACAACATGGGCGAACTGATGGCCGTGCTCAACCTGCTGCAGCAGACCGACCAGGTGCGCGACGAGCCACTGCACGTGTTGTGCGACTCCCAGTACGTCATCAACGCGGTCACCAAGTGGATGGGCGGCTGGAAGCGTCGGGGCTGGCGCAAGGCCGACGGCAAACCGGTGATGAATGTCGAACTGTTGCAGGAGATCGACCGCGCCATGGCCGGGCGTGTGGTTACCTTCGAGTGGGTCAAGGGCCATGCCGGCCACGCCATGAACGAGGCCGCCGACGAGCGCGCGCGCGCCGCTGCCACCGCCTACCAGCGGGGGACTGCCGTCGACCACGGCCCCGGCTTCGGCGGCCTGGACGCCTTCAACGCCGCCCAGTCATTGGACGTCGCGCCCACCCCTCCCCAACCGGTCGAGATCGACCTGTTCAGCTTCGACGAGCCCGTCTCGGTCGACGACGCGGACGACGTGGTGGCGCTGGAGCAGGCGCTGCTGAGCGACGAGGTGCGCTCTGACCACGCCCGGGTGGAGGCCCTCCTGCACCCCGACTTCACCGAGATTGGATCGTCCGGACGCCTGTGGAGCCGGGCCCGGATGCTCGCGACCATCGCGCCGCTGGAGAACCGGACCACCTTCGAGCTGGTGGGAACCGACCGTCTGGCCGATGACCTGCTTCTGGTGCGCTGGCGCTCCCGGGCCAAGGCGTCGGTGGTGTTGCGCTCATCCATTTGGCAGCGCACGCCAGCCGGTTGGCAGCTGCGCTTCCGTCAGGGCACGCCCGCCGACCTGTGACCCCACCGACCTGTGACCCCACCGACCTGTGACCCCACCGACCTGTGACCCCACCGACCTGTGACCCCACCGACCTGTGACCCCATCGACCTGTGACGCCGCCGACCTGTGACCCCGCCGACCTGTAGCGAAGCTCTCAGATCTCCTGGAGCCGCTTGCGGATCGCCTTGAAGGCGGTCTCGCCCATGTCCTCGCGCCCGCCCTCCAGCCAGGTGACCGTGTTCGCGTCCGTGCTCAGGACGACCTTGCCGTGGGCATCGCCGTTGCCGGCGGTCTGGTCGAACTGCACCCACTGGCTCTGCTTGACCGGGTTCGTGTACGTGTAGTCCTTGTCCTTGCAGCCCTGCAGGGTCTCGGCCAGTTTGGTGAAGGCCGCGGTGGCTGCCTCAGGGTTCTCGAAGCGCCAGGTCATCGCGCCCCAGCCCCGGTCGGTGCCCGCGACGACGATCTGCTGCGAGGCCTTGACCGCGGCGTTGGCCTGGTTCACGCAGTCGGTGTCACCCTGGAAGGAGTCCTGCCCAGCCTGTCCCTCCCCGGCCAACTGGTAGGCGCCCGCGCCCACCTGCAGCGCCGGGTCGTAGAGCTTGCTGACATCTCTCACTGAATCCGGGCCGAGCGGCGAACCGTGGCGCTTCATCAGGTAGACACCGCCACCCAGCACCAGCGCCAGCGCCAGGAGCGAGGCGATGATCGTCACCCACGGCACCCGACGGGTGCGGGTCGCCACCTGGGGCGCCACCGATCCGTGGTGCTCGTCGGGCAGCGTCTCGGTCACCGTCCGCTGGATGGCGACCCCGGAGGGCTGCCAGCACTCGGCCGGCGCCGGGGTGGGAAAGCCGTAGCCGTCGCGGTAGAACTGCCACTCGGCGGGGGCGGGCGGCCAGGTCGGGTCGGGACGCCAGCCGCGCGGGGGCAGGAAACCTGCCGGCGGCTGCGGCCAGCTCGGCGGTGTGTGGAAGGTGATGGGCCTCACGCGCTCTCTCCTCGTCGTCCCCTCGAGTGCCGAGGCTACCAGCGCGCGGCGATAGGCTGTCCCCCATGTGTGCACACGTCCTCGCCGCCGTCGCGTGGCCCTATGCCAATGGGCCCCGACACATCGGCCACGTCTCCGGTTTCGGTGTCCCTTCTGATGTCTTCGCGCGGTACATGCGAATGTCGGGCCACGACGTGCTGATGGTCTCCGGGACGGACGAGCACGGCACCGCGATCCAGGTGAAGGCCGACTCCGAGGGCCTGACCGCCGAGCAGACTGCCGACAAGTACCACCGGATCATCGCCGAAGACCTCCAGGGCCTCGGGCTGAGCTATGACCTCTACACCCGCACCACCACCGACAACCACCGCCAGGTGGTGCAGGAGATGTTCACCGTCCTGCACGACAACGGCTATGTCGTGGCCAAGAAGGAACTCGGCGCGATCAGCCCGTCCACCGGACGGACGCTGGCCGACCGCTACATCGAGGGCACCTGCCCCTTCTGCGCCTTCGACGGCGCGCGCGGCGACCAGTGCGACAACTGCGGCCGCCAGCTCGACCCGGCCGACCTGAAGAACCCGCACAGCCGGATCAACGGCGAGGTGCCCGAGTTCGTCGAGACCGAGCACTACTTCCTCGACCTGCCCGCCTTCGCCGAGGCGCTGGGCCAGTGGCTGCAGACCCGCCAGGAATGGCGTCCCAATGTGATGAACTTCTCGGCCAACTTCGCCAAGGAACTGCAGCCGCGCGCCATCACCCGCGACCTCGACTGGGGCATCCCGATCCCGCTCGAGGGCTGGTCGGACAATGCGATGAAGCGCATCTACGTCTGGTTCGACGCGGTCATCGGCTACCTCTCCGCGTCCATCGAGTGGGCCAAGCGCTCCGGCGACCCGGATGCCTGGCGCACCTGGTGGAACAACGAGGAGGCCCGCAGCTACTACTTCATGGGCAAGGACAACATCGTCTTCCACTCGGTGATCTGGCCGTCCATCCTGCTGGGCGTCAACGGCGAGGGCGACAAGGGCGGGCGGACGTCCGACTGGTTCGGCACCCTCGACCTGCCCACCGAGGTGGTCAGCTCCGAGTTCCTGACCATGCGCGGTTCCAAGGTCGCGAGCTCCCGCGGCGCGTCCATCTTCGTCGGTGACTTCCTGCGCGAGTTCGGCCCCGACGCGCTGCGCTACTTCATCGCCGTCGCCGGCCCGGAGAACCAGGACACCGACTTCACCTGGGACGAGTTCGTGCGCCGGGTGAACTTCGAGCTGGCCAATGAGTGGGGCAACCTGGTCAACCGCTCCATCTCGATGGCGCACAAGAATGTCGGCGCCATCCCGGCCGCCGGCGAGCTGACCGAGGCCGACACCGAGCTGCTGGCCGCCTCCAAGGGTGCCTTCGACACCGTCGGCGCGCTGCTGGACGCCTGCAAGTTCAAGGCAGCCATCACCGAGTCGATGCGCATCGTCTCCTTGGCCAACAAGTACCTCTCCGACCAGGAGCCGTGGAAGCTGAAGGACGACCCGACTCGCCGCGACACCGTGCTGCACGTCGCGCTGCAGGTGGTCAGCGACTGCAACACCCTGATGACGCCCTTCATGCCGCACGCGGCCCAGAAGGTGCACGAGGCGCTCGGCGGCACCGGGGTGTGGGCGGCGCAGCCGCAGCTGGTCGAGGTCACCGAGACCCGCGAGGACGGCTCCACCAAGACCTATCCGACGCTGCAGGGTGACTACGCCACCGAGGCCGCGCACTGGGCCAGCGAGCCCATCGAGGCCGGACGGGAACTGTCCAAGCCGTCCCCGATCTTCGCCAAGCTCGACGACAAGCTGGGCGAGACCGGTCCGGAATGGGCACCGATCACGACCGCCTGACCGCAGGGGAGGACGACCACCCACCGGCCGTGGCAACGGCGCGCGCCAGCTGGCGCCGGTGGTGGTGGTTGCCCGCGGTCGTGGCCGTCCAGAAGTTGCTCTTCTGGGGTGTTGCGGCGGACCTTGACCGGGGCCGCTGGTTCGACAACCTGTTCAACTGGGACGCCTGGTTCTACCTGGACATCGCCGAGAACGGTTACCGGACGACCGAGTTCATCGACGGACGTCTGGTGCGCACCACGATGGCCTTCTTCCCGCTCTACCCGATGCTGGGGCGCGCGCTGTCCTGGCTGCCCGGCGTGGGGCTCCGGCCCGCGATGGTTGCCATCGCCTTCGTCTCCTGCCTGGCGGCGGTGTGCGGCATCTTCCGGCTGGGGGAGGCACTGCACTCGGCGCGGTTGGGTGCTGTCTGGGCCTTGGGCTGGGCAGTGGTCCCACGCGGTTTCGTGGCTGCGATGCCCTACTCGGAGCCGATGTTCACGGCCTTGTCGGTGTGGGCCCTCGTCCAGCTTGCTCGCGGGCGCTGGTGGACGGCGGCGGTGCTCTGCGCGCTGGCTGGCGCCACCCGGTCGACGGGCATCTCGACCCTGGTCGCCGTGGGCGGCGCCATCCTGGTCGCCCTGCTGCAGGTGCTCTGGGCTCGTGTTCGTCGTCGTCCACCCGGCCTGGTGGGCTGGCTACCGGGAACAGTGCGGTTCCCCTCGGCGTGGACGCTGGTGGGTGCGGGTCTGCTCTCGGCGCTGGGGACGGCGGCCGTGCTCGCCCACGTGGCTGCCCTCACCGGGTCGTGGCAGGGCTACTTCGTCGCCCAGCGCGAGTGGGGAATGGTGATGGGCAACCCGATGGCAACCGTCCACCAGTGGTGGTTGGTCATCAACGGCCCGACCCTGCCCCAGCGCGAGACGGTGAAGGCGGTCGCCTATGCGCTGCCGGCGTGGACGGTCTTGATGGTGGCGGCCCTGGTGGGGGCCTGGCGACGTCCGTCCTGGCGTCCGGTGGTCGCGCAATCGCTGGTGCTGTTCGCGCTGATGGCCTGCGCCCAGGCCTACTTCAACTCCAAGGAGCGGTACCTGCTGCCCGGCGTCGGCCTGCTGCTGCCGCTGGCCTGGCTGCTGGCGGTGAGCATCGAGCGTGCTCCGGTGGGTGTCCGCCGCTGGTGGACGGGTTTCCTTGCGCTGGCCTGGTTCGTCGCGGCGGTCGCCTGGGCGGTCTTCGGCGGGACGATCGTCACCTGGTCGGTCACCTCCCCCTGAGCCGTCTGGACGACCTACGCGGGTATTGACCCGACCCGGCCGAGACCGACGTCGTCCACCCGTCGTGCGGTCGGTTTCGACCCGATCAGGCCGGTTCCTGCGCCCGACATAGAATCACCCGGTGACTCCCGCCCTGCAGCCCACCCGAGCGACCCGCGCCTGGGAACCGACCCGGGTGCTGCGCGGGGACGTCGACTCCGGTCGCCGTCTCTTGGAGGGTCTGGGCAGCGTCGTCGTCCTGACCGGTGCGGGGATGTCGACCGAGTCGGGCGTGCCCGACTACCGTGGCCCGCGGGCGCAGCGCGCCACCCCGATGATGTACTGCGAGTTCCTCGCCGACGTCGAGAACCGACGCCGCTACTGGGCTCGCAACTACCAGGGCTGGGCCCACCTCGGCCAGGCCCACCCGAATGCCGGGCACCGGGCCCTGGCCCGCTGGGAGGCAACCGGCGCCCCGACCCGAGTGGTGGGACTGGTCACGCAGAACGTCGACGGGCTGCACGAGGCAGCCGGGCAGCAGCGAATCGTCACCCTGCACGGGCGCGGCTCCGAGGTGGTCTGCCTCGACTGCGGCCAGGTCACCGCCCGTGCCGATCTCCAACCCCGGCTGGCGGCGCTGAACCCCGAGGTCCAACCGCGCATGGACATGGGGCACGCGGAACTTCGTCCCGACAATGACGCGGTCGTCGAGGACTGGCACGACTTCGCCATCCCCGAATGCCTCGCCTGCGGGGGAGTGTTGAAGCCGCACGTCGTCTTCTTCGGCGAACCGGTGCCCAAGGTTCGCGTCGCGCAGGCCTTCGACTGGTGTGACGAGGCGGACGGCCTGCTGGTCGCCGGCTCCTCGCTGACCGTGATGAGCGGGCTCAGGTTCGCGCGGTTCGTGCACAAGCAGGGAAAGCCGGTGGTCATCGTCAACCATGGCGCGACCCGCGCCGACGAGTTCGCGACGCTGCGCCTGGACGACTCGACGTCCGCGGTGCTCAGCCGGTGGGCTGTCTGAGTTCGCGGTTCCGGCGACGCCGCACCCAGAACGGGGGCACCACCAGCCGGTGCTGCAAGACCACCCGTAGCAGCACCGCTGAGAAGGCCAGCATCAGCACCACCGACAGGATGGAGGCCTCCAGCCCGAAGACGCCACCGGACAACAATTCAGGACCCTTCGCATAGGAGCGGACGAAGCCGTCCCCGTCCCGGGTGGCCCCCGAGATCGCCGACCCCAGGATCGGGCCCTGCATCACATTCCAGGCCGCGTGCACACCCATCACCACCCACAACGAGCGCGTGACAGCGTAGAGCAGGCCGAACATGATGCCGGCCTCCAGCGCGATCGCAACCGCGCCCCACACCGTCCCCTCGGGATTGCTGAGGTGGACCCCGCCGAAGACCGCTGCCGAGATGGCCAGCGCCACCCAGGTGCCCAGCCAGCCCTCGACGAGCCGGTACAAGATGCCGCGGAAGATGATCTCCTCCGCGATGCCGGCGCCCAGCCCGACCATGGCGAGCATCTCCCATGGCGAGTAGTGCGGGTTGAATCCTCGGACCTCCCGAGCGCCCAGGGCCACCGCGAGCCCGAAGACCAGCAGCATCGCCAGTGCCCCGATCGCCAGCCCGGTCAACACCCCGCCGACCCGCGATGGGGCCAGCTCGAGCGGGTGCCGGCGCCCCTCCAGCAGGCAGACCACCACGTAGGCGACCACGGCGGCGATGATCTGCGCGAAGGAGTAGAGCCAGCCGATCTGGTCGACGCCGGCCGCCGACATCAGACCCACCACCCCGAGCGAGGCGGCGACGAAACAGCCGGCGAAGACCAACAGCCGCACGATCCAGCTGCGATACCAGGGCAGCGGCGGTCGGGGCTGGTCGGCGGGAAGCCCGGTGACGTCGGGAACGATCACCTCGATGCCGGGCAGCGGACGCACGACGGGCGTGCTCATCTGGGACGCGCCGTTCACCGGGCCGTCACCGCCCGCACCATCAACTCCCGCACCATCAACTCCCGCACCATCAACTCCCGCACCAAGGCCTCCGCGCGATGCATCGAGCGGGGCTCGAACCCCAACGCACGTGCCCGGGCGCGCAGGGCCGGTTCGTCGCGCCACAGCATCATGCCGCGGCGAACCAGCACCGCTGGTGGCTTGCGGTGCTGCTTCAGGTCGCGGCGCAGCCTGCGGGAGAAGTTCAGGTTGCGCGGTCGGTCCAGCCAGACGGGCACGACGGGCAGCGCCGCCGTCTGGCAGTGCGCCAGCAGGTCCACCGCGAAGATGCCCTCCGCGATCACCACGGGACAGCCGCCCAGGTCAACGGTGTGGGTTCCGGTGCGCCGGCTCTGCGAGATGGAGTACTCGGGGACGATCGCGCGTCCGGTCGCGGCCAGCTGCTGCAACGCCCGCAGCGCCGCCTGGGCGTCCCAGGTCGCCGCGTCGTCCCAGTCGATTCGTCCCTCGCGGCGCGGCAGGTCTGGATGTTCCTCGTCCAGGTAGAAGTCGTCCAGCCTCAGCTGAGCGGCGCCGGTCACCCGCGCGAGCCGTGACTTTCCACTGCCCGAGGGGCCGGCGAGCAGGATGACGGTCGTGGGCATGGCCGACAGCATAGGGCGCCAGCGCTCCGGGCCGGGGCCGGGGCCGGGGGCAGGTCACCAGCCCCCGCCACCGCCGCCACCGAAGCCGCCACCGCCACCGAAGCCTGATCCGCCCGATTTGGCGCTGTCGGAGGCCGCTGCGCTGGCCGCCGACTGCATCGACTGCGTGATGACCTGATCGAAGCCTCCCATCGCCATGAAGCCGTAGTGATGGCCGATGTACCAGCCACCCTCGGGGAAGTCGTAGCGTCCCTGGGCCGCCAGGTCGCGGAAGATCTTCGTCCAACGGTCAGCGACGCCGAAGGTGATGGCCCAGGGCAGGTAGCGGCTGAAGATGTCCTCACCCTCCTCCCAGCGCAGCTGGTCAGCCTCGGCGGTCCGCAGGTACAGCTCGAAGCCGCGCGCCTGTTCCAGCACGGCCGAACCCTCCGGGGTGCGGTGCGGCAGCTGGGACGAGAAGGCGGCCAGGGCCAAGCCGGGAACCACCACTGCCAGGCCCAGCAGCCCCCACCCGAACTCCGCGAGAACCGCCCCGAGCACCAGACCGGCGAAAGCCAGTGCGAGGCCGAGCACCAGGCCCTTGGTGCGGACCGCCTGTGGGGACTGGGGGAACCAGCCACGCCCAGAGGTGACCTGCTCGTAGAGACGGTTGCGTGACTTGGGCATCGCCTTGGCCCACTTCGCGCTGGACAGGGTCTTGGTGTTCACCTCCTCCCGATTGCGCAGGAAGTCCTCGCGGACCTTCTTCTCCCACGGCTCCAGCGCGTCGCGCCCCGCGCCGCGGGTGCGTCGGAGGGTGAAGGTCTTCGCACCGGTGGCCTCGATCTGCAGGTGCCCGCGCACGGCGAGGTCCACCAGGGTGGCGGTGACATCGCGCTGGTCCGCGCGTTCGTCGATCAACGTCCCCACCTCACCGGGACGGGTGCCGGCCGGGGGAGCGAAGGCGACCGCCACCTCCTGGCGGCGGCCCGTCGTCGTCCCAACGGCCTGCCCGGCCACCGGCGCCAGACCAGGGGTGAGGCCCTCGTACACCTCGTCGCGGCTGTTGCGGCGCACCCGGAGTGCGACGAGCAGCGAACCCAACAGCGCACCGAGGGCGGTGACGCCAGCGGTCAGCGAGTTGACGGTGAAGGTGTTGCCGAGGTGGTACCGCTTGGACAACCGCGGTTCGGCGCCCACGAAGGTGCCGATCGGCGCGCCCGCCACGACCTGGACGCCCTGCTCCTTGGCCAGCGGCCCGGCGGTGTAGGTGACGGTGCGACCCGAGGCAGACGCGGTGCAGGGCGTCGTGTACTTCTTGCCGGAGAAGCAGGAGGTGCGAGTGGGGGTTGCTGGCAGGGTGATGGTCGCTTTCGCGGCGCGGATCGGCACCTGCCAGCCGCTGCCGACGACATTCCAGTTGACCTCGTCGAGGTTGCTGGTGGCATTGGCGGGGTCGACGACGCCATGGATCGTGTAGTCGACCAGATAGCTCTGGACGCCAGACACCTTTCGACGCTCGGAGCCGATCCGGAGCTTCAGCAGCCCGCTCTCGGACGAGGTCTCGAGGTCTGCTGGCGCCCCGGTGGGAGAGGTGACATTGGTGACGTCGATGTCGATCCGGCGCCAGTGGTCGTCGTCCCCGGGGACTCTCATCCGCGTCACGAAGTAGACGAAGGGCCCGTGGCCGGCGTCACTGGCGAAGTCGAAGTCGATCCGCGTGGTGGCCTTGCCGGTTCCGGACTGGTCGAAGGTGACGGTGGTCTCGTAGCGGTCGACCGCCCACGACGAGGGGACGTCGTCGTCCGCCCGTGCGACGCCCGGTGCCATCACCACGACCAGCGAGCCCAGTAGCGTGCTGACTAGGAACTTCCTGATGATCCCCATACCGCAAGGGTATGCGAGAACCGGCCCAGATCAGCCCTGCACGCCCAGTGCCTGTGCCATCTCGGCGCGCACCTGGGCCAGCATCTGCGTGGCGCGCGCCTTGGCGTCATTCAGGTCGGCGGCCGACTCCTCGGCGCTGACGCGGGCCTCGAGGTAGCACTTCAGCTTGGGTTCGGTGCCCGAGGGACGAGCCACGACGTGCACCCTCGCGCCGGTGAGCTCGATCGCGTCCGTCGCGGGCAGGTCACCGGTGGGCTGCGAGAGGTCGCGGACCTCGACGGGCTCACCCAGCAGCGTGGCCGGCGGGTTGCCGCGCAGCTTGGCCATCGCGTCCCGGATGATCTGCAGGTCGGCCACCCGGACGCTCAACTGCCCGGTCGCGTGCACGCCGTGGGTGCGGGAGATCTCGTCCAGTCGTTCGGGCACCGACGATCCGGCGGCCTTGAGCTCGGCGGCGATCCGCAGGATGTTCACCAAGGCGGTGATGCCGTCCTTGTCGGGCACGACCGTGGGGTCGCAGCAGTAGCCGATGGCCTCCTCGTAGCCGAAGCCGAGCCCGGGAACCCGTCCGATCCACTTGAAGCCGGTCAGGGTGGTGGTGAACGGACGTCCGGCGGCGCGGGCCATGGTGCCCAGCAACGTGGACGACACGATGGAGTTCGCGTAGACGCCCTCGACGCCACGGCGCAGCGCATCGTCCCCGAGCAGGGCGCCCAGTTCGTCGCCGGTCAGCATCCGCCAGCCCTCGCCGAACCTGGCCGCTGCGGCGCAGCGGTCGGCGTCGGGATCATTGGCGACCACGATGTCGGCGTCGGAGTCGGTGGCCAGCTGGATAGCCAGGTCGATCGCGCCGGGTTCTTCGGGGTTGGGGAAGGCAACGGTGGGGAAGGCCGGGTCGGGCTCCACCTGCTGCGCGACCGCGATGCCCTCGGTGAAGCCACAGGCCCGCACCACCTGGTCGACGACGCGGGCGCCGACGCCGTGCATGGCGGTGTAGACCCAGGTCAGCTCGCGCGGGGCGCCGACCGGCACCAGCTCGGTGGTGCGCGCGACATAGGCGTCGATGAGCTCCTGCCCGATCATCCGGTAGTCGCTGGTGCGGGCGATGTCGGCCAGCGGACGGGCGGCGACCTCGGCGATCTGCGCGGCGATCTCGACGTCGGCCGGTGGGACGATCTGCGAACCGTCACCCAGGTAGACCTTGTAGCCGTTGTCGGCGGGTGGGTTGTGCGAGGCGGTCACGACGACGGCGGCGACGCAGCCGAAGTGCTTGATGCCGAAGGCGACGACCGGGGTGGGGGTGGGGGCGTCGGTGAGGACGGCCTCGAAGCCCGCGGCGGCCATGATCTCGGCGGTGTCGGCGGCGAAGACGTCGGAGTTGTACCGAGCGTCGTAGCCGATCAACACCCGTCCGGACGTGTGACCCTGCGCCTTGAGCCAGTTCGCGAAACCGGCGGCGGCCTGGGAGACGACGACCCGGTTCATCCGTCCCGGGCCAGGGCCCAGGGCAGCGCGCAGACCGGCGGTGCCGAAGGTCAGCGGTCCGGCGAAGGCGCTGGTCAGCTCCTCGGCGGCATCCTGGTCACCAGCATCGGCGCGTTCCAGCAGATCGCGCAGGGCGGTGGCGGTGGCGGCATCGGGGTCGTCGTCGGCCCAGGCGAGGGCGCGGGAACGGAGGTCGTCGGTGATCATCTGGTTCTCCTGTGCAGGGTTGCCCGGCGTCAGCGCGCGGACATTCGTGGTGTGGTCCTGGTTGTGGTCAGGCCACCGTGACATGCGGTGGCTGCGCTGGCTCAGAGGCGGGCGAGCAGGGCGTTGAGCAATTCGGTGAGACGGGGTCCGGCGGCCTTGCCGGCGGCCAGCACCTCGGCGTGGTCCAGCAAATCGGCCTGGATGCCGGCCGCGAGGTTGGTGACCAGCGAGATGCCCAGCACGTCCATCCCGGCCTCCCGGGCGGCGATCGTCTCGATCGTGGTCGACATTCCGACCAGCGTCGCGCCGAGGATGCCTGCCATTCGCACCTCGGCGGGGGTCTCGTATTGCGGCCCACGGAACTGCGCGTAGACGCCGGTGGGCAGGCTCGGGTCGACCTCGCGCGCCAGCTCGACCAAGCGCGGTGTGTAGGCATTCGACATGTCGATGAAGGTGGCGCCCGCCAGCGGGGTCTCGCCGGTCAGGTTGAGGTGATCGGTGATCAGGACGGGCTGGCCGGGTGCCCAGCTCGTGTCGAGGCCGCCGCAGCCATTGGTCAGGACGATCATCTCGGCGCCGAGAGCGGCCGCGGTCCGCACGCCGTGGACGACGGGCGCGACGCCACGCCCCTCGTAGAGGTGGGTTCGCCCGGTGAGCACCATCGCCACCTTGCCGTTCGCGGTGCGGGCGATCCGCAGGGCGCCGCCGTGGCCGGAGACGACGGGCTTGCTGAAGCCCGGTACCGACGACAGGTCGACCGTGACGACCTCTTCGCCCAATGACTCGACGCCCTGGTTCCAGCCCGAACCCAGCACGAGGGCGACGTCGACCTTCTCGACCTGGGCGGGGCGCAGCAGGACGGAACGGATGTGCTGGGCGGCGCTGCCGGCCGCGGCCCGTGGATCACTGAAGTCGATGGTCACGGGCCCAACTGTACGCAGCACCAGCTGGCGACCGGCGCTCCCGGCTGCGGGGTCGGGCACCCAAAAGTCTGGAAGAATGAGCTTGTGACCAGAGTCGTGATCATTGGCGGAGGCCCCGGCGGCTATGAGGCTGCCCTTGTCGGTGCGCAGCTCGGGGTGGAGGTGACGCTCGTCGAGGCAACCGGGATGGGCGGTGCGGCCGTCCTGACCGACTGTGTCCCGTCCAAGACGCTCATCGCCACCGCCGAGGTGATGACGATGATCGAGAACTCCGCCGAGTTGGGCCTGAAGATCTTCAGCGGGGAGGACGAGAACGTCGCCTCCTCGGTACACGTCGATCTTGCTGCCCTGAACCAGCGCGTGCTGGCCCTGGCCAAGGCCCAGTCTGACTCGATCCGCGCCAAGCTGGACCGTTCCGGCGTCCGCGTCATCCATGGCTGGGCCCGGCTTGACGGGCCGCAGGCCGTCATCGTGGAGGCCGAGGGAACCTCCGAGCGCATCGAGGCCGACATCGTGCTGCTGGCCGTGGGGACGACGCCCCGGGAGCTGGACACCGCGAAGTGCGACGGCGAGCGCATCCTGAACTGGAAGCAGGTCTACAACCTGTGCGAGCTGCCCGAGAAGCTGATCGTGGTCGGCTCCGGTGTCACCGGCGCCGAGTTCGCCAGCGCCTATGACGCGCTGGGCGTCGACGTGGTGCTGATCAGCTCCCGCGACCAGGTGCTCCCGGGTGAGGACTCCGACGCCGCCGGCGTGCTGCAGGCCGTCTTCGAGCGCAAGGGCATGGAGATCTACTCCCGTTCCCGCGCCGTCGCCGCCCGCCGCGAGGGCGACGAGGTCGTCGTCAGCCTCGAGGACGGACGTGAGGTGCGCGGCTCGCACTGCCTGATGGCCGTCGGCTCGATCCCGAACACGGTTGGTATCGGTCTGGCGGAGGCGGGCATCGAGCTTGCCCCCAGCGGACACATCCAGGTCGATCGTGTCTCCCGCACCACCGCCCGCGGCGTCTACGCCGCGGGTGACTGCACGGGCGTCTTCGCCCTGGCGAGCGTCGCCGCCATGCAGGGACGCATCGCGATGTGGCACTCGCTCGGCGATGCCGTGCAGCCGCTCGAGCTCGGCTCGGTCAGCTCCAATGTCTTCACAGCCCCCGAAATCGCGACCGTCGGCATGACACAGAAGCAGATCGACGCCAGTGGCCTCAAGGTGGCCAAGGTGACCCTCCCGCTGGCCGGCAATGCCCGTGCGAAGATGAAGGGCTTCACCGACGGCTTCGTGAAGCTGTACTGCCTGCCGGTGACGGGGATCATCGTCGGCGGCGTGGTCGTCGCTCCCCAGGCCTCCGAGTTGATCCACTCAATCTCGCTGGCCGTTGCCGAGAAGATCACCGTGGACGACTTCAGCGACGACTTCACCGTCTACCCGTCCATGTCAGGGTCGATCGCCGAAGCGGCCCGGATGCTGCATCTGCACAGCCACCCCGAGGCCGAGAACGCGTCCAACACCCAGGTCTGAGCGGAAACTCCACTCATCAACGCAAGTACCCCCGGTCCACCCCCAGTGGACCGGGGGTTCCTACGTCCAAGGGGTCCTGGTGTCCCAGGGGTTCCCGCGTGTCAGGGGTTCCGGGTGTCAGGGGTTCCGGGCGTCAGGGGTTCCGGGCGTGTCAGAGGTCCTGGTGTCCCAGGGGTTCCCGCGTGTCAGGGGTTCTCGTCGCACGCGTCAGTCGAAGAGGTTGCCGAAACCCTCGCCGATGCCGCCGAGCATGTCACCGAAGCCGTCTCCGATGCTCTCGAAACCGTCGCCGATGGACTCGAAGCCGTCCCCGATGCCCTCGCCGAGCTCGGAGCCGAAACCGCCCCCGTAACCCATGCCGCCGCCCATCAGGTTTCCGATGCCATGGAAGATGACCGAGCCGACGACCATGTCGCGGATCATGTTCGATCCGGCCCAGCCGCTGTAGTAGCCGCGGGCATAGGGGGCGTAGGCGGGCCCGGCGTCGTAGTAGGGCACCCGGCGGCTGCCGTTCTGCACGGTGCGGATGACCGGGTCGGCGCCCACCTTCACGCGTTCCGCGTCGGCTGCGCAGGCCGGCACCGAGCGGGTGGCGCCACTGGCAGGAGCCCAGTCGACGTTCTCGGTCGAAGGTCCGTGCGCGGGGTTGAAGAAGCACGGTGGACGCTTCTGCGGCAGCGGACGTCCCTCGACGCGGGCGTTCACGCAGGCGATGGCGTAGCGACCGTCCTCGAGGATCTCGGTCACGTGGCTGACCTGCTCCGGCTTTGTGACGGCCTCCAAGGAGCGCTTGGCATCCTCGTAGGCGTCCAGCGCACGTTCGTAGTCCTGGCGCATCGCCGCGTCGAGCGGGTGCCCCGCGACGGCGGAGTCGAGGCGTTGGAGTTCCTCGCCGAACTTGGTCACGTCCTCGTCGGCCATCTTGCGGCTGGCGGCCACGGAGGCCTCGAGTTCAGCGGCCTGCTGGGTGGCGAGTGCCTGCTGCTGGCGTCGGTTGGCGAACCACGTGACGAGCCCCAGCGCCATGATGGCGAGGATGACGTATTCCATGTCTCCAGTGTGACGCGCCCCGAGGTCCGTTCCAACTCCTGCACCCCTGGACAGGCTCGGGGATCGCGGTGGGGCGGGCGCGCAGAGGGGCGGTGCCCGTAGGCACCGCCCCTTCGCGTTGGACTGTTTCGACTACCCGGCGTCCTTGATCTCGCACAGGACGGTGTTGGCGACCACGGTCTCGCCGACGACGGCGGTGATGCCGCTGACGACGCCCGACTTGTGGGCCGTCACCGGGTTCTCCATCTTCATGGCCTCGAGCACGACCACCAGATCACCCTCGGCCACCGTCTGGCCCTCCTCGACCGCCAGCTTGACGACGGTGCCCTGCATCGGGGCGGCGACCGAGTCACCCGAAGGAGCAGCGGCCTTCGCGCCACCACGGTCACGCTTGGTGGGGCGCTTGGCCTTCGAGGAAGCCGGACGTCCCGAAGCGACCAGACCGCCGGGGAGCTTGACCTCGAGGCGCTTGCCGTTGACCTCGACGACAACCGTCTGGGCCTCATCGACCTCCTCGCGCTCACCGATCACACCGGTGTAGGGGGAGATGTCGAGCGCGGCCTCGGTCTCGATCCAGTTGGTGTACACGCGGAACTTCTCGCCGTCACCCTTGAAGGCCGGGTCGTCCAGGACGGCCTGGTGGAAGGGGATCACGGTGGGCATGCCCTCGAGGACGGTCTCCTTGAGCGCGCGACGCGAGCGAGCCAGCGCATTGTCACGGTCGGTGCCGGTGACGATGATCTTGGCCACCAGCGAGTCGAAGGAACCGGGGACCGTCATGCCGGCGTGGTAGCCCTCGTCGACGCGGACGCCTGGGCCGGTCGGCGCCTGCCACTTGACCAGCGTGCCGGGGGCCGGCATGAAGTTGCGGCCAGCGTCCTCGGCGTTGATGCGGAACTCGATCGAGTGGCCGCGGATCTCGGGATCGTCGAAACCGAGCTGCTCGCCGTTGGCGATGCGGAACATCTGCTGCACGAGGTCGAGGCCGGTGACCTCCTCGGAGACGGGATGCTCCACCTGCAGACGGGTGTTCACCTCGAGGAAGGAGATCAGGCCGTCCTGCGCGACCAGGAACTCACAGGTGCCGGCGCCGACATAGCCGGCCTCCTTCAGGATGGCCTTGGACGAGCTGTACAGGCGATCCAGCTGCTCCTGGGTGAGGAAGGGCGCTGGGGCCTCCTCGACGAGCTTCTGGTGACGACGCTG
The DNA here is from genome assembly GCF_039527675.1 of Luteococcus sanguinis. NCBI lineage: Bacteria > Bacillati > Actinomycetota > Actinomycetes > Propionibacteriales > Propionibacteriaceae > Luteococcus > Luteococcus sanguinis. Next base: position 406,968 of record NZ_BAAAKI010000004.1, read on the forward strand.
GAGCGAGCAGTCACGGGTGGAGACCACCACGACATTGCCGTGCTGGTCGGCCAGGCACTGGGTCTCGACGTGGCGGGGCTTGTCGAGGTAGCGCTCGACGAAGCACTCGCCGCGGCCAAATGCGGTGACGGCCTCACGGGTGGCGGACTCGAACAGCTCCGGCACCTCCTCCATCGTGCGGGCGACCTTCAGGCCACGTCCACCGCCACCGAAGGCGGCCTTGATGGCGATCGGCAGGCCGTGCTCCTGGGCGAAGGCGACGACCTCGTCCGCGTTGGCGACGGGGTCCGGGGTACCGGGCACCAGGGGAGCGCCGACCTTGAGGGCGATGTGGCGGGCCTTGACCTTGTCGCCGAGGGAGTCGATGGCCTGGGGCGAAGGCCCGATCCAGATCAGGCCGGCGTCCATGACGGCCTGCGCGAAGGATGCGTTCTCGGCCAGGAATCCGTAGCCGGGGTGTACGGCGTTCGCGCCGCTGCGCTCGGCCACGCTGAGCAGCTTGTCGACATTCAGGTAGCTCTCTGCGGGAGTCGCACCGTTCAGGGCATAGGCCTCGTCGGCGAGCGAGACGAACAGAGCCTCGGCGTCGCTGTCGGCGTAGACCGCCACGCTGCCGATACCGGCGTCGCGTGCGGCGCGGATCACGCGCACGGCGATCTCACCACGGTTGGCAACCAAGACCTCGGTGATCTGGGCGCTGTTTACCACTTGTTCCTCCTTGAACGGGCTTTGAGCGGCCAACGTCTCGGGACTAGCCCCGGCAACGCCGATCCATGCTCGGATTGTATTGCCCTACGAGGGGTGCTGCGCCATCTCGTCCACGTCATCGGGCCGATTCATGGAGATTCGTTGACTTTGGTGGGGGATACGCTGCCCACATGCCCACTCCAGACTTCATCCTCGACCTACGCGCGAAGGTCGGATCCATGCCGTTGTGGCTTTCTGGTGCCACCGCCGTGGTGCTGCGCGAGGGCGCCGACGGCCCCGAGGTGTTGTGCGTCCAGCGCGCCGATAATGGTTCGTGGACAGCGATCTGCGGCGTCGTCGACCCCGGTGAGGACCCGCACGTGACCTGCGTGCGCGAGGCCGCCGAGGAGGCCGGGGTCGAGATCGAGGTCGAGCGCCTGGTGCTGATGGCGGTCACCGGGACGGTCACCTACCCCAACGCAGACCAGACGAACTATCTCGACCACACTTTCCGCGCCCGCTGGGTCTCCGGTGAGGCGCACGTCGCGGACGACGAGTCAGCCACCGTCGGCTGGTTCGCCGCGCACCGGCTGCCCGAGCCGATGAGCGAGCAGATGCGGACCCGGATCGCCGTCGCGCTGTACAACCCTGCCGACGTCGTGCTGGGGGCCGAGGCCGCCCAGCGCCTGACCTCAACCAGGGCCTGAACGGTGGGCCTGCACTCGCGCCGCTGGCAGGACGGGCAATTGGTCGAGACCGACTTCGCGCTGGAGAGGCTCGACGAGTACCTGGCCCAGGACGGATCGCTGGTCTGGCTGGACCTGTGCATGGCGAACGAGCGGCACCCCGCGGTGCTGGAGGAGCTGGCTCGCGAATTGCACCTGGACCCGCACGCCGTCGAGGATGCGGTCGCGCCTGGGGAGCGTCCCAAGGCCACTCGCCATGGAACCCACACTTTCGTCTCGGTCTATTCGGCGACGCTGGAAGGGGTCGGCCAGCAGGGATCGGGCAGGGGGCACGAGTCGCGGCTGGTGAACTCCCGCATCTCGGCCTTCGTGCTGCCACGCGGACTGGTCACCGTCCGTCGCGACGACCGCTTCGACATGGCGCCGGTGCTGCAGCGCTGGGACGACGACGAGCAACTCCTGCAGTCAGGTGTCGGGGCGCTGCTGCACGGGCTGTTGGACACCGTCGTGGACGGACTCTTCGAGACGATCCAACAACTCGACGACGCGATCGAGCGCTTGGAGGACGACCTGTTCGACGAGCAGGCCCAACGTGGGCAGGTGCAACAGGGCACCTACCGCCTGCGCAAGGAACTGGTGGAGCTGCGCCGGGTGGTGCTGCCGATGCGCGAGGTGGTCGCGGTCATCATGCGCGACGGCGACAAGGTGGTGCGGCGTGGTTCGAGCGTGCAGGGCCCCGGCGTGCTGGATGGCTACTTTGAGGACCTCTACGACCACGTGCTGCGCGCCGCGGAATGGACCGAGAGCCTGCGCGACATGGTGACCAGCGTCTTCGAGACCAACCTGTCACTGCAGGACGCGCGCCTGAACACGATCATGAAGAAGCTGGCCGGGTGGGCGGCCGTGATCGCCGTACCCACCGCCATCACCGGCTGGTTCGGGCAGAACATCCCCTATCCCGGCTTCTCGACGGTCTCCGGGCTGGTGCAGTCCAGCGTCCTGATCGTCGCGTGCACGCTCGGCCTGTACTTCTTCCTGCGTAGCCGGGACTGGATCTAGGCCGGACGGGGCATCCAAGCCAAACGGGGCAGCGCCACCGCCAACTCCTCGAAGCGTCGCTGCTGCGCCGTCGTGGGGGACACGAGCCAGGTAGGCTCCAGCCCACTGGGGTGGCGGCGCAGCGAGATGGCCCGGCGCCAGGTTCCGATGACCTGGCCGCCGTCCACGATCGTCGGCCGGAACATGCCGTTGTTGCCGGGCACGATCGCCCCTGCGAACTCGGGACGGACGATGAAGTCGCGGCACTTGTAGCCCAGCAGCAGTTCGTCGAAGCCGGGGAGCAGCATCATCCGTCCCGCTGCAGTGCGCTGGGCCGCCAGCCTGTCGGGCAGGTCGGGAGCCATCCAGTGTGTTTCCCCGCCTATCTCAATGCGGGCGAGAACGTCGCGCAGGTCTGCCAGGGCGGCGCGGGTGACGGTGAGCCCGAGCGTGGTCCAACGGGCGAAGTCGGCAACGGTCGCTGGGCCGTGCGAGGTGAAGTAGCTTCGCACCCACTCACGAATGGCGTCCTCCCCAGCCAGTTGACGGGGATGAGAGATCCATTCATCCGCGAGCGCCCACAACTGGTCCGGACGTCCCTTCTCGTCAGCAACGACCGGCCCCAGCACCAGCACCCCGGTGTGCGAGAGGTGCGCGAGCACGCGGGACGCGCCCTGGGGCAGCCCCTGCGCCGTCATGGCCGCCAACACCTGCTGTCGGGGGGCGGTGCGACCGCCGCGCAGCAGGCTCCGCGCCGCATCGGCCGCCCGGTCGAGCGCCCCCTCGTCCAGGCCCCAGCGCTCGTGCATTCGTGCCGACTGGGCGAGCATTTGGCGGGTGGTCAGCCGCGTCATCCAGCCGATGTCGGCGGCGGGGACGGTGTGCAGGGTGCCGCGCATCGGCCAACTGCGCACCACGTCCCCGGCGCAGAACGCGTCGGTCACCTCGGCCAGCGAACCTGCCGTCGTGCGCAGCGCCAGCGAGAGCAGACCGCCGGGGAGTTCCTGGGACTGCAGGCAGCCCAGCCGCTCGACGACCTGACGCGTCGTCCCCGACGGTTGGGCCAGCCCCTGCGCGACGATCCGTGCCAGCGACAGGTCCTCGCCCCTCACGCCTTGAACACCGGACGGATGGAAACCTGCTCGACCATCGCCTCGGGGGAGGCGTACACGGCCAGCGCGACGGCCTCGGCCACGGACTCCGGGCGCAGGTGCTCGGCGGCCACATAGGGACGTCCCAGCTGCGCCTGCAGGTCGACCTGCATGTCGGTGTCCACCCGTCCCGGATGCACCGAGCTGACCCGCACCTTCCCCCGCTCCTCCTCGCGCAGGGCGTCGGTCAGTGCCCGCAGCGCGAACTTGGACGCGGAGTAGGGCCCACCCCCGGGGCCGGAGTTGAACCCGGACCCGGAGTTGATCGTCACGACCTGTCCCCTGGCCGCACGCAGTGCCGGCAGCAGCAGCCGGGTGAGCCCCGCCACCGCGACCACATTGGTCTCGTAGACCCGACGCCAGGTGTCCCGTTCGGCCTCGTCAACGCGGCCCGAGGCGGCGATCCCGGCGGAGTGGACCAGCACGTCCAGGCTGGTGATGTCGGCGACGGCGGATGCGACCGCCTGCTCGTCGTCCAGGTCGCAGACGAAGGGCTCGGCGCTGGGCAGCTCGGCCACGACCGCTGCCACCGCAGCTTGGCCTCGGCCGCCGACCAGGATGTGGTGGGTGTCGGCCAGCCGCCGCGCGATGGCCAGCCCGATTCCGCGGGAGGCGCCGGTGACCAGGGCGCTGGGACGGGAACCGCCGGCGGGGCGGGAGATGTCTGAGGAGGTGTCGTCGCTCATGGGCCCAGCCTAGGGACCCACTACGGTGGGCCGGGTGATCGTGACCTCCCGGGCCAGTGCCTCCCGAGCTGCTGCCGCGGTTCTGACCTGCGCACTCCTGGCCGTGTCCGGGTGCTCGGCAGCTCCGTCGTCCGAGGCCACCTCGGCCTCTGCCGTCAGCGTGCGCACCCGTCCGGCCGACATGCGGACGCTGGCCGAACTGGGGCTGGTGAACGGGCCGGTGAACTTCTGGTTGCCCGGTGACAAGGCGATCCGTTCCCGGATCGACCAGCCCAATGTCGTCACCCTCACCTACTCGGTGGACAACGGCACAGCTCTGGCGAGCCACCTCTCGTCCCAGCTGGGCGCCATGGGCTGGACGATCGATGCCGACCGCAATGGCTCGCTGCTCTTCCACACCGATGGCTGGCGCGGCGCCTTCACGACGCCGACGCCGGGGGAGAAGGCGACTGTTGCGGCGTTGACCCTGCGGAAGGAGTGAACCCTCCCAACCACTATCCCCGAGCCTGTCGCGGGGTCGGGATCGTGGTGGGGTGACGCGGGACCGCGGTGGTCCGGGCGCGAGACGACGTCCCAGAATCTGGACGAGATTTCCCGTCCCGCCGGTCCCTCAATAACCTTGCCCCATGCCATGCAAGCGTTCCATCATGACCGGGCACACCATGCCCGTCATGCTGTGTGCTTGCATGATGCCGCGAATGCACGGCTGACAACGCCCTCCAAGCCTGCCCACGCAGGCGCCGGTCGAGCCCTGCTCCCGGCTGGTGTTGTCAGGACCTCCCCACCCGAACCCGGTAGTACCTCCTCGCTGCCCGCGCGCCGCGAACCCTTTGACCCACACGAAACAGGAGTTCTCATGACCACCCGCCGCACCTTCCTCGCCGCCTCGTTCGCGGCCGCCATCGTCCCCGCGCTTGCTGCCTGCGGTGGCAACTCCGGCGCCTCCACCTCCGACCCGCTGGTGATCATGGCCGACGCCACCCCGCACACGGAGCTGCTCGAATACGTCAAGAGCTCCGGCCAGCTGGGCGACGTCAAGCTGACCATCAAGGGCATCACCGGTGAGATCGACCCCAACCAGCTGCTGGAGGCCGGCGACATCGAGGCAAACTTCTTCCAGCACGTTCCGTACCTGACTTCCTGGCAGGCAGAGAAGAAGGTCAGCGACCTTGTCGTCGCGGCCACCACGCACGTCGAGCCGCTGGGCATCTACTCCAAGAAGGTGACCGACCTGGCTGACGTCCCCGCCAGTGCCACCATCGCACTGGCGGCCGATGCGACCAACTTCGGCCGCGCGCTGGTGCTGTTGCAGAGCGCCGGGCTGATCACCCTCAATGTCAAGGCCACGGACGCGAACCTCGACTACGCGCAGATCACCGAGAAGAACATCACCGCCAACGCGAAGAAGTTCTCCTTCCTGCCGATCGACCGCCCGCAGCTGCCGGCCACCCTGGATGACGCGAAGGTCACCATCAGCGTCATCAACGGCGCCAATGCCCTGGAGGCGGGCCTCAAGCCCGCCACCGACTCCCTGTTCAGCGAGTCGGCGACCGACAACCCCTTCGCCAACGTCGTCGCAGTCAAGAGCACGCTGAAGGACGACGCCCGCGTCGCGAAGCTGGCCGAGGCGCTGCAGAGCGAGACCACCCAGAAGTGGATCACCGACACCTACAAGGGCTCGGTGCTCCCGGCCAAGCAGTCGGCATGAGCCAGTTCGACGACATCCGCGGTGGCGGCCAGCAACCGATGATCGGCTTCGAGCAGGTGACCAAGACCTACCCCGGCGTGGGTGGGGCTGCGGCGGTCACCGCGCTGGATGGCGTGTCGCTGCGGGTCGAGAGGGGGCAGGTCTTCGGCATCCTGGGGCGATCCGGTGCCGGCAAGACCACCCTGCTGCGCTGCCTCAACCACCTCGAGCCGCTCACCCACGGCTCGATCAGCGTGGATGGCGTCGACTGGACCTCCTTGTCAGGGCGCGAACTGCGGGAAGCTCGTCGCCGGATGGGCACGATCTTCCAGCACTTCAACCTGCTCGGCTCGCGCACCGTCGCCGACAATGTCGGCTTCGGGCTCGAGCTGGCGGGGGAGAAGAAGTCCGTCATCGCGCCCCGCGTCGCCGAACTGCTGGAACTGGTCGGCATGCCCGACAAGGCAGGCGCCTTCCCCTCCCAGCTCTCCGGCGGCCAGAAGCAGCGAGTCGGGATCGCCCGTGCGCTGGCCACCCGTCCGTCCGTGCTGTTGATGGACGAGGCGACCAGCGCCCTCGACCCGACCACCACCGAGCAGATTCTCGACCTGGTCAAGCAGCTGCAGACCCAAATGGGCCTGACCGTCCTGCTGATCACCCACGAGTCGGAGGTGGTGCGCCGGGTCTGTGACGCCGCAGCGCTGATGGAGGACGGGCGGGTCGTGGAGCAGGGCAACCTGCTGGATCTGGTGGCAGACCCCGGCTCGCGGATCGGCGACCAGCTGATCCCGCTCGGGCGCGCCATCGACGGCCAGGGCACCCTGCTCAGCTTCGTCAACAGTGACGTCAGCGAACCGCTGCTGTCCCATTTCACCCGGGAGACGGGCATCGACGTGTCCATCCTCGGCGGCTCGGTGGAGCAGATTGCCGGTCACAAGGTTGGGCGACTGCGCGTCGCCTTCGACCACCCGCACGGCACGGTGGACGACCAACTCATCGAGCAGTACTTCACGACCAGGGGAGTGAGGGTCAGCCAGTGAAGAAGGCAACCGTCTGGGAGACCTTGCCCGAACTCGCCACCGCCTTGGGCGAGACGGCGTGGATGGTCATCCTCAGCTTCATCATCACCCTCGTGCTGGGCACGGCGATCGGCGTCCTGCTGCGCCTCACCGCACCCGACGGGCAGCGCCCGAATGCGGCCTTCTACCGCGTCTTCGGGGCGATCGTGAACATCGTGCGATCGCTGCCCTTCATCATTCTCCTGATCGCCGTGATCCCGCTGACGCGCCAGCTGGTCGGTACCGCCTATGGCGCCACCGCGGCGACCGTCCCGCTCTCGCTCGGCGCTGCGCCCTTCTTCGGACGTGTTGTCGAGGGTGCCCTGCGCGAGGTGGCCCCCGGCAAGGTGGAGGCCGCCCAGGTGATGGGCGCCAGTACTTGGCAGATCGTCCGCAAGGTGCTGCTCCCCGAGGCCCTGTCTCCGCTGGTGTCCGGCGCGACGCTGACCCTGGTCATGCTGATCGGCTACTCGGCGATGGCCGGTGCGATCGGTGGGGGCGGGGTCGGTGATTTCGCCATCCGTTACGGATACCAGCGCTTCAACACCCCGGTGTTGCTGGCCTCCGTGGTGGTGCTGGTGGTCATCGTCCAACTGGTGCAGTCGATCGGTGACCTGATCCTGCGTTCGCTGGCGCACCGCCGGGCCTGAGCGCATTCCAGAGAGTCCGGCCCACACGCAGAAAGCAGCGGCGCGCCCCACCGACTGGTGGAGCGCGCCGATCTGTTTGCTCTTGGTTCCTCCTGCCCGGTTGGCAGTTGGTGCGAGGTCAGGCGATCGAGCGCACCGCTGGATCTTGGTGCTCGACGCCGCGCATGGTGATCTCGACCGGCACGCCCAGGTGACGGGACAGCTGGGCAGCGGTGCCCTCCCACCAGGGCGCCACCTCGACGCGCAGCCCGTTCAGCTCCGGGTCGAAGAAGTCGCTGAAGACGCCGCGGGTGAGGTCGTCCGGCACGTGACCCCAGGCCAGCGCACTGACCTGCTCCACCTCGGCCTGGGTGCGGGTGACCTGCTCCAGTCGCACGCATTCCACCTCGGTGATCGCCGCGGGGACTGGATCCAGTGTTCCCACCACGTAGAGAGTGATCGTCCCGCACAGCGACACCTGGTGGCCGCCGCGCTGATGGGCGGGAACCAGTTCCTCGAGTTGGGTGGCCAGCTCACACAGTTGGCGGGTGCGGCTCTGCACGAAGCTGCCGGGCACGTCGTGGTGAGCCAGAGCGACCAGGCTCGCGCGATCAGCAGCACGACGGTGCTGGACGGGGCCCTGGACCTCTCGGCGGGCGCGTTGCATCACGGTCCCACTGGACTGCCCGGCCGGGTTCTGGCCGATCCGGGGGACATCAATTGGATTCCGGGTACGTACCATCTCGGTGCTCCATCCCCTATGGGGCCCTTGCCAGGGCCCTTTCACCCATGCTTCAGCACGGCGCGGCCAAAACCAAGGGTCTCCGCGGTGGTGACCAAGCTGTCACGTTCAAGTGTGAGGAAGATCACACCCACGCTCAGCCCATCTGATCAGTGCTCACCGTGCCGGGGCGCCACAGCGTGTGCCACGGGACACCCAGGTCGAGCAGCAACTGCCGCGCCGTGGGCAGCGAGATGCCGACCACACCATGCGGATCACCTGTGATGGAGGTGATGAAGGGCCCGCCGAGTGAGTCGATCGTGAACGCCCCTGCCACCTTCTCGGGCTCACCCGTGGCGGCATAGGCGTCGATCTCGGCGTCGGTCAAGTCCGCGAACTGCACCGACGTCGACGAGACGCGGTTGCCATCACGCTCACCGCGCGCGTCGCGGACGAAGACCTGGTGGCCCGTGTGCAGCGTCCCTTGTCGTCCGCGCATCAACCGCCATCTCGCGGCGGCGGCCTCCATCGAGCCGGGCTTGCCATGGCCAACCCCATCGAGTTCAAGCAGCGAGTCGCAGGCCACCAGGACGAAGGGGCCCGGGTCGTCGTCCATCAGGTTCAGGACGGCCTCGGCCTTCAACCGGGCCAGGGTGGAGACAAGAGAGGTGACCGACGGCGCGCTGACGCTGTCCTCGTCCACGCCGGGGACGACGACCTCCGCGTCAATGCCGGCACGCCGCAGGGTCTCGAGGCGGGCGGGGGACGAGGAGGCCAAGACGAAACGCACGCCCCCAGCCTAGGGCCGGGAGCGCGCGCTCGAAGGTGGTCCAGCAGGAAGTCAGTTCTTCTTGCCGAGCAGCCCGCCGAGGATCTGGGAGACGATGTCGCCGCCTTGCGCCGTGGTGGTGGTGCCGGTGGTCTGCGCCTGGGCCGGGTCGAAGGGGTTGCCCGCGCTGCCGGCTCCGAGCACCTGGCCGAGGACGTTCGACAACACGCCACCGAGGATGTTGTTGTTGCCTGCGGTCGCGGTATCGGTGGACTGGCCCGCGCTCTGGCTGAGAATCTGGCCGAGCACATTGCCCACGCCGCCCTGCCCCGAGAGCTGCTTGCCCAGGTATGAGAGCACGATGGGGGCGAGGATCGGGAGCAGCTTCTGCACGAGGCTGCTGCTCACGCCGGCCTGGGCGCCGAGTGCCTGGGCCACACCCTCGGTCTGGTTGCCGAAGACGTGGCCGAGGATCTTCTCGCCCTCGGAGGCGGCCGAGGTGACGTCGACGGCGCTGTCGGTGCTCAGCAGCGGGGTGGCGGCGTGGTCGGACAGTGCGGCCGCGAGGGAATGCGCACCCTCCTCGGTCTGGGCATTCTGCGTCAGACCACCCAGCAGGCTCGTCACGGCGGGGACGGCGGCCTTCTCGAGGGTGGCCTCGTCGGTGCCGAGGACGCTTGCGAGCTGGCCAAGCGGAAGCTGCTGCAGGATGTCGGTGACGGCGGTCATGGTGGTCCTTTCTTTGCGCAAGCACACGTGCGTCTCGCGATGGGTCAACGCTGGCATACACAGGTCTGCTGTGGGGCAGTTTCCCCCCACAGCAGACCTCTCGTCGCCAGCTCTTCAGACGCAGGGGGCCTCAGCGGGTCACGGACGACCGCTGTACCTCCACGCCTCGCGTCCCGGCGGGACCACCCGCCGCATCTGGCGCAGGTAGGACTTCCATCCGCCAGCGAGCGGACGGTCGTCGGTCTCCTCGGCAGCAGCACCGCCTGCTGACGCCGCGGCAAGCACCGCCGTGACCACGGCCGCCTCCTCGTCAGTCGGGTTGCCGGCGGTGATCCGGATGACGGGCGGCTCGGGCCTGTCGGCCGCTTCCATGACAGCCTCCTCGCTCACAGCGGGATGTTCCCGTGCTTCTTCGGCGGCAGCACCTCACGCTTGGTGCGCAGCAGGCGGAGCACACGGATGCACTCGGCGCGGGTCTCGTGGGGATAGATGATCTGGTCCACATATCCACGCTCGGATGCCACATAGGGGTTGGCCAGCTCGTCGTTGTACTCGTCGATGAGCTCCTTGCGACGGGCTGCCTTCTCCTCGTCCGCCTCGAGCGCACCCAGCTCCTTGCGGTACAGGATGTCCACCGCGCCCTCGGCGCCCATGACGGCGATCTGGGCCGTCGGCCAGGCCAGGTTCACGTCGGCACCCAGGTGCTTGGAACCCATGACGTCGTAGGCGCCGCCGTAGGCCTTGCGGGTGATGACCGTGAGCAGCGGCACGGTCGCCTCGGCGTAGGCGTAGATCAGTTTGGCGCCGCGACGGATGATGCCGGTGTGCTCCTGGGCGACGCCGGGCAGGAAGCCGGGGGTGTCGACGAAGGTGAGCACCGGGATGTTGAAGCAGTCGCAGGTCCGCACGAAGCGGGCTGCCTTCTCCGAGGCGTCGATGTCGAGACATCCGGCGAACTGCATCGGCTGGTTGGCCACGATGCCGATCGGGCGGCCCTCGATGCGTCCGAAGCCGCAGATGATGTTCGCCGCGAACAGCGCCTGGACCTCGAGGAACTCATCGTCGTCGAGGACGGTGCGGATGACCTCGCGCATGTCGTACGGCTGGTTCGGGGAATCCGGGATCAGCGTGTCGAGCTTGCGGTCGCGGTCGGTGATCGTGAGGTCGACCTCTTCGTCGTCGTAGACGGGCGGATCCTCGAGGTTGTTCTGCGGCATGAAGCTGAGCAGCTCACGCACGTACTCGAGGGCGTCGTTCTCATCGGCGGCCAGGTAGTGCGCGGCACCGGACTTCGTGTTGTGGGTGCGGGCGCCGCCCAGCTCCTCCAAGGTGACGTCCTCGCCGGTGACGGTCTTGATGACGGCCGGGCCGGTGATGAACATCTGCGAGGTCTGGTCGACCATGATCGTGAAGTCGGTGAGGGCGGGGGAGTAGACGTGACCACCGGCGGCGGCACCCATGATCAGGGAGATCTGGGGGATGACGCCCGAGGCGTGGGTATTGCGGCGGAAGATCTCGCCGTACAGGCCCAGCGAGACGACACCCTCCTGGATGCGCGCTCCGCCACCCTCGTTGATGCCGATCAGCGGGCAGCCGGTCTTGATGGCGAAGTCGATGATCTTCACGATCTTCTCGCCGTAGACCTGGCCGAGTGCGCCCCCGAAGATGGCGACGTCCTGGCTGAACACACAGACGGGGCGGCCGTGGATGGCACCCACGCCAATGATCACACCGTCGCCATAGGGGCGGTTCTTCTCCATGCCGAAAGCATGCGAGCGGTGTCGCGAGAACTGGTCGAGCTCGGCGAACGAGCCTTCGTCAAGCAGGGCAAGGACGCGCTCCCTTGCGGTCATCTTGCCCTTGGCATGCTGCTTCTCGACCGCCGCGGGAGAGGCGGCATTGACAGCGGCGTCAATGCGGCTACCCAGATCGGCGATCTTTCCAGCTGTGGTGTGGATGTCGATCTCCATGCGCTGACACTATCGCCGCACCGGGTGGCCTGCACTTCCAGATGGGCAGATTCCGCCGCTCGGACTAGCCTTCGGCTCGTGCCTGCCTGCGAACCAGTCGACCAAGAACTCCTGCGGGACCTGTTGGAGGGTGATCCCCCGTGGCGTCGCGTGGACGCCGTTGCATCCACCGGATCGACCAACAAGGACCTCTCGGACGCAGCGCGGGCCGGGGAAAGTGCTGGACGCCTGCTGGTCAGCGAGGAGCAAACCGCTGGTCGTGGGCGCTTTGAACGACGCTGGGCGTCCCCGGCCGGCAGCTGCGTGGCGATGTCGGCGCTGCTGGAGCCGACCCGTCCAGGGCCCGACTGGGGCTGGCTGTCGTTGCTGGCGGGGATGGCCGTCGCGACCGGCATCGAGAGGGCCACCGGTGCCCACCCCGGGCGCGTGCAGCTCAAGTGGCCGAACGACGTGCTGGTCGACGGCGGCAAGATCTGCGGCATTCTTTCCGAGCGCGTCGAGTCCCCCGAGGCCGGGAAGGCGATGGCGGTGGTCGGGATCGGTGTGAACATCTCGCTGTCGGCCGACGAGTTGCCCGTCCCCACAGCGACCTCGCTGGCGCTGGCTGGCCTTCCTACCGACAAGACCCGCATCGTGGCCGAGATCTGGCGGGAGTTCGCCCCTCTGTTCCGTGACTGGGAGGCCGCAGGGGAGTTGCACGACAGCTATTCGGCGCGGTGCGACTCGATCGGGGCGCCCCTGCGGGTGCTGGTCGACGAGCACACCTCCGTGCTGGGGGTCGGCGACCACGTCGACGAGTTCGGACGACTCGTCGTGCGCACCGACGAGGGCCTGCGCACCTTCAGCGCCGGCGACGTCTTCCACCTGCGCAAGCAGTAGGCCAGCGCGAGGCCAAGCGCCGGCTCAGTCAGTGGCCTCGCGCAGCGCCTCCGCCGGGTCGCCGAACAAGAGTTCGGTGACCAAAACATGGACCCGTTCGACGTCCGGGATGTCGTGCAGCAGGACGGGGTCCTCGGCGGCGGTGGTGAGCCTCAGCGTGCCGCATCCCAGCATCCGGTCCAGCAGCCCCCGCTCGGACGAGACGTCATTGATGCGTCCCAGCGGCAGGTCGTGGGCCGAGCGGGTGATGATGCCCTCGCGGTGGATGATCCGGCGCGTGGTGACCGTGTAGGTCTCGGCCCGCCAGCGCCAGAAGGGGACCACGACGCCCATCACCAGCGCCAGCGCGATCGCACCCAACAGCGCCCAGGTACCCCACGGCTGTGCCTGCGACGGCATCATCGCGAGACCGACGCCCAGCAGCACCGCCAGCACCAAGAACACGAAGGTGGGGCCCAACAGCACCTTCGCGTGGGTGCGCATGGACGTGATGATCTGCTCGTCCATGGCGAGGTGCTTGCGCTTGAGTGCCATGGTTCCATCATCCCAGCCGCTCAAGCGCACCCCCCGTGCGCCGATAGGCTGCGCACGTGACACGCAACTACACGATCGGCATCATCGGCGGCGGCCAGCTGGCCCGGATGATGCAGCAGGCCTCCATCGGGCTGGGCATCCGTACCCGGCTGCTGGCCGAAGGCCCTGACACCTCCGCCGCCCAGGTATTCGGCGACGTGACCGTCGGTGACTACACCGACGAGGCCACCCTGGTCGGCTTTGCGAAGGCGTGCGATGTCATCACCTTTGACCACGAGCATGTCCCGGTCGCCCTGCTGCGCGCCGTCGAGGCGGCCGGGACGGCCGTTCGTCCCGGCCCCGAGGCCCTGCAGTACGCCCAGGACAAGGCCCTGATGCGCGACCGGATGGCCGAGCTCGGGGCGCCCAACCCGGCCTACCGGATCTGCGGCGGGGTGGAGGACCTCATCGCCTTTGGTGCCGAGCAAGGGTGGCCGGTGATCGCCAAGACCTCCCGCGGCGGCTACGACGGCAAGGGCGTCTGGAAGATCGACGGTCCCGAACAGGCGTCCGGGCCCTTCGAGTCGATCGCCCAGGACACCACCACCGTCGACGGCGGGACGATCAGCCGCGAAGGCGTCGTCATCGTCGCCGAAGAGTTCGTCGACTTCTCCCGTGAGCTGTCGGCCGTGGTCTGCCGCGCTCCCAGCGGCCAGGCCGTCGCCTACCCGGTCACCGAGACGGTCCAGCGGGACGGGATCTGCGCCGAGACGACCTCCCCGGCACCGGGACTCTCGGACGAGCAGGCGAGCGAGCTGCAGCAGCTGGCACTGCGCATAGCGGGCGAACTGGGCGTCGTCGGCCTGCTGGCCGTGGAGCTGATGCAGCGTCGCGACGGGCAGGTGGTGGTCAACGAACTGGCCATGCGCCCACACAACACCGCCCACTGGACCATCGATGGCGCAGCGACCAGCCAGTTCGAGAACCACCTTCGCGCCGCCCTCGACCTGCCGTTGGGCGACCCTGGCCTGGTCGCCCCCCACGTCGTGATGGCCAATGTGCTGGGCGGAACCGAGGAGGACCTCACCGGAGCCCTGCTGCACTGTTTCGCGCGCGACCGTCGCCTGCGCGCGCACCTCTACGGCAAGGCCGTGAAGCCCCAGCGCAAGGTCGGCCACGTCACCACCGTCGGCGACGACCTCGATGACGTCCGCCGCCGTGCCCGGCACGCCGCCGGCTACCTGATGGGAGACCCCAATGCCTGACATCACCGACCTCGCCGAGTGGACCCACTCGAATGCCACCGGGCCAGCCCTGGTGGGCATCGTGATGGGTTCGGACTCCGACTGGCCCACGATGCAGGCTGCGACAGATGCGCTGGACGAGTTCGGCATCCCCTGGGAGGCCGACGTCATCTCCGCGCACCGGATGCCGGAACAGATGCTGGTCTACGGACGCGGGGCGCACACCCGTGGACTGCACGCGATCATCGCGGGCGCCGGGGGAGCGGCCCACCTGCCCGGCATGCTGGCCGCCCTCACCCCGCTGCCGGTGATCGGCGTCCCGGTTCCCCTCAAGTACCTCGACGGGCTGGACTCGCTGCTGTCGATCGTCCAGATGCCCGCCGGGGTTCCGGTCGCGACCGTCAGCATCGGCAATGCCCGCAATGCGGGGCTGCTGGCCGCACGGATGATCGCCGCCGGTGACCCTGCGCTGACCGCCCGGATGCTCGACTTCCAAGCCGCGCTGCGCGACCAGGCGATGGCCAAGGGCGAGGTCGTCCGCCAGAACAACCGCTGAACGGCACCGACGTGACCGACCTGTCGGACGTCGAGTGGGGCGACGTCGTGAGCGACTCAGGCGGAGTGCTCATCGCCGAGGGCGTGATCGGCGACCGCGACGTCGTCGTGAAGCGCTACCGCGACCCCGAGCAGGTGCGCGAGGTGGCGAACTATGCCCTGCTGGGGCGCCTCGGCGTCCCCACGCTCGAGGTAGTCGCTGCCGGCGAGGACTGGATCGCGCTGGAGGACCTCAGCTCATCATTCGACTGGCGAATCGCTACCCAGGACGACCTGCGCGACGACCAGGTGCTCGGGCTCCTGGCTGACTGGTACGAACAGCTGCACCGGGCCGGGATGGGGGTTGGCGAGCTGGACGGGCTGCTCGACGAGGTGGACGTGCTCACGCCCCAGACGCTGGCGCTGCTGGCGGAGCGTCGTCCTGAGTTGGCGGACGGGCTGTCGGCGCTCGCCCCACGGCTGGAGCAGTGGCTGGCGATCAACGCCGAACTGCCCTCGACGCTGGTGTTCAACGACTTCAGCTGGACCAACCTGGTGGTCGGGAACTGGCGACCCGCCGCGATGCCGATCGACCTCGGGATGTTGGGGCGCGGCAACCGCCACCGCGACCTGCGCCATGTCACCAGCCAGCTGCACCCGGAGGCGGCACGGGTCTTCCTGGCTGCCTATGACGACCGGCTGGCCGCTCGCGGTGAGCAGCTCGACCCGCGCGAGGCCGAGGTGGACGAACCCTTGGCGCACCTGGTGGCGCTGGTCAGCACCTTGGGCTTCGACCAGTTGCCCGTCTGGGCCGAAGCCTCGGCCGAGTGGGTCCGCACCCGGGCCTGACCAGCCCGTTCGTGCTGACGGCGCGACCTACTTGGCGTACTGCTCGAGACCATTGGTTGTTCCGCTCGCCATCGTCGCGAACATCTTCGCGGACTCCGTCTCGTCCCAGATCACCGAGGAACCGGCAGCCGTCGTCGTGTCGGTGCTGGACAACGGCACCGTCAAGGTCAGCCCGGAATCAGAAATGCCACGCATGGTGTTCAGCGCGCTGGCGACCTCGATCAGCGAGGTGTCCTGGCCGCGCGTCACGGCCTGTCCGCCGGTCATCGACAGCTTCCAGTAGCGCACCGGATTGATGAAGGTCATCGGGCTCAGTGCCTTCTTCGCCACGGCGCTGACCATCTCGCGCTGGCGCTTGGTCCGTCCGATGTCACCGGTCGGGTCGGCTTTGCGCATCCGGACATAGCCCAGGGCATTCACGCCGTCGAGATTCTGGCAGCCCGCTGGAAGGTCGATGTGGGAGTCCTTGTCCTTGATGGCGTTCGGCAGGCACATCCGGATGCCGCCCAGGGCGTCGATGACATTGGAGAAGCCGTCGAAGCCGATCTCCAGATAGTTGTCGATCCGCAGGCCGGTGTCCTGCTCGATGGTCTCGACCAGCAGGTCCGCGCCACCCAGGCTGTAGGCGGCATTGAGCTTGTTGTGGCCGTGCCCGGGGATGGCCACATAGGAGTCACGGGGCAGGCTGACCAGTGCCGGCTGGCCCGACTTGGGCTGGAAGAGCAGCATCATCGTGTCGGTGCGCTTGCCCTCCTCGCTTCCGGTGCCAAGTTGCTTCTTCTGCTCCGCCGTGAGGTTGTCGCGCTGGTCGGAACCGATCATCAAGGTCAAGGTGCCCGGCTGGTTGGCCGGACGGGTGCCGTCGGGAGCTTCCTGTGCACGTGGCATCCGCGACAGTCCGATCGCGGGCACCACCAGCAACCAGACGAGCCAGGCGGCGAGCAGTCCGAGCAGGATGCGGACGATCGGAGGACGGCCGTGGCGTCGGCGACGCCCCCCGGCAGCCAAGGGGCGTCGGCGACGCCCCCCACCAGCCAAGGCCGCCGCCGACCCGCCGATCTGCGGCGGAACAGTGGCGCTCCCGGTTCGCGTGGCCGCTGCGATCGTCCGCGCTGCGGGAGCAGCGCTGGGGGTCGGGCGGGGAGCCGGCCGCGGGGCCGCGGTCGGTTCTGGACGGGGAGCGGGTTGGGCATCGCGGACGGTGTGACGTACGGACGGGGCAGCGTCCGTTGTCTCGGTGTGGACGACGCGCTGAGGGGGCAGGTCGACGCTGGTCGCCGTGGGGTCGGCCGAGGGGTCCGCGCCGCTCTGGGCAGCCTGGGCGCCGGTGCGGGCCGCAGCCTCCTGCTGGGCGGCGATCTGGGACCGGCGGCGCAACAGTTCGGCCTGCTCGCTCTCGTCCAGCACCCGGGTGTGGTCCAGCTCCTCGTCGGTGCCGTACAACCACGCCAGGTCTGCCTTGCGTCGGCTCTCGTTGCGTCGATCCATGGGTTCGAGGTTACCGAGGCTGGCTGTGGTGCCCGGTTCACCCGTCCGGCGAGCCGGGAGACGGCGCCCGATCGACTGCGGAACAATGGCCCCCATGTGCGCAGCCGGTCTGACCCTCCCGCCCGTGAGCGTGGTGATGCCCGTCCTCAACGAGGAGCGCCACCTCGCCCGCTCCGTGCGGGGCGTCCTGGGCCAGGACTATCCCGGTGAGTTGGAACTCGTGCTGGCGATCGGCCCGAGTCGCGACCGCACCCACGAGATCGCCGAGCAGATCGCGGCCGTAGATCCTCGCGTTCGGATCGTCGACAACCCCGCGGGGACGACCCCCGCCGCGCTCAACCTGGCGATCTCCACGGCTCGTCACGACATCATCGTCCGGGTCGACGCCCACGGTGAACTCGCGGACGGTTACATCGCCACGGCGGTGGAACTGTTGCAGCGCACCGGCGCGGCGAATGTCGGCGGGCACATGGCAGCGGTCGGCACCACCGCCTTCGAGAAGGCGGTCGCGGCCGCCTACACCTCCCGAATCGGCCTGGGGGGCAGCACCTTCCACCTCGCCACCTCCCAGGAGGGTCCGGCGGACACGGTCTTCCTCGGCGTCTTCCGGCGCGATGCACTGGCCACGGTGGGTGGCTTCGACCCCTCGATGAAGCGCGCGCAGGACTGGGAGCTCAACTACCGGTTGCGCAAGTCGGGGGAGACGGTCTGGTTCAGCCCCGCTCTGCAGGTCACCTACCGACCTCGCAGCAGCGTGAAGGCGCTCGCGCAGCAGTTCTACAAGACCGGCCAGTGGCGCCGTGAGCTGATGAGCCGCAACCCCGAGACCGCCTCTGCGCGCTACCTGGCGCCTCCGGTCGCGGTGGCAGGCGTGGCCGGGGGGACGCTGCTCGGGCTGGCCGGGCTGGTCGGGCCGAAGTGGCTGCGACTCGGCTTCGCGGGTCCGCTGGGCTACCTGGCGGCCGTGCTGGCTGGATCGGCTGGCCTGCGTCGAGATCTGGAGCCCGAGGTGCGCGCGCAGCTTCCGCTGGTGCTGGTGGTGATGCACATGGCCTGGGGCGCTGGTTTCCTGGCCGGTCTGCCGGCCTCCGAGCGGGCCGCCGAACAACCGGACATGTGAGCCCGCTCAGGCGGTTGCGTGCTCCTCGGCGGCGATCCGTGCCAGCCAGGTGGGGTCGTCGCCACCGCTGACCAGCACCACCGAGCCACCGCCCAGCAGCGGCGCCAGCAGTGCGCCGCGGACGACTTCCACCGGGTCGTCGGAGGGGGTGAGCAGCAACCGCCCCGCCACGGGCTGGACCTCGCCCATGTCGGCCAGCGCCAGCTTCCGCTGCCCATCGTCCAGCAGCGTGGCCGGGGCGGGCGTCCGCCAGTGCACGTCCGGCTGGCTGAGCACCTCGGCGTAGTCGGTGACGCCAGGAACCGGAGTTGGTAGGCCAAGACCCAGGGGATGCAGGGAGCAGACGACCGTCTCCACCCCCGGTACCGGGTGCGAGTTGGTGGGCCCGAGCACCGCCACCTCGACGCGGTCCAGGTCATCGCGGGGCAGTGCCATGACGGTGCCACCCTGCTGCCAGGCGGCCATCGTCCAGACCAGGCTCACCCAGTGCAGGGGGTGCGACAGGAGCAGGGGCAAGCCGACCTCCGAGCCCTCGTCGAGACCCAGCGCGCCCATCAGGTTGGCCGTCTTGTCGACCCAATTTGCGAAGGTGCGGGCGCTGAACTCGACGCGTGAACCGTCACCCAGGTCGTAGCAGGTGAGCAGGGGGCGTGCCCCGTCCTCGCGGACGCGGGCCTCCAGAGCGTTGACCGGGTCGATGATCGGCATTGACCCATGCTAGAGGGGTCGGCGGACCACCAGCAGTCTGGGGGCGGGTGGATGCCAGCTGGGTCAACAGCCCCAGCCAGATCCACCGCGCGTCCCCTAGCCTTGAGGTCATGCGTTATGTCGTGATCATGGCCGGTGGATCCGGTACTCGTCTGTGGCCGCTCTCCCGCAAGGGGATGCCCAAGCAGCTCCTCAACCTGGTCGAGGGCAAGAGCCTGTTGCGGTTCGCCTACGAGCGGGTGGCGGGGCAGGTTCCCGACGCGAATGTCCTGGTGTGCGCGGGCGCCGCCTACACCGACGTGGTCGCCGAGCAACTCCCCGAACTGCCGGCCTCGAACCTGCTGGGCGAGCCAGTGGGTCGCGACTCCCTCAACGCCGTCGCGTGGCCAGCCGCCGTGCTCGCCAAGCGGGACCCCGAAGCCGTCGTCGCCGTCATCACCGCCGACCAGCTGATCACCCCCGTGGAGGAGTTCAGCCGCTCGCTGGACGAGGCCTTCCAGATCGCGGAGGCCGACCCGAGCGCCCTGGTGACCTTCGGTGTCGTCCCCGACCACGCACACACGGGCTACGGCTACCTCAAGCGCGGCGAGTCGCTGGTCGACTTCCCGGACGCCTCGGAGGTGGACGAGTTCAAGGAGAAGCCGAGCGCCGAGGTGGCGCAGCAGTACCTGGATTCGGGCCAGTACTGGTGGAACTCGGGGATGTTCGTGTGGCGTGCCGCCACCGTGCTGGCCGAGCTGGAGCACCTGATGCCCCAGACCCATGCTGCCTGCCTGGAGCTTGCCGAGCACCCGGAGCGGCTGGAGGAGATCTACCCGGCCCTGGAGAAGACCTCGGTCGACTACGCGATCATGGAGCCCGTCAGTCAGGGCAAGGGCAATGCGCACGTGGTCGCCGTGCCGTTGGACATCAACTGGGTCGACCTGGGTGGTTTCGCGACGCTGGCCGAACAGCTCACCCAGGACGAGCAGGGCAATGCCCGCGAGGGCGTCACGGTGTGCCTCGACGCGTCCGGCAACCTGCTGGTCAACCGCGGCCGGCCGGGGACGGTCGTGGCCGTAGCGGGCATCTCCAACATGGTCGTCTGCGTCACCGAGACGGCCACACTGGTGGTGCCGATCGACCAGAGCCAGCGGGTGAAGGAACTGGTCGCGCTGGTCGCCGACCAGGTTGGACCCGAACTGGCCTGATGCGCGCGGGCCCCGGTGACGCTTTTTGTCTCAATGCCCACCTACTCTGTGGAGGTGCGGGCCTGCACATGGCCCAGGGGACGAATGGAGTGGGAATGGTCGAGAAGGCAAAGCGGTTTCGCGAACCCTTCGCATGGTTCCTGGTGGCGTGCGCCGTGGTGCAGTTGCTGGTCTCGCTGGGGCGCTGGTACTACCTGCACGACCGCAACCAGTCCGGCTGGGCCGATGCCGCCCGCACGTTGAGCGGTTCGCCCACCACCTTGACCTTGGTCATCGCCCTCACCCTGGCCGTCCTGGCCTGCTCCTTGTGGTCACCGGCGACCGAGAAGGCGAGGGGTGTCGGAGTTGCCGCTGTCACGGTGCTCGGGCTGTCGTCGGTGGTCTCCTTGGCGATGCTGATCGCCGGGCTCCAGTCCCACGCGTCCACGTTCGTGTTGCGCGTGCTCGATCTTGTCGGCGGTCTGGTCGATCTGGCCATCAAAGTGGCCTGCGTCGTGGTGATCTGGCGGTTCAGCCGCACCGCGGCGCAATCAGCCGACGAGGTGGTCCCGGGGCTGCCAAGGGTTCCCGAACGATCCCTGCAACCGGCCAGCTGGACTGCGGACCAGGCCGTCGGTGCCGCTTGGTCCCGAGCCGGGGACGCGGCATCCGGTGCTCGCGCCGACGCCATGGGCGCGACCGCACACGGATGGCAGCCCGCCAGCCGGGCACCGGCCCTGCCTGAGCTGCCAGTAGCACCGCAACGCCGTGACGTCCCGTGGGCCACCGCGGGCCAACAGGCGGCAGGGGAGACCGGGGTCCGTCCCTGGGAACCGGAAGCCGACCCCACGCACACCACCGCTCCTGTGCCCCGACAGTGGCGCCCCCTCGGCACGGACGACCCCACTTCCTGATCCATGCGCTCGAGCCATCCGCACCCCGCTGTCCGGATTTGACATCCTGCGGGCTTGACGCAGCGCAATTACAGGCCTGTAATTCATTGCGTAGGGATTGGGCACGGCGCGTCCCACCAGCGTTGTGAAGGGTCGAGAGGACAAGGGCGATGGGCGAACTGCTGACATTGGTGCCGGTGGAGGACGAGGGCCTGCTCGGCTGGCAGGAGCGTGCGCTGTGCGCCCAGACCGACCCCGAGGCCTTCTTCCCCGAGAAGGGTGGCTCGACCCGCGAGGCCAAGCGTGTCTGCCAGACCTGCGAGGTCAAGAGCGACTGCCTCGAGTACGCGCTCGGCAACGATGAGCGCTTCGGCATCTGGGGCGGACTGTCGGAGCGTGAGCGTCGCAAGCTGAAGAAGCGCGCCTGAGTCATCCGCACGGACCACAATCGCTTCTGAGCACAATCGCTTCCGGGCACAATCGCTTCTGGGCACAATCGCAACTGACCAAAATCACTGGGCCAAAATCACTGGGCCAAAATCGCTGGGCCAAGATCGCTGGGCCAAGATCGCAACGGGCGCCGCACCCCGCATGGGCGCGGCTCTTCTGCGTCCTCCTCGCGCCACGCCGTGGCTCTGTTGGAACCACGCCGTGGCTCACCAGTCGTCGTCCAGGCTCGGGTCGATGTCGGTGATGCTGCGCGCGGTCAGTGCCGCGAGCTGCTCGGCCAGCGTGCGGTGCACGAGGTCGCGCAGTTCCGTGCGGGAGCCGGCCCGGTGTTCCAAGGGGCGCTGGTACACGACGATCTGGGCGGCCTGCACGGTCGTCGCCTCCACGGCGGCGGCCAGGGGGATCCGGTCGTCGGTCCACAGCCGGTCGACCGGCGGCACCTCCTCGATCCCGATGTCCACCCCGTCCAGACCGCCGGGGCAGGTCTCCCGGATCCGCACCACAGCGTCGGTGACGCACTCGGTGAAGAAGGCTTGGCGCCCACGGTTGAGCCGCACCGGTGCGGGACGTCGGGTGTAGGGGTTCGGCAGCGACATGGGCCCGCGCAGGCCCCGGTCGTGACGGTCGCGGCGGCGTGGCATGAGGGCAATTCTAGGCGCCGCGACTAGCCTGTGGCCCGTGGTTGGCAGGGGATGCACCCGAGCGGGGTGCCAGGGCAGGGCCGTGGCGACGTTGACCTATGCCTATGACGACGAGACGGCCGTGCTGGGGGCGCTCGCGCCATCGCGTACTCCGGGTGCCTACGACCTGTGCCGGGCCCACGCCGACGGCTTGTCCGTCCCGCAGGGCTGGGAAGTAGTCCGACTTCCGGATGCCTCAGACCCTGCTCCTGCGCCAGCTGTGGACGATCTGTTGGCGTTGGCCGATGCGGTGCGTGAAGTGGGGCTGCGTCACGACGAGTTGCCGCCGCCGGGACTTGCGGCACCGGTGGAAGATCGGGCCGGTGAGGTGGTGGTCCTGGCCGAGCGGAGGCACCTTCGCGTGATCGCCGACGCTCAGCGGGGTCTCAGCGCCGAGTAGGCACCAATTGGGGATGTTCGGAACTCCGGTCGATAGTGTGGGCCGGTGATCACTCGGGGAATGTTCAAGGCCAATGAC
The DNA here is from genome assembly GCF_039527675.1 of Luteococcus sanguinis. Lineage (NCBI taxonomy): Bacteria > Bacillati > Actinomycetota > Actinomycetes > Propionibacteriales > Propionibacteriaceae > Luteococcus > Luteococcus sanguinis. The sequence continues at coordinate 429,784 of NZ_BAAAKI010000004.1, forward strand.
ATCCGAGGCATCGTCGGGGGCGACGCTGCCGAATGGGACGAGACAGGGGCCCGCGCCATCGGCGCCGCCTACGTCGAGCTGATGAACCTGGCGGGGGAGGGCTTCGTGCTGGGGCGAGACATGAGGGTCTCCGGGCCCCAGATGTCGGCCGCCTTCGCAGACGGGGCCCGTGGCGCGGGGGCCGACGTCATCGACGCCGGGCTGTCCAGCACCGACCAGCTGTGGTTCGACTCGGGCTCGATGGACCTTCCCGGTGTGCAGTTCACCGCCAGCCACAACCCCCCGGAGTACAACGGCATCAAGTTCTGCCTGCCCGGTGCGCAGCCGGTCACCTCTGACTTCATCACCCGTCTGGCCGACCGTGCCGAGGAGATACTCGCCTCCGGCGCCCTGCCGGAGGCCGACCGCCAGGGGACCCTGTCCCAGGTCGACACCCTGGACGAGTACGCCCAGTACCTGCGCTCGTTGGTCGACACAGCGAACCTGCGCCCGTTGAAGGTCGTCGTCGACGCCGGCAACGGCATGGCCGGGCACACCACCCGCGCCGTGCTGGAGCCGCTGGGCGTCGAGATCGTGGGCCTCTACCTCGACCTGGACGGCAACTTCCCGAACCACCAGCCCAACCCGCTGATCCCCGAGAACCTGGTGGACGCAAGCAAGGCCGTCGTCGAGCACGGCGCCGACCTGGCGCTGGTATTCGACGGTGACGCCGACCGTTGCTTCATCATCGACGAGCGCGGTGAGGTCGTCACGCCGTCCGTCGTGACAGCCCTGATCGCCAAGGCCGAGCTCACCCGCGAGCCTGGTTCCACCATCGTCCGCAACCTCATCACCAGCGATACCGTCGCCGAGGTCGTCGAGGAGAACGGCGGCAAGCTGGTCACCTCGAAGGTGGGCCACACCATGATCAAGGCCCTGATGGCCGAGCACGACGCCATCTTCGGCGGCGAGCACAGCGCCCACTACTACTTCCGCGATTTCTGGGGTGCCGACACCGGCATGCTGGCCGCGCTGCACGTGCTGGCACTGCTCGGCCACCAGGATCGTCCGCTGTCGGAGTTGGTGACCGAGTTCGACCGCTACGCCGCCTCCGGCGAGATCAATTTCACCGTGGCCGACAAGCCGGCGGCGATGGAGGCCGTGGCCTCCGCGCTGCGCGCCAAGGCCGCCGAGGAGCAGTGGGTTGACGGCCTGAAGCTACTGGGCGAGGGCCCGCGCGGCACCTGGTGGGTCAGCGTGCGTCCGTCCAACACGGAGCCGCTGCTGCGGCTCAACGTCGAGGCCAAGGACCCGCAGATGATGGCGGCCCTGCGCGACGACGTGAGTGACATCCTGGCCGGCTTCAGCAGCTGAACCGCTGCCGGCCCTACCTGCCCGGGCGGCGGATAGCATGACGACCATGCCCGACACCATGGAACTGTCCGCCGCCTTCCTCGAGATCGCTGCCTGCCCGGCCTGTCACGCGCGCTTCGCCGTCGACTATGACCGCTCCGAGCTGGGGTGCACGAACACCGAGTGTGGCCTGGCCTACCCGGTGCGCAACGGCATCCCCGTGCTGCTGGTCGACGAGGCCCGCAAGCCCGCCGCAGAGTGAGCTGGGTGGGCGAGATGGAGTTCGACGACACCCGTCTGGACGACCCGACCGCCTTGGCCGGGATCGACAGCCACCTGCGCCAGCTCGCCACGGCGGGCGCTCGGATCCGGGTTGCGGCCGGGTCGACCCAGCTGGACGGCCTGGCCGACTCGGAGCTCGGACGACGCCCGCGAGGCCTGATCGCCCTGGGCGCCGAGGCACGCCTGTTGCGCGCGGTGCTGGAGCCGCAGTGCCCGGTTCCCTTCGTCGCATGGACCATCGACGGGCTGCCCGGCTGGGTCGGACCCCTCGACACTGTCGTGGTGCTGGCCAGCGAGGGTTCGGATCCCGACCTGATGAGCGCGGTCGCGGAGGCGACCCGCCGCGGCGCGAACCTGCTGGTGGCGGCCCAGCCGGGGTCGCCGATCGCGGAGCAGGCCGCGAGCCGATCCACCGTGTTGTTGCCCGTCCCGCTGGCCGATCCCTTGGCCACCGTCGTCGTGACCCTGTCGGCGCTGAATCGGATGGGTCTTGGCCCCCAGGTGCACCCAGAGGTCGTTGCCGAGCGTGCCGACATGGTGGCCGAGGAGTGTTCGCCGCACCGCAACCTGGCCGAGAACCCCGCCAAGGACCTCGCCGTGGCGCTGGCCGAAGCCCAGCCCCTGGTCTGGGGCGGCACCGTGCTGGCCGCGCGCGCCGCGCGCCGCGTCGCGGAATCCCTGCGCCGAGCCAGCGGACGTCCCGCCCTGGCCGCCGACGCGTCCGCTCTGCTGCCTGTCCTGCGGGGCGCGAGCAGCCGGGATCTCTTCGCGGACCCCGCCGACGGCCTGCGTCCGGTGCTGGTCGTCCTCGACGACGGTTCGGACGACGAGCGGGTGCGCCGAGAACGCAGCGAACTGCTCGCGCTGGCCGAGCGCCAGCAGGTGCGCGTGTGCACCGTGGCGGCCACGGCTGCAGCCGGTGACGTGGAGCGCTATGTGGAACTGCTGCAGCGCGGGTTGTTCGGCGCCGCCTACCTGGGTCTGGGCCTGGTCGACGAGGTGGCAGGGTGACCACCATGCGCAGCGTCCTGGTACTCAACGGCGTCAACCTCGGGCGGCTCGGCAGGCGCCAGCCGGAGATCTATGGGTCGACGACCCACCAGCAGCTCGCCGAGCACTTGGTCGTGACGGGGCGCGGTCTGGGCTTGGACGTCGAGGTGCGCCAGACTGATTCCGAGGCTGAACTGGTGGGCTGGCTGCACGAGGCCGCCGATGCCCAGCAGGCGGTGGTGCTGAACCCTGCGGCCTGGAGCCACTACTCGATCGCGATCGCGGACGCGGTCGTTCAGGTGCCGGTTGTCGTAGAGGTACACATCAGCAACATCCACACCCGCGAGGAGTTCCGGAGCCACTCGGTGGTCTCACCCTATGTGCAGGGCGTCATCGCCGGTCTGGGCTTGGGCGGCTACGACCTGGCACTGGCCCACATCGCGGGTCTCTGACCCTTTCAGCCCATCGCCTCGAAGAGGCGTCTCTCATTTGATCGCCGCGAAGAGGCGTCTCTCATCCCATCGCCGCGAAGAGGCGTCTCTCATCCCATCGCCGCGAAGAGGTTGGGCAGCAGGGACGACAGCTCCTCGGTCTCCAGATCCTTGGACACCACGGCGACGGTCACGTCCCCGGTCTTGCGGACGCAGGCGCTGACGCGCTCCCGCTGGCCGCAGTAGCCCGATCCGAACTTGGTGCCGGTGCTGCCGACGATCGACTTCAGCACGGTCTGGAGGTCATTGGGCGTGCGCGCAGCGCGCACCTGCACGACGGTCGATCCCTCGGCGTAGCCAGCGACGTCCCAGCGTCCCTCATTGGACGACTCGACCTTGGTGAAGCCTGCGAACTCGTCCGGCAAGCCGATCGGGGCCGCGGTCGCGGTGACCGAACGGGTTGCGGTCGAGCTGGCCTCGGCGGACGAGGGCTGGGTGGTGGCGGCCGAGGCGGATCGTGTCGCCTGACTGGTGGAAGCAGCGGGGGTCGAGGCGCTGCTCGTCGCTGAGGTGGCGCTGGCGCTCGGGGTCACGGCCGGCAGCGAGCTTGCAGGCACAGCGATGGTGCTGGAGGAGACGGCGGCAGGTTGTGAGGTCGACGCGTCCGAGGCGCAGGCCGTCAGGGCCAAGGGCAGGGCCAGGAACAGCCCGAGGGCGGCGTGGACGCGGATTGTCTGCTGTTGCTGGGTCACGCATCCATTCAACCGCGTTGCGCAGCCCTGCGTCGCGCGCCGTGCATCGCGGACGGTTGCGCGCCCGGTGCGGACGGCGATGTTGGCGCCGAACCTGGACAAGTGTTTCACTTGCGCGGTGTTGATCTCCCGACGCCATGTCCTCACCGGTGCCGCCTCCGGGCTACTGCTCTGCTCGCCGCTGCTGGCCGATGCAGCGACGGCGCCCCGGGCCTCACGGCTCGCTCGCTGGAGCGGGAAGGATTTCGGGGCCGGCCGCCACGCCGGCACGGCCACCACCAGCGCGGGGCTGGTCTTCGTCCGGCCCAGTTCCAGCTGGGCCTGGACCGACCCGCACGGAGGCCACAAGTGGACCTTCGACGTCGCGACGTGGACCTCCCCGGTGGTCAGCACGAGGATCGCTGCCACCAGCCTCGTCCCCTCCTGGATTGCCTCCACGCCCGTCCGAACCGCCATCCGGGTGCGCGTACGGGCCCGCAACCAGTCCGGCACCTGGTCACAGTGGACGACCCTGGCGCTGTGGGCCTCCAGCGGTGAGGGTCCGGTGCGCAGCTCCCAGCCCGCCACCGCGGACGCCGTTGCGAAGACTGCGACCGACACGCTGAAGGCCGCCGCAGGAGTCATCTTCTCCGCCTGGCAGGTGGCCGTCGACCTGTTGCGGCCGCGGGGGACGACGATCGCCCCGGTCGTGCGTCAGGTGGCCGGGGTCAGCGCGACCCCGATCCAGTCCGCCACGCCGGTGAGTCGCTTCGGCCCCGGTGGTGCGGTGCAGTTGGCGGTGCCCGCCTACTCCCAGATGCTGCACAAGTCCCACTACCCGTCCCTGGATGGCGGAGGGGCGGCCTGGTGCTCGGCGACCTCGATGGCGATGCTGCTCGACTACTGGAAGAAGGGTCCCACGAGCACCGAGACGGCCTGGGTGCGCCCCACCCCACACCAGAACCCTCAGGTCGACCACGTCGCCCGGGGCGTCTACGACATTGGCTACCACGGCACCGGCAACTGGCCGTTCAACGTCGCCTATGCCGGCGCGCGCGGCCTGACGGGCTTCGTCACCCGCCTGCGTTCACTGGTCGACGCCGAGAGGTTCGTCCGCGCCGGGATCCCGCTCGCGGTGTCCACTGCCTTCACCAGCTCCCAACTGGCCGGCGCCGGGTTCGCCACCCCCGGCCACCTGATGGTGCTGCGCGGATTCGATGCCGCAGGAGATGTGCGCGTCAACGATCCGGCGTCGGCGCTGAGGGCTAGCAATGCGCTGGTCTCGAAGACCTACGCGCGGGCCCAGTTCGAGTCGGCGTGGGGACGCAGCGGCGGCCTGGCCTATGTGGTGCTGCCCATCGGACGTGCGCTCCCGTCGAGGACCACGGGCGCTGCCTGGTGACGGCCGTCAGGCCTGGGGCTGACCTTCCTCGCTCCTGATGCCGGGCGGGGACCCGGCAGCCTGGAAGGCCATCAGCCCGTCGATCAGGTCTGCACTGTTCGCGAATCGGGTCTCCCGCGTGACGCACGTGACCGGCAAGGCGCCCCCGTACACGTGCGGGAAGTTCTCGGCGCCGGGGTCATTGGGGGAGAAGGGCTCGAAGACCACGCTCAGCCCTGCGGCGGCCATGGCCTCCCGGTCGAGGTCGAGCAGCACGAGCTCGCTGTTGACCTCGTCGAACAGATAGCTCGCCACGCGCCAGGCCTGCTCGTAGCTGTCGGAGGCGTGCAGGTAGCCGACTTCCTTGATCGAGTGCTCCAGCGTCGACCAGTGGTACTCGCCGCTGGTCTGGGCCTGGTCCCACAGCGCCCCGAGCGCGATGTGGCAGATCACTGCTCTCCGCCCGGTCCGCCCTGGTCGCCACCGTGCTTGAAGGACGCCCAGATGTCCTTGCACTCGGGGCAGATCGGAAAGCGGTCGGGGTTGCGCGAGGGCACCCACACCTTTCCGCACAGCGCCACGACGGGCGTGCCGTTCACCATCGCCTCGGTGAGCTTGGCCTTGGGGACGTAGTGCGAGAAGCGCTCGTGGTCCCCGTCCTCGGCCTGCTGGGTCCGCTCATCGAGGACGGTCTGCGAACCGGGTGCCAGGTGCTGGGTCATGGCGGCCATTGTAGGACGGCGCGTCCCCTCGGTCGTCGAAGACCCGCACCTTTCCCGGGCCGGTGATCTTCGTGGCACCATGGCGCGGTGACCTCCCCGACTCCCGCCCCGGTGCGGGCAGCCATGTCGGGGGACCAACGGCGGTCGTTGCTGGTCGGGCTGCTGACCGGTGTGGTCGCGATCGCCTTCGAGAACATCGCCGTGTCGACCGCGATGCCAGCTGCCGCGTCCGACCTGCAGGGGACCCGGCTCTATGCCTGGGTGTTCACCCTCTTCGTCCTCGGCATGACCTTCGCGACCGTGGTTGCGGGGCGCCTTGCCGACCGGATGGGCCCGGTGAAGCCGCTGGTGGGAGGAGGAGCGCTCTTCCTCGCGGGGCTCTTGGTGGCTGGCGCGGCGCCCTCGATGGAGGTGCTGGTCGCAGCCCGCTTCCTGCAGGGCCTGGGTGGTGGCGCGATGAACCTGTGTCTGATGGTGGTGATCGGCACCGTCTTCGAGGAGTCGGCCCGGGCCACGATCATGACCTGGTTCAGCGTCTGTTGGGTGATGCCTGCCTTCATCGGGCCGCCGATCAGTGCGCTGGTCACGCGCCACTTCGGGTGGCACTGGGTCTTCTGGGCCATCGTCCCGGTCGTGCTGGCCGCGGGCCTGTTGTCGGCGCGTCCGCTGGCCCTGGTCAACGCGTCCAGGCAGGCCGATCCGGAGTCTGACGAGCAGGCCGTCCCGCTGTGGGCGGCTGGTGGTGCCGCGGCAGGTGTCGCGCTGTTGCAGGGAGCCGGGCAGATGCTGGACTGGCGGGGTGCCCTGCTCGCTGGACTGGCGCTGGTCGTGCTGGCGGTGAGCGTGCCTCGGCTCATGCCGCCGGGCTTTTGGGGTGTTCGTCCCGGACTGCCCGCGGTGATGTGGACGCGCGCCGCACAAGCCGGCGCCTTCTTCGCCGCCGAGACCTTCCTGCCCTTGTCGTGGGTCGAGCAGCGCCACCTGGAACTGTGGCAGGCAGGCCTGGTGCTCACGATCGGGTCCCTTGGCTGGACCTTCGGTTCCTGGCTCCAGTCCCGCACCTGGCTGGGCTGGGAACGCCAACAGGTGATCGTCGCCGGGCTGGTCGCCACCGGCGTGGGCGTGGCTGGGGTGGCCCTGTCCAGCTGGCACCCCCGCGGGACCTTGTGGCTGGGGGTCGTCGGCTGGACGGTCGCCGGGCTGGGCATGGGTCTGGCTGTGGCCAGCACCTCACTGGCCGTGATGAGCCTTTCCGCGGTGCGATCGCTGGGGCGCAACACCTCCTCCCTGCAGGTCGCCGAAGGTCTGGGCAACTCGTTGGTCGGAGGTCTGGCGGGGACCGTTTTCTACTCCCTGCACGGACGCTCGGGGCATGCCTTCGTGCTGCTCTTCGTCGTCGCGCTGGTCTCGGCGGGCGTGGGCCTGATGGCGGCGCTCCGGGTCGGGCCCGTCAGCTCTCCAGCCAACCCTTCGTGAGCAGCGCCACGAGCACCGTCAGCGCCAACAGTGCGACCCCCACGAAGGCATACCAGGACGCAGGATGGCGCTCGACGGGTCGAGCCACCTCGTAGCGCCCGGGGCCGAGATAGTTCTGCAGCATGGATGCGGGGGTCTCGTTCGGGTGCACCAGGGGTGCGCTGGCGGCGGGGACGGTCTGGGGCATGCCAGCCGACGTCGTGGGCGACTGGCCAGCGGCAGGGGCCAAGGGTCGGGGGCGGTGGCTCTGCCCGCCCGGCAGGACGTCCGCGATCTGGTCGAGGGCCGTGGCGAGATCGACCGCACGCTGTGGACGCAGGTCCGGCTCAGGGGAGAGTGCCCGTGTCAACAGGGAGTCCAGAGCGGGTGGGGCCCCCACCAGCGCCGACACGGGGGAAGGTCCGATCGCGAGGTCGCGTGCGATCACGTCGTCCAGGCTGCGGACGTCGAACGGAGGCCGACCCACCAGCAGGGCGTAGGCCACCGACGCGATGGAGTAGACATCACTGCGCTGGTCGACCCCTCGTCCGGTGGCCTGTTCGGGGGCCATGTATGCGGGGGTGCCGGCCGTCATGGCGTCCCCCTCGCCGATGATCCGGGAGGCGACCCCCAGGTCGGCCAGCATCACCCGCACACCGTGCGGGGTGTGGGCCAACAGGATGTTGCCGGGGGTGACGTCACGGTGCACCATTCCTTCCCGGTGGAGCACCTCGAGGCCGCGAGCAGCCTCCGCGACCAGTCGCAGCGCGCGTCCGGGCTCCACGAGGTTGCCGCGCAGGCTCTCCAACGTCCCGCCGTCGGCGTAGTCCATGACGAAGTAGGGGCGGCCGCCGTCGGTGGTGCCCACGTCGTAGACGCGCACGATCCGCTCATCCTGAATGCGGCGCAACAGCCGGGCCTCTGCCAGGAATCTGCTGCGCACGTCCTCGTCCGCGGCCCATGCCTCGGACAGCACCTTCACCGCGACCGGCACGTCCAGTTGGTCGTCATGGGCCTTGTAGACCGTGGCAAAGGCGCCGGCGCCGATGCGCGAGGTGATGCGATAACGGCCGATTGATTCCATGGTTTGTCCAGTCTCGCACGGGGGGCGTGGAAAACTGGGTGGGTGAACCAAGCACTGCCTGCCATGGACTGGTACCCCGACCCGGCCGACCCGACCCGCGAACGGTATTGGGACGGCCAGCAATGGACGCACAACACACGCGCCCAGAAGACCCTGCCCACCCCGCAACCCCAGCCGTTGCCGCAGCAGTCCCCGTGGCAGCCACAACCACAGGGCGCCTGGCAGCAGCAGCCCCAGTGGACGGCGGCTGAGTCGCAGACGCCGGACGGCATGCCGCTGGCCTCCTGGTGGCAGCGGGTGGCGGCCCATGTGCTCGACACGATGATGATCACCTTCCTGCTCAACCTGCTGTTGGGCCACTGGTCGCAGCGCTTCTCGAATGCCTACGCGCAGTTCATGGACGACTATCTGCTAGCCATCGAGCAGGGCACGGCGGCGCCGAGCGTGGGCGGCTACGACCTGGTGGGTCCCGCGTCCGTGGTGGTGGCCGCACAGGCAGTGCTGACACTGGTCTACGTGGTGGCCATGCTGCGTTGGCGGGGGGCCACCGTCGGCAAGATGATCGTGGGCCTGCGCGTGGTCCCGCAGGACCACGTGCTGGCCACCCACCTCTCGTGGCGGGTCGCGATCGTGCGGGGGCTCGTCTTCGTCGCCTGCCTGATGACCTCGATCTTCTTCGTGCTGAGCGCCCTGGTGGCCCTGGGCACGCGGCGGCGCCAGACCTTGCACGACATGGCAGCCCGCACCGTGGTCGTGCGCGGCCGCCGATGACCCTGGCGCCGATGCCCCCGAGGGTGGTGGGCCTCGCCTCCCCGGCGCGCCGCACCGCGGCCTACCTCCTGGACGGCGCGGCGCTGGTTCTGCTGAGCCGCATCCTGCTGCCTGGTTGGCATGCCCGGGTGCAAGCGGAGCTGCTCAGCCTGCTGCAGACCTCTGTCTCCGCCAGCCAGACGATGCCCGGGCCCATGGAGCTGTGGGCACGGGGTTCCATCCAGATGTGGTTGCTGGGCTCGATCATCGCGCTGGGCCTGAGTGTTTGCTGGGACTTCGCATGGCTCGCGACGGTCGGTGCGACGCCCGGACAACTGCTCTGCGGGATCCGCCTCGTCCAAGCAGGGCAGGAACTTCCGGGCCGTCTCCCGCGATCCGTGGCCTGGCGTCGGACGGTCTGCCGGCGACTGCTGACCAGCTTCGTGAGGCCACTTTTCTGGCTCAGTTCGGCCATGCTGGTGCAGTCGGACGGCCGCCAGGACTGGCCTGACAGGTGGGCGGGCACCCAGGTGGTGGACGTCTCCTGACAGCATTCTGGACGAATGTCTGTAACCTGTTTGTGGATCGGCCAACTCGATATTTCGCCAATTGACATGGCTGGGGCGCCGGGTTGTAGAACTGAACTGCCCTCGTACGTGCGCCGAAGAGGGTTGTGTACTTTCGCACACGTCGCGCGCATTCGGGGGGATGCACAGTGGGGGACGGACTCATGCGTACGACTCTGGACGAACTGGTGGGACGCAAGGTGCTGCTGGTGGCGAGCACCGGCGGGCACCTGCACCAGCTGAACCGGCTGGCGCCGCGCCTCGGGGTCTCGCCCGACAGTGAGTGGCTCACCTTCGACACGCCGCAGAGCCGAAGCCTGTTGGAGGGCAAGACCGTCCACTACGTCCCCTATGTCGCGCCGCGCGACTGGCGCAACATCGTGCGCGCCTGGTGGCGGACCCGCCAGCTGCGCCGCCAGTTCGACATGGCCGTGTCCACCGGCGCAGGGCTGGCGTTGTCCGTGCTGCCGGCGATGCTTCTGCACCGCCGCAAGGCGGTCTTCATCGAGTCGATCTCGCGTGTCCAGGGGCCCTCGGTGGCCGGACGAGTGTTGGCGAAACTGCCGGGCATCGGCCTGTTCGCCCAGCACCCCTGGGCCAGTGGTCCTTGGCAGCAGGGGCCATCGGTGCTGTCGACCTATGCCGCCGAGCCGCCCGCGCTCCGCGCGCAACTGCCTGAGCCACGGCGAATCTTCGTCACCCTCGGCACCATCAAGCCCTACCGCTTCGACCGCATGGTCGACCTGGTGAAGGACTACGCCAGTGCACGTCCCGGCGTCGAGGTCCGCTGGCAGCTCGGTGTGACCGAGCGCGACGACCTGCCCGGCGAGGTCTTCCCCGAGATGGGGTCTGCTGACTTCCGCGAAGCCATCGACTGGGCTGATGTCGTGGTCGCACACTCCGGCGTCGGTGTCGCGATGGGCATCCTCGAGGCCGGCAAGGTGCCCGTCCTGCTGGCCCGCGAACTCGAGCTGGGAGAGCACGTCGACGGCCACCAGCGCCAGATCTTCGGCTACCTGCTCGAGCGCGGTCTTGCCGCCGATGCCCAGCAGGTCTTCCGCTCCCCTCAGGAGCTGGCCCGTGTGGCTGCCACCACGGTGCGGTGCGCTGACCAGCTGGAGGACGCAGACGAGGTGGCCGAGGTGGCCGACACCACCGTCCGCTCCATGGGCTGAAGGTCCCCGAGTTCGAGGCCCGAGAAGACTCCCCACAACCGAGAACAGGAGACGCGATGATCGCCGAGCACGTACGACACATCCACATCGGCGCCCGCGCCGGACGGGTCAGCCGGACCCAGACGGAAGCTGCCCAGGGGCGTCGCTCCGTGGCTCTGCTCACCCGGGTGACCGAGCCGGTGCGCGAGACCTTGCGTCCGCTGCACCGCAGCCTGGCCGCCTCGCTGCCCATCTACTGGCGGCGCAAGTACCTCTACGCCGTCTCGATCCAACGATGGGGCAACTTCATCGACCCGAAGGGCTTCGGCGAGAAGATCAACTGGCGCATCCTGAACGACCGTCGCCCGATCATCGTCCGAGCCTGTGACAAGACGCAGATGAAGCTGATGGCGCGCGAGCGGATCACCGACACCGAGCGGCTGCGGATCGCCCGCACCCTGTGGACCGGCACCGATGTGGACCAGATCCCTGATGAACTGCTGGCCTCGAGGGCGGTGCTCAAGCCCAACGATGGCAGCGGTGAGGTGCTCTTCCTGCCGGCCACCCGGGAGGTGGTCCGCGAGAAGACCCGCGGCTGGTTGACCGGCGAACAGGCCGACCGGCTCGGCGAATGGGGCTACTCGAGGGCCGAGCATGTGATGCTCGTCGAGGAGCAGGTGCCGCACGACAAGGACCTGCCCGACTACAAGTTCTACGTCTTCAATGGCCGGGTGCGTGCGCTCGAGGTGCACCACAACCGCTTCAGCGAGCACCGCTGTTCCTTCTTCGACGGGCACGGCAATTCGATGCCGGTCGAGTCGACCTTCCTGCCCTCCAGTCCGGACATCACGCTGCCGGCGCAGAGCGGAGAACTCTATGCCCTGGCTGCCGAACTGGGTGCTGGCTGGGACTTCATCAGGATCGACCTCTACCTCGATGCGGAGGGCCATGTCTGGTTCGGTGAGTACTCGCCCTACCCCCATGGGGGGTTGAACCACTTCGTCCCATTCTCGTTCGACAAGTTCCTGGGCGAGCCGTGGCAGTTGCCCTCCCTGGAAGAGGTGCGCGGCTGATGCAGTCCCAGCGTCCAAAGGTGTTGATGGTCGGCCCCGACGTCGGTGCGATCGGCGGAATGGGTTCGGTCGCCATGACACTCGCCGACGGTTGTGAGCGCAGTGGGCGTTTCGACGTCCAGTTGCTCAACTCCGGCGGCGGAAACGGACGCAAGGGCTGGCGCGACTGGCCGGCGGCGCTGCGCACAGCCGCCACCGCTGAGGCCGACCTCGTCCACCTGCACGTGGCCAGCCAGGGCAGCACCTGGCGCAAGATGAGCTTTGCCGCGGTCGCCCGGCGTCGTGGCATCCCCTACGTGATCCATTTGCACGGTGCCGGCTACGCCACCTTTTTGGCCGGGCTTGCGCCTGTGCGTAAGCGTCTGGTGGCACAGTTCTTCCAACAGGCCGCCCGGATCGTCACGCTCGGTGACTCCTGGCGTTTGATCGTGATGCGCGAACTGCACACCCACCCGGCCAAGACCCTGGTCGTCGCCAATGGCGTCGACCCGGTGCCGGTGACCGCGCCGGGCACGACAATCGTCCACCTCGGTGAACTGAGCCGCCGCAAGGGCGTCGACGTGTTGCTCGAGGCGGCGGCGCAGGTGCTTGCGGACCATGGCGAATGGCGCCTGCAGCTCATCGGCCCCGCCCCGGACGACGAACTGGTCAACCGGGCCAGGGTCATGTCCGACGAACTGGGCGGACGTATCGAGGTCGTCGGGCCCAAGTTCGGCGACGAGAAGCTGCCATACCTGGGCGGGGCCGGCATCTTCACGCTGGTCAGCCGACAGGAGGGACTGCCGATGGCCATGCTGGAGGCCATGTCCGCCGGGGTGCCCGTGGTGATGACCCCCGTGGGTGCGATCGGTGAGGTGGTCACCGACGGCGAGAACGGACGCCTGGTGCAGCCCGGGGACGTGGACGGGCTCGCCGGCGTGCTGCGCGAGCTTGTCAACGACCCGCAGCAGCGAGCTGGCGTGGGAGCAGCCGGCCAGCAGACCTGGCGCGAGGGGTACAGCAGCGAGGCGATGGTCGAGGGCATCGAGCGGGCCTGGGACGCGGCCCTGGGCGCCGCACCGAGCGCCCAGCCGCTGCTGACCAAGGCCGCGAGCGTCACCGTGGTCGTTCCCACACTCGGCCGCGGCAGCCTGCGTGCCGCTGTCGACTCCGTCCTTGCCCAGCGCAATGACCTGCTGGACGTGCGCGTCGTCGTCGTCAACGACTCCGCCCAGCCGCTTGACCTGGCACCAACTCAGGGCGTCGCCGTCATCGACACCGCGGGGCGCACAGGCTCGTCCGGTGCCCGCAATGCCGGGCTGGCTGTCGTCGACACCGACTTCTTCGCCTTCCTGGACGATGACGACGTGCAGGGCGAGGACCACCTTGCGACCGCCATTGCGACCCTGGAGGCGCGGGAGGCGGACGTCTACTTCTGCCGGGGTCTTGTGCATCGCGGCAATGGCAGCGCGCGCGTCGAGCCCGCGGAGCTGCCGGGGGCGAGCACCCTGCGTGAATACCTGACCGGGCTGTCCAACTGGCGCAGTCGCAGCCGTCGGGTGCTCACCCCGAGCGTGGTGGTGCGCGGACGATGGAGTGACCACCGCTTCGACGAAGCGATGACCGCCTCGGAAGACACTTGGTATCTGCTCGGTCTGGAGAGCCGCGGCGCCCGCGTCGTGGCGGGCCCGGGCGTGCACGTCACCATCAACGGTGACCAGGTGCGCGACGACGACCGCCGCACCACCCAGAGCGATCCCGACGCACTCCAGCGTCGCCTGGCGGACCTCGACCCGGCGATCGTGCCCGGGCTGCTGGTCGGACGCGAGGGACGGGTGGCGGTTCGCGCGGGTGACCCGGCAGGCGTGCTGCGCGTCGCATCCCGGGCCCGTGCCGCGGGTGGCGGGCGTGAGCTCGTGGTGCCGGTGGCTGCCGAGGTCGCCGCGGCGGCCGGCATCGCCCTGGCCCGCAGGGTGCGCCGGTGACGGCCGAGGTGCAGACGAGGTCTCCCCAGGGCGCCCTGGCGCTGGCCTCCAAGTTGTTGGGCTCGTCGGTGCTCGCCCAGGTGGCCGTTCTGGGTGCGACAGCCATCGTGTCGACCGGGCTGCAACCCTCGGACTACGCCGTCTACGGCGCAGTGAGCAGCGTGTGCGGTGTCAGCGCCAGCGTGAACACGATGGCCGCCGAGACCCGCGCGCCGGTCGTGGACGAGCAGTCATCCGGGGCGCTGAACCGCGCCGGGGCGACGATCCTGGCGCTGCTCAGCGCGCTGGTGCTCGTCATCGGGTTGGTGTCGTTCCTCTTCGACCACCAGCTCGCCTGGGTGCTCGTGCTTTCCGCCGGCTGCGGTTTTCTGACCGGCGCGCAGCAGTTGCTCACGGGCGTCGCACTGCGCACCCAGCGCCAGTCTGTGTTGGCCTCGGGACGCGTCACCCAGGGAGTGACCAATGCGTTGCTGCTGCTGGTGCTGTGGGCCGCGCACGCGCCGGGCTTCCTCGTGCTGTGCCTGTCCTGGCTGCTCTCCCTGCTGGCCGGTGGGCTCGTCCTGTTGGCCCGGCTGGGCAGCGTGGGCCTGCGTCCGCAACTGGCCAGCCGCGACGACCTGAGCCTGCTGCGCCGCGAGGTGGGTGCCCAGCCGGTCGCCAACCTGCTCGCCAGTTCGGTGGCGAACCTGCCCGGCATCGCGCTGCTGGCGCTCGGGCAGGGGGCCGTCGCTGGCGTGTGGGCGCTGGTCTCGCGGTTCACCGTCCCACTGGTCAACACCATCAACAACACCCTGCAGCCGCTGTACTACGGCAGGGCGGCCAGCATGGTCCGCGAGGGCCGTACCCGTGAGCTGATCGGTTTCCATGCCCGCTGGATGCGCTGGCTGGTGCTGGCCGGCGCACTGGTGGCCCTGGGCAGCATCGTGCTGTCGATGTTCGTGCTGCCGCTGCTCGGCCCCCAGTGGCGGGTCGCCTGGCTGCCCGCCGTCACGGCCGCGATCTACTACGGGGCCACCTTCAGCTGCCTGCCGATGTCCCAGACCCTGCAGATGCTCGGCCGGGTGCGGCTGGCACTGGTCTGGACCATCGTCCGCTTCGTCGTCTGCGGACTCCCGCTGCTGCTCATTCCCGTCCTCGGCGGCCAGCAAGCCCTGCTCTGGTGGGCGATCGGGGCAGCACTGACCTTCTACTGGCAGTTTTGGTTGCAGCGCGCGAGTCTGGCCGAACTTCAGGGCAATACCGGATTCATCACGGAAAGAGACACCATGACCGAGACCACCCACCTCGCCGACCCCCCGCTGGCATCGGCCTGGTTGCGCGCGTTGCGGGAGCACCTCGCCGTCGTGCTGGGAATCACGGTGCTTGGGGCGATGATGGGTCTCGCGGCCTCGTTCTTCGCGCCCACCGAGTACCAGGCCAGCAGCCAAGTCATCCTGTTGCCAGCCAATGCCAAGAATGCCGGCGAGGTGGATGCCTCGGCGGGCATCGCCCAGTCGCTGGTCGCCTCCTATGCCCAGGCCGTCACCTCCCAGGGCGTGATGACCCAGGCCCTGCAGGAGTCGAAGTCGAGCATGGCATTGGACGACGCAATCAAATCCGTCCGGGTGACGGTGCCCGCGAACACGGTTGTACTGGACATCGTCGTCACCGACAAGACCGGCGAGGGCGCTGCCGCCCTCAACAACGCGATCACCAACCAGTTCGTGAAGCAGTCACCGGCTCTGATGCCCAAGATCAGCAGCGGCACGACGCTGATCCAGCCCAGCGTTCTGCGTCCGGCATTCGTGCCCGACAGCCCTTCGTCCATCGGCAAGAAGGTTTTCCTGGTCGTGGGCACCTTCCTCGGCTTCGCCGCAGGCATGGCCCTGGCGCTGCTGCGTCGAAAGTCCTGACCCGTGACCTTGCCTCCACGGGGGATCGTCGCGCTGCTGCCAGCGGTGGTCGGCATGGCGATGGTGGACACGCCCTGGTCGTCGATATCGATGCTCGGCAGCGCGCTGCTGGCTGGGATGCTCACGCTGAGACCGCGTAACCATCGGCTGCAGTCCGTGTTCGGGGTGGGGCTGCTCGCCGTCTGGATGATGTTGAGCTTCACCTGGTCGCTGCAGCCCAACGAGACGTTGAAGGCGTGTGTGCGAACCTTCCTGCTGCTCGCCGCTGCGGCGCTGATGGCGCGCACCCTGAGCGGACGCCAGGTCGTCGCCGTGCTCAGCCTCGGCACCTCGGTGTTGGCCGCGCTCAGCCTCGTGTGGTGGGTGCTGTACCCGAGCACGGCCATCACCTCGGCCGGGCTGAAGGGCATGATGCCCCACAACAACGCGCTTGCCTACCTCGCCACGGTCGCCATCGCAAGCTCGGTCATGGCCAGCGGTCTGCCCCGAGGGTTGCGCGTCGGCGTGGTGGTGCTGGACGCCGTGGTGCTCTTTCTCAGCGACTCGATGACCTCCAACCTCGCTGCTGTGGCTGGCCTGTTCGCCGCGGGAGCCGTGGTGGCGGTCTCCCGGTTGCAGGGAGCGTCCCGGCGCGCGCTGACCGCGCTGGCCGGCGGAGTGCTGGCCAGCATCGCCTACCTCTCGGTCTTCGTCCCGCTCCCGACGCTGATCGGGCGGGACACGACTTTGACCGGCCGCACCACGATCTGGCCTGGTCTGTGGTCGATCGCGATCGATCGCTGGCTGACCGGATGGGGCCACGGGGCGCCATGGCTCAAGGGTTCCTGGATTCGGGAGTGGTCGGCCTACCACTTCGACTTCGCCATGATCAGTACCCACAACGCCCTCTACGAGACCTTCATGCAGCTCGGTGTCGTGGGTGTGGGCCTGGTCGTCGGCCTGTGGGCGGTCGCGCTGGTGCGCGCGGTCAGGGGGGCCGCCGCAACTCGTGAGAATGCCTGGCTGGTGGCGCTGGCCGTGCTGCAGTTGGTGCACGGTCTGGCGGAGTCGACCCAGGGGATGCCGCTGGGTTGGCTGGTGACCGCGTTGGTCTGGTTGGCCCGTCCAGTGGCTGCCGGCAGCGAGGGCGTCGAGCCGGTCCCGGTCCGACTCGCCAAACAGGCCCGGGCTTCGGGCTTAGCGCCGACCGCGGGTGTGCCCCGCTAGGCTGGGCCGGCACCCAACCGACGACGAAACGGGACCCTCCAATGGCGCTCAACGACGCGACCCTTGACCAGCTGGCCGAGCACTTCGGCATCGCGACCGAGTTCTGGGACTGGAAGGGCCGTCACACCGTCATCAGCGACGAGACGGTGATCGCCGTGCTCAAGGCGCTGGAGGTGGACGCGTCCACGCCCGAGAAGGCAGCCGCCGCCCTGGACGACCTGAGATTGCGGCCCTGGCGCCGCGCGCTGCCGCCCTGCGTCGTGCTCGAGGCCGGCCAGCCCGGCTGGGTCAACGTCCACGTCGACTCCGGTGCCCCGGCACAGCTCAGCATCCGCCTGGAGAACGGTGACGTGCGAGACGCCTGGCAGGTCACCAACGACAATCCCGACCGCGAGGTGGACGGACGTTGGGTGGGCGAGGCCTCCTTCCAGCTGCCCAGCGACCTGCCGCTCGGGTACCACCGTCTGGTGCTGCGCAGCAATGACGTCGAGGTCGAGAGCTCGCTGGTGACAACCCCCAGCTTCGTCGGGCTGCCCGCGTCGATGAACAACCGCCGCACCTGGGGTTACGCCACACAGCTGTACTCCGTGCGGTCCAAGGAGTCCTGGGGTGTCGGCGACCTGGCCGACCTCGCCGACCTGGCCGTGTGGAGCTCGACGCAGCAGTTCGCCGGCTATGTGCTGGTCAACCCGCTGCATGCCGCCCAGCCCGGCCCGCCGCTGGAACCCTCGCCCTATCTGCCGACCAGCCGGATGTACGTCAACCCGCTCTACATCCGTCCCGAGCGGATCGCCGAGTACGTCAACCTCTCTGTCTTCGACCGGGCGCGCGTCGACAAGCTGCGCGCCGGCCTGCAGCAGCAGGTGCAGGGCGTCGACGAGGTGATGCGCGATGAGTCCTGGACCGCGAAGCTGGCCGCCCTGCGGATCATCTTCGCCGCGGGTCTGCGCCCCGCCCGTCGGATGAGCTTCGACGCCTTCATCCGCCGCGAGGGCCGCCAGTTGCGCGACTTCGCCACCTGGTGCGCGCTGTACGAGGTGCACGGCGCCGACTGGCGCACCTGGCCCGCCGAGTACCAGCGGGCCACCAGCCCGCAGGTCGCTGAGTTCCACCGCGAGAACTGGGAGACCGTGGAATTCTTCATGTGGCTGCAGTGGATCGCCGAGAACCAGCTCAGCTCCACCCAGCGCGCCGCCAAGGACGCGGGGATGCCGCTCGGCATCATCAGCGACCTGGCGGTCGGCGTGAACGCGTCCGGAGCCGAGACCTGGATGCTCTCGGACGTCTTCGCGCAGGGCTGCACCGTCGGCGCACCGCCGGACGCCTTCAACCAGATGGGCCAGGACTGGGGCCAGCCCCCGTGGCGCCCGGACCGGCTGGCCGACCTGGCCTACGCCCCCTTCCGGACGATGGTCGCCAACATCCTGCGCCATGCCGGCGGCATCCGCGTCGACCACATCATCGGCCTGTTCCGGCTGTGGTGGGTGCCGCAGGGCCTGTCGGCCAAGGAGGGCACCTATGTCCGCTACGACCACGAGGCACTGATCGGCATCCTCGCGCTGGAGGCCCACCGGGCGCAGGCGCTGGTGATCGGTGAGGACCTGGGCACCGTGCAGCCCTGGGTGCGCGACTACCTCTCCCGCCGTGGCCTGCTCGGCACCTCGGTGATGTGGTTCGAGAACGGCGCGGATGGCAAGCCGCTACCCCCCGAACAATGGCGGGAGTACGCGATGAGCTCGGTCACCACGCACGACCTGCCGCCCACCGCGGGCTACCTGGCAGGCGATCACGTCCGGTTGCGGCACCAGCTCGGTCTGCTGTCGGAGAGCTTGGAGGACGAACTCGCCAGCGACAAGGCCGAACAGCAGGCAATGCTGGACGCGCTGCGCCAGCGTGGTGCCCTGCCCGAGGGGGACGTGGACGTGGAGGACATCGTCCTGGCCATGCATCGGATGCTGACCTGGACCCCCTCGAAGGTGCTCAACGCGGCGCTGGTCGATGCGGTGGGCGACCGTCGGACGCAGAACCAGCCCGGCACCATCGATGAGTACCCGAACTGGCGGGTGCCGTTGACCGGTCCGGATGGTGCGCCCATGATGCTGGAGGACGTCTTCGCCAGCGATCGGGCCAGCCGGCTGGCGGCCGTGATGAACGGCTTCAGCCATCTGCCGACCAAGCGATGAGTTCGACTGGCCGGTTTGGTGATCCAGTGTGTCAGCTGATCCCGATGCCCTGGATCTCCAGCTCGGTGAGAACCGTCTCCACGCCCTCGGGGCGCACCGGGACGGTGAGACCGGCCAGCACGGTGGTGGCGAAGTCGAGCCGGGCCGAGTCCTGCGCGGTGGCCTTCACGCAGTAGTCGGTGGCGATGCCAGCCACGTCGACGTGGGTCACCTCGTGCTCGCGCAGCCAGACCTCGAGGCTCTGCCCGTCCTCGGCGCCGCCGATGGTCCCCTCGAAACCGGAGTAGGCGGCGGCGTAGGAACCCTTGTCGAAGACCGCGTCGAAGTCGAACCCGGCCAGCGCATCGTGGAAATCCTGGCCGGGTGTCCCGACCACGCAGTGCGGCGGCCAGGAGTCGCGGAAGTCGGGGTTGTCGCTGAAGTGGGCACCGGGGTCGATGTGGTGGTCGCGGGTCGCGACCACGAATTGGTATCCCCCGCGGGCGTCGGCCAGCAGGTCGGCCAGGCGCGCTGCGACGGTGTTGCCGCCCGCCACGGCCAGAGAGCCGCCTTCGCAGAAGTCCTTCTGCACGTCCACCACGATCAGTGCGGTTGCCATCTCGTCCTCCTTGGGGTCTGGGTTCCGGGTCAGGTGTTGCAGGTCAAATGTTCGTCGGGGCGATCGAGTGCAGGTAGGGGTTGTAGGCCTCGTCGCCGTCGGGCTCCAGGATGATCGTCGGGATTGCAGGATCACCCTTGCTGACGCGCAGGGCGGCCACCGGCAGCTCGGCGCGGGCGCGTTCGTGGCGCTCCCGTCCCACTGACAACTCCTCGCGGCCGACGACCTGCCCGTCGCGGACGAGTTCGACCATCAGCTGGCGGTCGTTGCCGTCGCCGCTGGGCGGGTTGCCGATGCCGACGATCTCGGCCTTCGCCACGCCCTGCTCGTCCAGGCGGCGCATGGCGAACTTCCGGCCACCGACGGTGTTCTTGTTCAGTGACTTCTTCGCGACCGGCTTCAGTTCGGCGTCGGCGGCATCGGAGTCGGCGCGGGCGACGAGCTTGTAGACGAAGCCACAGGTGGGGTGTCCCGAACCGGTGACCACGGAGGTACCGACGCCGTAGCCGTCGACGGGAGCGCCGCGCAGGGCGGCGATCTGGTACTCGTCCAGGTCGGAGGTGACGATGATCTTGGTGTCCTCGGCGCCCAGGTCGTCCAGCAGGTCGCGCATCTGGCGAGCGACTATTGCGTGCTCGCCCGAGTCGAGGCGGATCGCGCCGAGCTTGCCCTCGGTCAACCGGACGCCGGTGCGGACGGCCTCCTCGAGGTCATAGGTGTCCACCAGCAGCGTCGTCCCGGGGCCGAAGGCATTGATCTGCGCCTGGAAGGCGCCCTCCTCCGAGTCGTGCAGCAGGGTGAAGGAGTGTGCGGCGGTGCCGGTGGTGGGGACGCCCCAGCTGCGGCCGGCCTGCAGGTTGGAGGTGGTGGCGAAGCCGGCGACATAGGCGGCCCGGGCGGCGGCGACGGCGGCCCACTCGTGCGCGCGGCGGGCACCCATCTCGATACAGGGACGTCCTTCGGCCATCGCGGTCATGCGGGAGGCAGCCGAAGCCATCGCGCAGTCGTGGTTGTAGATGCTGAGCAGCAGGGTCTCCATCACGCAGCACTCGGCGAAGTTGCCCTCGACGCGCAGCAGGGGAGAGCCGGGGAAGTAGATCTCGCCCTCGGGATATCCCCACATCTGGCCGGTGAAGCGGAAGTCGCGCAACCAGGCGGCGAGTTCGTCGTTGGCGATGCTCCGCTCGGCGAGGTAGGTGACCGTCTCCTCATCGAAGGTGAAGTCCTCGATCGCGTCGAGCATCCGTCCGACCCCGGCGACGACGCCGTAGCGGCGGCCCTCGGGCAGGCGGCGCGGGAAGAGCTCGAAGACGCTGCGTCGGAACGCCGTCCCCGAACCCATCGCGGCGCGGACCATGGTCAGCTCGTAGTGGTCGGTGAGCAGGGCTGTCGTCATGGGCCAACCCTAGAGGGGGCGCGCGGCGGGGTGAACCGGAATCGGGCACGGGCCCGGATCGGGGACGGGGCTGGCGTGGTGCGCAACAATGGACGGCATGAGCGAGCAGCCCCCCATCATCCCGGCCGGCGGCACCGCCGTCGTCGAGCGGGCCGACGAACAGCTGAGCGCGCAGCAGCCCTGGGTGACGATCGTCTGGGACGACCCGGTGAACCTGATGAGCTATGTCACCCACGTCTTCGTGACCTACTTCAAGTTCCCGCGCGAGAAGGCCGAGCAGCTGATGCTCCAGGTGCACAACGAGGGACGCTGCGTCGTGTCCCGCGGTGGACGCGAGCAGATGGAGCGGGACGTGAACGCGATGCACGGCTTCGGTCTCTGGGCGACGATGGAGCGCAGCGAGTGAATGTGATGGAGCGGAGCGAGTGATCGAAGGGGAGCGGAGCGAGTGATCGAAAGGGAGCGCAGCGAGTGAATGTGATGGAGCGCAGCGAGTGATCGAAGGGGAGCGCAGCGAGTGATCGAAGGGGAGCGCAGCGAGTGAAGGGCTTCAAGCGGGACAAGGACCAGGACGTCCTGGTCGCGCACTTCGACAACGAGGAGGCGGCGATGCTGGCCGGATTGGTCGACCAGCTCGCGGAATTGCTGACCGAGCATGACCTGCTCGGGCGTCACAGCGCCGAAGCCGCCGCCGGCGACCCCTTTGCCTTGTGGGAGCGGGAATTCAGCGAGGAACCCTCGGTCGATGACCTGGAACAGCTCGTCGACGAGGTCGATCCGGTGGTGCGCAGGTTGTTCCCCGACGCCTATCCGGACGACCCAGCAGCCTCCTGGGAGTTCCGCCGCTTCACCCAGTCCCGGGCGCGCACCGAGAAGGTGGCCGATGCCGAGACGGTGATGGCCGACCTGCAACTCACCGATCGCAAGGGCCGCTGTCGGGTGCCTGACGAGCACCAGACTGCCTGGCTGAAGACCCTGGCGAATGTCCGGCTGGCGCTGGCCGTGCGCTTGGACATCACGGACGAGATCAGCGCCGATGAGGTCGCCCAGCGTCCTGACAGCGACCCGCGGGCCTTCCTGAACGAGGTCTACCAGTGGCTCGGCTATGTCCAGGAGTCACTGCTGGAGGCGATGGGGTCCACGCCGCCGTCCCCCTCCCACGATTGGCAGGGTTGAGAGTCCCCTGACCGGGGGGTGGTTGGTTAGCCTCCCCTAAGCCGTCCTACAGTGGTCCCATGACCTCGACGACCCCGCTCTCCAGCGCCCCCCTTGGCGCTGCGCTCACGCTATTGCGTGCCGACGGGACGCCCGAGCTGTGTCGCCGCCTCGCCGCCCTCGGTCTGCGCCGCGGTGCGCAGGTGGTCGTCATGCACGACACCGCCGGCGGTGGACGAGTGGTGCAGGTCGCCGGGGCGCGCATCGCGCTGGACCGCTCCATGCTCGACCGGCTCTTCGCCGAGGTCGCCGCGTGACCCAGACCGAGGCTCGAACCAGCGCCGACAAGCCCGCCGCGATCAGCACCCAGCCCGGTACCCGAAGCGGTCCGGTTCTCGTTCCGCTCGGCATCCGCAAGGCCGTCCCGTCGGCGAAGGCTTGTTGTGCCGAGGGTGGCACCGGCACCGCTGGACCCGATGCCCCGGTGGTCGCCCTGGTGGGCGCCCCGAACGTCGGCAAGTCCACCCTGTTCAATGCGCTGACCGGTGCGCGGGTGACGATGGGCAACTGGCCGGGCACCACGGTGGGCGTGGCCCGCGGCGTCTGGCGCTCGACGCCGGCCGACAAGACCTGTGACTGCCTCGACTGCACCTGCGCCAGCGCGGAAGCACGTCCGGTTGACATCACGATGATCGACCTGCCCGGCGCCTACTCCCTCGACCCGGTCAGCCCGGACGAGGCACTCACCCGGGAGTTGCTCGTCGACGGTCCCGCCACCGAGGCGCCCGACCTGACAGTCGTCGTGGCCGACGCGGCGCACCTGTCGCGATCGCTCTACATCGTCACCCAGTTGCGGGAGCGACCGATCCGGCTCGTGGTGGCCGTCAGCATGCTGGACGTCGCCCGCCACCGCGGCATCGACGTCGACACCTTCGCCCTTTCGCAGGCTCTCGGCTGCCCCGTCGTCGCGCTGGACCCGCGACGCCGCACCGGCATCGACAACCTCACCCGCATCGTCCACGAGCAGTTGAGCGCCCCGGCGCCGGCGCCCCGTGAACTGGACGAGGTACCGGACCCATCCCTGCCGCCGCTGGACGCCGACCTGGTCCGCGAGGACGAGCGCTTCGGCTTCATCGAGCGCTCCGTCTCGGCAGGCACCCGCGACTCCGGGCAGGCGCGCGCCTCGCTCTCTGACAAGGTCGACCGCTGGGTGACCGCGCCCATCGCCGGACCGGTCATCTTCATGGCCGTGATGTGGGGTGTCTTCCAGATCACCACCTCGGTCGCGGCTCCCATGCAGGATGCATTGGACGGACTCTTCTCCGGACCCATCAGCGGGGCGGCGCACTGGCTGCTGGGCCTGGTCGGCCTGGGTGACACCTGGGTCAACGGCCTGGTCGTGGACGGCCTGGTCGCTGGCGTTGGCATGCTGCTCACCTTCGCGCCCCTGATGGCGTTGATGTTCCTGCTGCTTGCGCTGTTGGAGGACTCCGGGTACATGGCGCGCGCCGCCGTCGTCACCGACCGGATGATGCGCGCGCTGGGCCTTCCCGGACGGGCCTTCCTTCCCCTGGTGGTCGGCTTCGGCTGCAATGTGCCGGCCATCTCCGCGACGCGCATCCTGCCCCAGGCCCGTCAGCGCATCCTGACCGCGCTGCTCGTCCCCTTCACCTCCTGCACGGCCCGGCTCACGGTCTACGTGCTGGTCGGCACCACCTTCTTCGGCCGCGCTGCCGGCACCGTCGTGTTCGCGATGTACCTGGTCAGCATCGCCTTCGTCGTCGGCGTCGGGCTCATCCTGCGCAAGACGCTGTGGCGGACGATGGGCACCGAACCCTTGGTGCTGGACCTGCCGCCCTACCAGCGCCCCACCGTGCGCTTGACCGCGATGGTCACCTGGACCCGGCTGAAGGGCTTCTTGCAGACCGCGTCCGGGATCATCGTCGCGACCGTCACCCTGGTCTGGCTGTTCCAGTCGATCCCGGCGGTCGGGCAGCAGCCCTTCGGCGAGGTGCCGGTCGAGGACTCCGCCTACGGCGTCGCCGCGCGGGCGGTCACGCCCGTCTTCGCCCCCACCGGCTTCGACCAGTGGCAGACCACCTCGGCGCTGGTCGTCGGCTTCGTCGCCAAGGAGGCCGTGATCTCGTCCTGGGCGCAGACCTACGCGCTGGAGGACCCGATGGAAAGCGGTGACGAGACCTCGCTCGGCGCGCGGATCAAGGCCGACTTCAACACCTCTTCCGATGGTCATCCGATCCCTGCCGTGCTTGCCTTCCTGGTCTTCCTGTGCGCCTACACGCCGTGCGTGGCAACCCTGGCCGCGCAGAAGCGCGAGATCGGCTGGCGCTGGACGCTGTTCGGCATCGGCATGCAGTTGGTCACCGCCTACATCGGGGCGGTGGCGGTCTTCCAGATCGGACGGCTGTTCTGGTGACGGGACTGCTGGGATGACCCGTCCGCTGCAAGCCGTCGTGACTGCCTTCGGTGACGGTGCGCGATCCCTGGACGACATCGCTGGACGCACCGGCCTGCCCCTCGACGTGGTCGGGGCCAGCGTGGAGCACCTGCGCCGGATGCATGTCATAGAGGCCAAGGAACTCGCGATGGGCTGTCCCGGCGGTGGCTGCGGGTCCTGCGCCTCGGGGCTGGCGGACGGTAGCGCGGGCTGCGGCGCGTCCGGGCCATCGGCCACCCGCAGCGGCCCGGTGCTGGTGCAGCTCAGCCTCCGCCAACGCTGAGGCCAGCCCGCACGGACGTCGGTCCGCGCTCGTAGACTGTTGGCTGCGCAGGGCGTATCAGCGAAAGGAAGCACACGTGATCCCGTTCGAGTCCGAGATCGGCACCGATGCACCCATCGGCATCTTCGACTCCGGGTTCGGCGGCCTGACCGTGGCTCGTTCCGTGCTCGACCTGATGCCGAACGAGGACATCATCTACCTGGGTGACACCGCCCGGACCCCCTACGGTCCGCTCCCGATCGCCGAGGTGCGCGAGTACGCGATCGAGTGCATGGACCGGCTGGTCACCCACGGCGTGAAGGCGCTGGTGATCGCCTGCAACACCGCATCGGCGGCTGCATTGCACGACGCGAGGGAGCGTTATGACGTCCCCATCATCGAGGTCGTGCTGCCGGCCGCCCGTCGTGCCGCCGCCGCGACCCGCAACAACAAGGTGGGGGTCATCTGCACCCAGGCAACGGCCACCTCACGCGCCTACGATGACGCGTTGGCCGTCGCCCCGCACATAAACCTCACCACCGCTGTCTGTCCGCGCTTCGTCGAGTTCGTCGAGGCCGGCATCACAGGTGGGGACGAGTTGTTGTCGCTGGCCAAGGAGTACCTGGCCCCGCTGCAGCGCGCCGACGTGGACACGCTGATCCTGGGCTGCACGCACTACCCGCTGCTGTCCGGCGTGATCAGCTACGTGCTCGGCGACCAGGTGACGCTGGTCAGTTCCTCGGACGAGTGTGCGCGCGCCGCCTACCACTCGCTGCAGCGTCGCCAGGTGCTCCACGACCAGCCCCGCCAGGCCCAGCGGCTGCTGTTGACGACGGGCAATGCGGACGCCTTCGAGGGCGTCGGCTCGCGGTTGCTGGGCGGTTTCGTCGAGGGCGTCCAGCAGGTTCACCTGCACTGATCGCACCACCATTCGGGGACTGTTCCCGTGCTTGCGCAGGCGCCTAGAGTTGGCCCAGGAGCCGGGGATCGCCCCGGCCTGGGCGCCAGGAGGAAAGATGTGCCAGAAGGTCACCTGCGACAAGTGCGGCAAGCCCACGTGGCAGGGCTGCGGTGAGCACATCGAGCAGGCGCTGGCGGACGTTCAGCCCGCCGATCGCTGCACCTGCCCCCGCTGAACCACCGTCCACAGTCACCAGGAGAGCCATGCCCAACACCGTCAAGGCCGTCATCGCCCGCGCGAAGGATGCCGAGGTCGAACTCGTCGACATCGTCGTCCCCGAGCCCGGGCCGGGGGAGGCTCTGGTTCGGGTGCAGGCCTGCGGCGTCTGCCACACCGACCTGCACTACAAGCAGGGCGGCATTGGGGACGACTACCCCTACCTGCTGGGGCACGAGGCCGCCGGCATCGTGGAGGCCGTGGGGGAGGGCGTGACCGAGGTCGCTCCCGGGGACTACGTGGTGCTCAACTGGCGCGCCGTGTGCGGCAGCTGCCGCGCCTGCGCCAAGGGTGAGCCCTGGTACTGCTTCAACACCGCCAATGCCACCCAGAAGATGACATTGACCGACGGCACCGTGCTGTCCGCGGCGCTGGGCATTGGCGCCTTCGCCGAGAAGACCCTGGTCGCAGCCGGTCAGTGCACCAAGGTCGACCCGGCCGCCGAGCCTGCGGTCGCTGGCTTGCTCGGATGCGGCGTGATGGCCGGTCTGGGGGCGGCGCTGAACACGGGAGCGGTGCGTCGGGGCGAGACGGTCGCCGTGATCGGCTGTGGTGGTGTGGGTGCGGCTGCGATTGCCGGTGCCAGGCTGGCTGGCGCGGCGAAGGTGATCGCCGTCGACGTCGACTCCCGCAAGCTGGAGACCGCCCGCGAGTTGGGGGCGACGCACGTCATCAACTCCAAGGAGGCGGACGCGGTGGAGCAGATCCGCGAGCTCACCGACAGCTTCGGCGCGGACGTCGTGATCGACGCGGTGGGTCGTCCCGAGACCTTCCAGCAGGCCTTCGACGCGCGTGACCTGGCTGGACGGGTGGTGCTGGTCGGCGTCCCCACGCCCGACACGACCTGGACGGTGCCGCTGTTGGACATCTTCGGCAAGGGCGGCTCGATCAAGTCGTCCTGGTACGGCGATTGCCTGCCCAGCAGGGACTTCCCGATGCTGGTCGATCTCTACCTGCAGGGACGCCTGCCGCTGGACGCCTTCGTCACCGAGAAGGTCGGGATCGACCAGGTGGAAGCGGCCTTCGACAAGATGGGTTCCGGTGAGGTGCTGCGATCCGTGGTCGTCCTGGACGAGGATTGATCCATGAGCCCACGCATCGACCATGGTGTCGCGAGCGGCACCTTCAGCCTCGACGGCGAGACCTTCGAGGTCGACAACAACATCTGGACGATCGGTGATGACACCGAGTGCTTGGTGATCGACGCCCCGCACAACGTGGCGGCGATCGAACAGGTCATCGCTGGCCGCACGGTCGTCGGGATCGTCTGCACCCACGCCCACGACGACCATGTCCGGGTGGCGCCGGAACTGGCGCACCGCACCGGTGCGCCGGTGATGCTGCACCCAGGGGACATCGACCTGTGGCGGCTCACCCACGCCGACATCGAGCCCGAACAGGAATTGCGCGACAACCAGGTGCTCCATGTTGCGGGCATCGAGGTGCAGGTCATCCACACGCCCGGGCACGCGCCGGGGGCGGTGTGCCTGTTCGTCCCCGAACTCGGCGCGCTGTTCAGCGGTGACACGCTGTTCAAGGGTGGCCCCGGAGCGACGGGACGGTCGTTCAGCGACCGTGGTGAGCTGGAGCACTCCATCCGGACGCGGCTGTTCAAGTTGCCCGATGAGACGGTCGTCCACACGGGTCACGGTGACGACACCACGATCGGTACGGAGGCGGCAGCTCTGGGTCGCTGACCGACTGTCAGTGTGTCGGCTATCCGGTGGTGACGATCTGTGCGCGTCGCACCAGGTCAGCCTGCAGCGGGAGACGTCCGACTGCGATGGCCTGCTGCCAGGCCGGACGGTTCCGCCAGTCGAGGGCCATCTTGATGTTGCCGGGGAAGACCCCGATGAACAGGGCCTGCGCGGCGCGCCCGCCGAGGCGTCGGGTGGGTGGCGCGACCAGCAGGGCGGCGACGGCCAACTCGACGACCCCCGAGCCGAGAGTCCACCCGCGCGCCGCCCCGGGCAACTGCTCGGGGATCAGGGCGTCGAAGGGCTCTGGCTTCGCGAAGTGCAGGATTCCCATCGTGGTGCACAGGGCAGCCAGGCCGAGGGCGTTGCGGGTGGCGGGGGAGGACGCGTCCGAGAAGGGCATGGTGAGACGCTACCCGTCCAGACTGGAGAACGACCCATCCGGGTCGCTTCCCACGTTGAATCGTCGGATGGAGGTGGGATTCGACCAACTGTGGGCGGTGTGCACAGCGATCCCGGCCCCATCGCACCCCGCCGGACGAAAGTGTCGGATCGCCCCGGTAAGTTGGCGACATGGCAGAGAACACCACCACCCGCGTCGACGGGCGCACCCCCGACCAGCTGCGCGAGGTGCGCATCACGCGCAACTGGCTGGACCACGCCGAGGGCTCTTGCCTCGTCGAGTTCGGCAAGACCCGCGTGCTGGTGGCGGCGAGCGTCACCGAGGGCGTGCCGCGCTGGCTGAAGGGCCAGGGCAAGGGCTGGGTGACCAGCGAATACGAGATGCTGCCGCGCGCCACCCACACTCGCTCCGACCGGGAGTCCCGGCGCGGCAAGATCGGCGGCCGTACCCACGAGATCAGCCGCCTGATCGGACGCTCGCTGCGCGCCGTCATCGACTACGAGGCCCTCGGCGAGAACACCATCGTCATCGACTGCGACGTGCTGCAGGCCGACGGTGGCACCCGCACCGCCTCGATCACCGGCGCCTATGTCGCCCTGGCCGACGCGGTCGAGTACCTGCGCGGTCGCGGTGCGCTGAAGGGCGAGCCCCTCAAGGACTCCGTCGCCGCGATCAGCGTCGGCGTCGTGGACGGCGTCCCCATGCTCGACCTCGCCTACACCGAGGACTCCTCGGCCGACACCGACATGAACATCGTCGTCGCCGGCAATGGTGACTTCATCGAGGTGCAGGGCACCGCCGAGGGCGTCCCCTTCGACCGCGACACCCTCAACCTGCTGCTCGACCTCGGCCTCAAGGGCTGCGCCGAGCTCAAGACGAAGCAGGCCGAGGCCCTCGTCGGGCCGGTCGCCGAGGTGGCCCAGTGAGCGAGAGCGCCGCGGCCAAGGTCGTCCTGGCCACCAACAACATGAAGAAGCTCGCCGAGCTGCGCCAGGTCGTCGCCGACGCAGACCTCGACATCGAGGTGCTTGGCCTGGCCGACTTCGAGCGCTACCCCGAGCCCGCCGAGACCGAGCGCACCTTCGAGGGCAATGCGCTGATCAAGGCGCGCGAGGCCGCCCACCGCACCGGGCTGCCCGCGCTGGCCGACGACTCGGGCCTCGAGGTGGACGAGCTGAACAACTGCCCGGGCGTCCGTTCGTCCCGCTGGGCCGGGCCGGAGTGCGACGACGAGGCCAACAACGACCTGTTGCTGCGCCAGATGACCGACGTCCCCGAAGATCGCCGCACCGCGCGCTTCGTGTGCGCGATGGCCTTCGTCGTCCCCGACGGCAACCAGGGGGTCAAGTTCTCCGAGGCCAAGCGCGAGACCTGGGAGGGACGGTTGGCCTTCGAACGCCACGGCGAGAACGGTTTCGGATACGACCCGCTGTTCATCCCGGATGACGCCCCCGAGGTCGATGGCCGCCGGCTCGCGTCGGGCGAGCTGTATCCCGAGGTGAAGAACGAGCTCTCGCACCGCGGCAAGGCGGTTCGGGCGGTGCTTCCGACCGTCGTCGGCCTGCTCGGCAAGAAGATGCCGCAGGAGCAGAACCAGCCCGACCTCGAGCCGGGCGCGCCCGATGACACGGGGGAGCAGGGCAATGCAGCAGTATCTTGACCTGCTGACCCGGGTGATGGAGTCCGGCGTCGACAAGTCCGACCGCACCGGCACCGGGACGCGCAGCGTGTTCGGCCACCAGATGCGCTTCGACCTCGCACAGGGCTTCCCGCTGCTCACCACCAAGAAGCTGCACACGCGCAGCATCTTCGGCGAGCTGCTGTGGTTCCTGCGCGGGGACACCAACATCGCATGGCTGCACGAGAACGACATCACGATCTGGGACGAGTGGGCCGACGACGAGGGCAACCTGGGCCCCGTCTATGGCTACCAGTGGCGCAGCTGGCCCACGCCGTCCGGCGAACACGTCGACCAGATCGCCAAGGTGATCTCGTCGATCAAGAACAACCCCGACTCGCGTCGCCACATCGTCAGCGCCTGGAATGTCGCCGACGTGGACGACATGGCGTTGCCGCCCTGCCACGCACTGTTCCAGTTCTACGTCGCGCCCGGCGAGGGCGACGAGCCCGGGACGTTGAGCTGCCAGCTCTACCAGCGCAGCGCCGACATCTTCCTCGGGGTGCCGTTCAACATCGCGTCGTATGCGCTGCTCACGCACCTGGTTGCGCAGGTCTGCGGCCTGCGCGTCGGCGACTTCGTCCACACCCTCGGTGATGCGCACATCTACTCCAACCATTTCGAGCAGGTGGCCGAGCAGGTCACCCGTGACCCGCGCCCGCTCCCGAAGTTGGTGCTGAACCCGGCGGTCACCGAGATCGACGCCTTCGAGCTGAGCGACATCAGCATCGAGGGCTATGACCCACACCCGTCCATCAAGGCGCCCATCGCCGTCTGAGCAGGCTGTTTGACCAGTGAAAGGAAGAGCACCATGCGAGTCATCGCGATCGCCGTCGTCGGCACCAACGGCGTGATCGGCGACGGCCACGACCAGCCCTTCAAGTTCCGTGAGGACTGGGAGCGCTTCAAGTCCACCACCATGGGCCACCCGATCATCATGGGACGCCACACGCTGGAGTCGACGGGGCGTTTCCTGCCCGGGAGGACGACGATCGTCGTCAGCCGGGATCCGGAACAGATCGAGCTCTCGGACGACGAGTCGGCACCCAGCTTCGCGGTGGGTTCGGTGGAGCTGGCACTCGAACTGGCCGAGGCCTTCGACACGGTCTGCTTCGTGGGTGGCGGAGGGCAGGTGTACCGCAATGCCTGGGAATTCCTGACCGAGCTGGACATCACCCAGGTGCATGCCGAGGGTGCGGGCTCCATCACCTTCCCCGACATCGATCCGGACGAGTGGATGTGCCTGTCGCGCGAGCCGCGCGGCCAGTTCGACTTCACCCGCTGGTTCCCGATCACGCGCACCGACCGCCTGACGATGGCGCCCGTCGGGCCGAGCGACCTGGACGACTGGGCGCGCCTGCACTCCGCGTCCGACCTGCCGCCGGTCGAACTGGACCGCCACGAGGCGGGCCTGCGAGCCAACGTCCAACACTGGCTGGACGACGGGCTCGGCTACTGGCTGGTGCGGGACCGCCTCTACGAGCACCCGGTCGGTGTCGGGGGGGTGCGGCGCTCCCGGGAGAACCCCGAGGGCACCTGGAGCCTCTACTACCGCTTCGAGGAGCAGAGCCGGAACCAGGGCTATGCCGTCGAACTCGGCCAGGCCGGGATCGCTGCTCTCAAGGTGGTACAGCCCGACGCCGAGCTGCGGGCGGTCGCCCGTCCGGGCAATGATGCCGCCATCGCGGTCGCCGAGAAGCTGGGGCTCGAACGCTCGGGCACCACCCAGGATGCCCGCGGTGAGTTGGTCGTCTTCACCGCCCTGGTGCGGGAGTTGTGAGACCGACCGCCAGCATCCTGCACCTCGACCTGGACGCCTTCTTCGCCGCGGTCGAGCAGCGCGACAAGCCGTCCCTGCGCGGCAAGGCGGTGATCGTCGGCGGTACCGGCGGACGCGGTGTCGTGTCCACCGCCAGCTACGAGGCCCGGGTGCACGGCGTCGGGTCGGCGATGGCGATGTCGGAGGCCAGGCGCCGCGCCCCCCACGCCGCCGTGCTCGGCCCGAGGTTCGACGCCTACCAGCAGAGTTCCAAGGTCGTGATGGCGACACTGGCCGAGCTCAGCCCGCTGGTGCAGCCGCTCAGCATCGACGAGGCCTTCGTCGACCTCGCGGCGGGCGGGCACCGCTGTGATGACGTGGACGCGCTGTCAGCGCTGGCCGAACAGCTGCGCGCGACGATCACCGAGCGGACCGCCGGGCTGACGGCCTCGGTCGGCATCGGCTCCAGCAAGTTCATCGCCAAGGTGGCCAGCGAGATGGCCAAACCCAACGGCGTCACGGTGATCGCGCCCGGTTCTGAGGTGGCGACCATCGCACCCCTGCCGGCGCGGGCGATCCCGGGCGTTGGCCCGGCAACGATGGCCCGGCTGGACCGGCTCGGCATCCGCACCGTCGCCGA
The DNA here is from genome assembly GCF_039527675.1 of Luteococcus sanguinis. NCBI lineage: Bacteria > Bacillati > Actinomycetota > Actinomycetes > Propionibacteriales > Propionibacteriaceae > Luteococcus > Luteococcus sanguinis. The sequence goes on from NZ_BAAAKI010000004.1 coordinate 462,200, forward strand.
CCTGCAGAATGCCTCGGTCACCGAGCTCACCCGCGAGATCGGATCCGTGTGGGGCCAGGCATTGCACGACTTCGCCTTCGCCCGGGACGACCGTCTGGTGAGCGTGGACCGGGAGGTGAAGTCGATCTCGGTCGAGGACACCTTCGAGACCGACCTGACCGGCCGGGACCTGCTGGTGACCCACGCCGAACGGGATGCTGCGATCGTGGCCGGAAGGCTGCGGCGTTCCGGCCAGTTCGCCCGCACGGTGACCCTCAAGGTGCGCTTCGCCGACTTCACCACGTGGACGCGATCGCGCACCCTGCGCGGCGCCACCGACGCCACCGAGACCGTCGCGCGGATGGCCCGGGAACTGCTCGACCAGGTGGACGTCAAGGCCGGCATCCGCCTGCTCGGAGTCGGCGTCGCGAACTTCACCGACGCCGCGCAGGAGGAGTTGTTCGTGCTCGAGGGCGACGAGGCGCACGTCCTGGACACGACCACGCACGAACAGGCGCCGCCCGAGCGTCGCTGGCGCAGCACCGAGTGGTCGCCCGGCGCGGAGGTCGAACACCCCGACTTCGGGCGTGGCTGGGTCTGGGGATCGGGCCTGGGTCGGGTCACCGTCCGCTTCGAGACCCGGCTCACCGGGCCCGGACCGGTGCGCTCCTTCAGCTCGGACGACCCGCTGCTGGCCAGGCCAGAGGCGCTGGTGGCCTTGCCCTGGGAGCTTCCGTGACCCTTGGTGATGGTGATGTCTGGTGCCGGAGAAGGGACTTGAACCCTCACGCCCGAAGGCACAGGAACCTAAATCCTGCGTGTCTGCCAATTCCACCACTCCGGCGGTGCGGGGCGGCTGCCCCGGGTGAACGATGGCTCGTTCAGACCCCCAACTCGCGTCGCAGCTTGGCGACGTGACCGGTGGCCTTGACGTTGTACTGCGCGACGCGGATGACGCCCTTGCCCGCCTCGTCCACGTCCACGACGAAGGTGGAGCGGATGACCCCCTCGACGGTCTTGCCGTAGAGCATCTTCTCCCCGAACGCCGACCACGCCGACAGCACCGCGCGCTCGGGGTCGGCCAGCAGCCGGATGCCGAGGTTCTCCTTGTCGGCGAACTTCACCAGCTTCTCGGCCGAGTCGGGGGAGATGCCGAGCACCTGGTAGCCGGCTTTCGACAGTTCGGTCGCGGCCTGCGAGAAGTCGACCGCCTGGATCGTGCAGCCGGGCGTCATCGCGGCCGGGTAGAAGTAGACGATCACGGACTGCCCGGGGAAGTCGCGCAGGGCCACGGTCGTCCCGTCGGCGCAGGGCAGCTCGAAATCGGGTGCGACGTCACCAGGAGCGAGGCGTTCGGTCATGGGGGACAGCCTAGGGTTCGCCATCAGCGCACCCCAAACCCGTCCGCGTGCAGTGTGACGGTGAGCGGGACGGGGCTAGGGTTTGACGTGTTCGGCCGACCCGGCCGAAGGAGTTCGCAGAACGAAGTCCGCAAAGTGCAGATGGAGCAGACGATGGCCGACAACAAGCGCACCGACAACCGTTCGCCTGAGCAGATCCGCGCCGACATCCACGCGGCCCGCCAGCGCATGAGCGCCAATGTGCAGGGCCTGGTCACCGAGGTGCACCCCACCGCCGTGAAGAATCGTGCCGTGGACGACGCCAAGGAAGTGGCCCGTACCGAGGTGCAGAACCTCACCCACCAGGTCAAGGATGAGAACGGGTGGCGCACCGACCGCCTGACCCTGGCCGGGATGGCCTCGGGTGCCGTCATGGTCGGCCTGCTGGTGATCCGCGGCCTGGCGAAGCTGGTCACTCGCAAGCGCTGAACCCATCACGGTCACCAGGGGCCTGTCACTCCACACGGGGTGGCAGGCCCCTGTTGACACCCTGGGGCTGGACGCGGTCACGGCGAGAATCGTCCGGCGCTTGGTAACAGATTGGTCGCGATCGCGCTTGGAACGTGCAACCCAATCAGTGAAGTCCTACTGTCTGAGATGCCCGACCACCGGGCTTCCACGAAGAAGTGAGGACCAATCAAATGTCGCGTACCCGCAGTGTTCGCCGCGTCGCCGCTACTGGCTTGTCGCTGACCGCCGTGCTGGCGATGGCCGCGTGTGGCGGCTCGGACAGCTCGTCCAGCTCCAGTGCTGCCGCCCTCAACTGGGACCAGAAGGGTCCCATCACCTATGTGCAGGGCAAGGACAACAACAACGTTGTCCAGCCCTTGGTCGACAAGTGGAATGCGGCGCACCCGGACGAGAAGGTCACCTTCATCCAGCTCTCGGACAAGGCCGATGAGCAGCGCCAGAAGATGATCGACAACGCCACCACCAACGGCTCCTCGGGCTACGACGTGCTCTCGCTCGATGTCGTGTGGACCGCCGAGTTCGCCGCCAAGCAGTACGTGGTCGAGCTCCCCAGCGACCAGTTCAAGACCGACGGCATGCTCGACTCGGCTGTTGACGGCGCCAGCTACTTCAACAAGCTGTACGCCATCCCCGCCTCCTCCGACGGTGCCCTGCTCTACTACCGCAAGGACCTGCTCGATGCCGCGGGCATCACCGAGGCTCCCAAGACCTGGGATGACATGAAGGCTGCCTGCGCCAAGGTCAAGGCCACGAACAAGTCCATCGATTGCTACGGCGGTCAGTTCCAGAAGTATGAGGGCCTGACCTGCAACATCACCGAGTGGGTGAACTCCGCCGGGGGCGAGTTCCTCGACAAGGACAGCAAGCCGCAGGTGAACTCGGAAGCATCGCTCAAGGGCGTCAGCTACCTCCAGGGCATGTTCAAGGACGGCACGATCCCTGCCGAGGCCACCACCTGGATGGAGGAGCCCTCGCGCCAGGCCTTCCAGGACGGCAAGCTCGTCTTCCTGCGCCAGTGGCCCTACGCCTACTCGCTGATGCAGGCCTCGGACGGTTCGTCCAAGGTCAACGGCAAGTTCGGCATCGCCCCGCTGCCCGGCCTGACCGGCCCGGGCGTGTCCACCCTTGGTGGCCACAACATGGCCGTGACCAAGACGGCGAAGAACCTGGGCACTGCCAAGGCCTTCATCGAGTGGTACACCTCGGCTGACCAGGAGAAGGTGCTGGCCGAGAAGGCGTCGCTGGCTCCCTCGCTGGAGTCGCTGTACTCCGATGCTTCGCTGACCGAGCAGATGCCCTACCTGCCGACGCTGCTCGAGTCGATCAAGACTGCCAAGCCTCGCCCGAAGGCCGTCCAGTACAACGACGTCACCCAGGCGATCCAGGACGCGTCCTATGACGTCGTGAAGAGCGGCAAGGACCCGAAGGCCACCTTTGACAGCCTGCAGACCAAGCTCACGGACCTGACCAAGGCCT
>NZ_BAAAKI010000004.1:465562-467614 GCF_039527675.1 Luteococcus sanguinis
GTTCGATGGCCACCACTGCCGTCACAGCGCCGGTGCAGTCCGGAAAGAGAAAGAAGAACCCATTCAGCGACGGACAGGGACGTCTGGCCTGGCTGCTCAACCTGCCGACGCTGGCCGTCATCCTGTTCGTGGTCGGCATCCCGATCGTCCTCAGCATCCGGGAATCGCTGTTCCGCACCAACCAGGGCGTCGACCCCAACACCGGGCTTGTCGCCTCGGGTGACACCTTCGTGGGCCTCGACAACTACATCAACGCCTTCACCGCCGCGGCCTCGCCGGTCACCGGTGTCTGGGGCACGATGCCCCGCCTGGTGAACGCCTTCATCAACAACATGTTCTTCACCGTCGTCTGCGTCTCGATCGAGACCGTCCTCGGCGTGGCGATGGCGCTGATCATGGCCCGGGCCTTCAAGGGCACCGGCATGGTGCGCGCCGCGATCCTCGTGCCGTGGGCCATTCCCACGATCGTCTCGGCCATGCTGTGGAAGGTCGTCTTCGACGCCAACGGCGTCATGAACCGGCTGATCCACAAGCAGGTGCTCTGGCTCGGTGACTCGGCCGCTTCGCAGTGGGCCGTGATCATCGCCGATGTCTGGAAGACGGCCCCCTTCATCGGCTTGATGACCCTTGCCGGCCTGCAGACCATCCCGGCCGAGGTCTACGAGGCCGCCAAGGTGGACGGATCCTCGGCCTGGCGTACCTTCACCCAGATCACCCTGCCGCTGATCAAGCCTGCCCTGGTGGTGGCCGTGCTCTTCCGCACGCTCGACACGATGCGCATGTTCGACCTGCCCTACGGCTTGATCGGTGCCAACAAGTACTCGGTCGAGACCCTCAGCATGTTCGCCTTCATGGAGTCGCGCTCGCAGCGCTATGGCGCCGCGGCCGCCTACTCCATCCTGCTGTTCCTGCTGATCATGCTGATCGCCTTCCTGTTCATCAAGCTGCTCGGCGCAGACGTCGTCGGTGACCCCGAGACGCGCGCCATCACCGAGCAGCGCAAGCGCCTGCGCAAGCTGCACAAGCAGCAGGTGCAGCGCACGAAGGCCAAGGCGTCCCAGACCATCACCAGTGGGGAGAGTGCGGCATGAGCAGCGCCAACCTGACGATTCCCGAGGGCCAGCAACTCCTCTCGGACGCCGAACTGCAGGAGCTCAACAAGCCGAAGCGCTCGGGCAAGGAGCTTGCCGGAGGCATCGCGTCCCTGTTCGGCATCGCCTTCATCATCCTGTACTGCCTCTTGCCCTTCCTCTGGATGATCATCAGCTCGCTGCGTCGTCCGGCCGATGGCCTGAGCAATGCCTACCTGCCGGATCCGGCCTCGGTGCAGAACTACAAGATCGTGTTCGGCGAGCAGAACAACTTCTTGGTCTCCCTGGGCAACTCGGTGGTGATCGCGGTCGTCACGACGGCCCTGACGTTGCTGTTCGGCATCGTGGCGGCCTACGCCCTGGCGCGACTGCGCTTCGTCGGCAAGATGGTGGTGCTCAGCATCATCATCGGCTGTTCGATGTTCCCGGCGATCACGATGCTCGTCCCGCTGATGAAGATGTTCACCGGAGTGTCCTACGACTGGTTCCCCTGGAGCTGGATGAACACCTACCGTGCGGTGATCATCCCCTCGCTGTCGTTCGGGCTCCCGCTGTGCGTGTGGAACCTGACGGCCTTCTTCCGTCAGCTCCCCGTCGAACTGGAGCATGCCGCGATGGTGGACGGCTGCACCCCGCAGGAGGCCTTCCGCAAGGTGATCCTCCCGCTGGCTGCCCCCGGCATCTTCACCACGGTCATCCTGACCTTCATCGCGGTCTGGAATGAGTACATGTTCGCCTACACCTTCTTGACCGACAAGGCCAAGATGACCGCTCCCGTTGCGCTCTCGCAGTTCACGGGCTCGACCTCGTTCAACATCCCCTACGGCGCGATCATGGCGGCTGGTGTGGTCGTTACCGTCCCGCTGCTGATCATGGTGCTGATCTTCCAGCGCCGCATCGTTGCCGGCCTGACCGCCGGTGGCGTGAAGTGATCGGCTGACCACTCTCGCGGAGGGCGCCG
>NZ_BAAAKI010000004.1:467647-472114 GCF_039527675.1 Luteococcus sanguinis
CCCGGGGAGGACGATTTGGCCGCGACAAGGTCGCAGGTGTAGTGTTTCTCTTCGCGCGCACCGCTAGCTCAACTGGCAGAGCAGCTGACTCTTAATCAGCGGGTTCAGGGTTCAAGTCCCTGGCGGTGTACCAAAACAGCACCAAGATCCCCTGCTCGGGTGGGGGATGCCAGCACCGCTAGCTCAACTGGCAGAGCAGCTGACTCTTAATCAGCGGGTTCAGGGTTCAAGTCCCTGGCGGTGTACCAGACCAAAGGCCCAGGCTCACCGAGGCGGGCCTTGATCTTTGTCCATGGGTGCTCCCGTCAACGCGTCCGTTGGAACACCAACGCCGCCCGTGCATGGGTGGCGTTCGTGATCCCAGGGTGGCGTTGGGGTTGTGGACAAGCGATCCGCGGCTTCTCGAGTTGTCCACAGGCGTCCTGCCCCCGGGTCGCGCGTGAACCTGTTCGGTCTGCACAGTTGCCGACATGGACGAGGTGACGACGAAGCAGCTGCGCGAACGTGGCTACGACTACCACGAGATCGCCGCCCTCGTGCGAGCCGGCCAACTGGTGCGGGTACGACGAGGCATCTACGCCGCTGGACCAGCTGACGGACGCAAGACCAGCGAGCTGGAGGCCTACCGGTCCCGCATCCGGGCGGCAGTACTGGCGCGTGGGCAGCACGCAGTGGTGAGCCATGCGTCTGCGGCGGCGATGTGGGGCCTACCGCTGCGCCGGGTGGCGACCCGGCTGGTCCATCTGACCGCGCCGGCGCTGACGCGGGGAAGGGCCAAGGCGGGCGTCCGGGTCGCCACCGCGTCCCTGCAGGCGGAGGAGATGACGCTCGTCGACGGTGTGTTGTGCACCAGCGCGGCCCGAACCATCGCTGACCTCGCGCGAACCGAACCGGGTGGTTGGGCGCTGGCTGCCGCCGACGAGGCCTTGCGCACGAGCCTGGTCACCGGTGACGAACTCCAGACAGCGGTGGGTCGGCTGAGCGGGGTCCGCGGGGTGCCGCAAGCCCGTCGGATCGTGTCGTGGGCGGACGCTCGCTCCGGCAGCGTGGGTGAGTCGCTGAGCCGTCACCTGTTCATCAGGGCGGGACTGGCCCCCGACGACCTCCAGCACCAGCTGCGCCATGAGGGCTGCTTCGACATCGTCGATTTCTGGTGGGCTCCACGCTTGGCCGGGGAGTTCGACGGGCGCCTCAAGTACCGCCTCGACAACCCGTCGGGACGCGACATCGAGGACGTGTTGTGGCAGGAGAAGCAGCGCGAGGACCGGCTGCGCCGACAGGGCGTCCACTTCGCACGCTGGACCTGGGACGACGTGACCCATCGTCCGGACGATCTGCTCGGCCGCATCCGGGCGGGCCTGCGGGACGTCCGCTCGATGAACGCCGCCTGAAATGCATCAACGCCACCTGTGCACGGGCGGCGTTGATGGTCCAAGGGGCGGGTTGACGTGCCAGACGGACGTCAGCGCTGGTCGAGCAACGCGAACTCGTCGTCGGTGAGGTCCAGTTCCACGGCCTTGGCCGAGTCGGTGATCGACTCCGGACGCGAGGCGCCCGGGATCGGGATCAGCTTCTCGCTCTTGCGCAGCTCCCAGGCCAGGACGACCTGTTGGGGGCTGACGCCGTGATCGCGGGCAATGTCCCCGAAGCGGGCGAACTTCTCTCCCACCTCGGTAGCGCCACCACCGGTGCCGCCGAGCGGGCTCCAGGGCAGGAAGTTGATGCCGTGCTCGTCGCACCAGGCCAGCTCGTCCTCGCTGCAGCGGAAGCTGGGGGAGAACTCGTTCTGGACGCTGACCAGACCCCCCTCGCCGAGCACCTGGACCGCAACCTCGATCTCCTCCACATTCGCATTGGAGATGCCGACGGTTCGGATCTTGCCCTCCTTCTGGAGGTCGGCGAAGGTCTGGACGACCTCGCCATAGACACGCCAGCGATCCGGGCGGTGCCACTGGTAGAGGTCGATCACGTCCACCTCGAGCGCCCTCAGCGACGCGTCAACGGCCTTGCGCAGGTACGCCGGGGAACCGTCACGCCCCCACTGCTCGCCCTCGCTCCGGGTGATGCCGCCCTTGGTGGCGACGACGATCCTGTCCCGGTTGGCCAGGCCCTTGAGGGCCTTCGCGACGATGCGCTCGTTGTGGCCCATCGTGTCCCATGACGGCGCGTAGATGTCGGCCGTGTCGAGGAAGGTTATGCCGACGTCCAGTGCTGCGTGGATGGCGGCGACCGCCTGTTCCTCGCTCGGCAGGTCGCCCGTGCTGCGCATCGAGACCGGCATGCAACCCATGCCGATGGCGCTGACCTCGAAGGGCCCCAGTTGACGTGTCTTCATGGGCACCAGCCTTGCACTCAACGCCCCCGGGGGCAGCTAGCGGGACAGCGTCCGAGCGTGCGAGATTCGCTGCGCGCGTAGCTCGTCCAGCTCCGGCATGGGCAGCGGTTCGAGTTCGCGTCCCAGGGCCAGCTCGAGCAGGTGGTCGGCCAGCTCGGGATTGCGGGACAGCACAGGGCCGTGCGGGTAGGTGCCGATCACGCGTCCCTGCACTGCACCTTCGGTGCCCTGGCCATTGTTGCCGACACCCACCTCGACGCTGGCCAGCGGCGCCGCCTTGGGCCCCAGCGTGGTGTAGCCACCGTGGTTCTCGAAACCCGTCAACAGGGAGGCCGAGCCATCGGGACGGTTCCAGCGGTGCAGCACCTCGCCGACGGCGCGTTCGGTGCCACGTCGGGTGTCGACGTCCAGCAGCCCGAGGCCCTCCACGACCTCGTCGCGGTCACCGACGGTGAAGGTGTTGCCGCAGATCTGATAGCCGGCGCAGACCGCGAACAGCACGGCGCCCGAGCCCAGGGCGGTGAACAGGCCACCGTCCTCCCGGATCGCCTTCATGGCGCTGATCTGCGCCATGTCCTCGCCGCCGCCAAGCAGGTAGAGCTGGCCGTCGGTCGGCAGCTCATCCCCCGGCTCGACGACGACCATCTCGGCGTCGATGCCACGGCGGGTCAGGCGCTCCCGGCAGACGACGGCATTGCCACGGTCACCGTAGATGCCGAGCAGACTCTGGTAGACCAGCACGATCTTGACGGGCGCGATCGGAGTCTGCGGGGTCGAGGGTGCGGGGTTGGACGAGCTCATGCCAGGCCTCCGAGCTTGCGCAGCTGCTGGAACGGTGTGTAGGTGCTGACCACGTCGAGCAGCATGCCCGGATGGCCGCTGATCGCCGCCATCAGGTCGGGTTGGACGATGTGCTCGACGCCGGCGTAGTCCAGCCGGACGGCCAGGTCGAGGGCGCGGGGGCCGGTGCACACGACACGTCGTCCGCGCAGTTGTTCGTAGTCGACGTCCCACAGCCACGAGACGTCCTTGCCGTCGGCGGCGACTGCGTCGATTGCCAGCACCAGCGGATCGCTCTGCGCCAACGGCAGCGACTCGGCCCAACCGGCGGGGTTCTTGGCCAGCAACAGCCGCGCCGTGGTGTCGCCGAAGGTGGTGGTCGCGTACCGGCCAGCGGGGGAGGTGACCTCGTGCATGCCCTCCAGTGCGACCTTCGGGTCGATGCCCATCACGCGGGCGGCGGCCAGGGCCTGCGCGGCGTTGGCGCGGTTGAAGCGGCCGGGCACCTGCAGGTCAAGGGTCCACGTGGTGCCGTCGCGCTCGATCACCTCGTCGCCGTCGACGCGGTACTCGGCCTGGGGTTCGGTCAGTTCGCAGTTGGGACAGTCCCAGCGATCCTCGTGGACGAGCACCGCGCCGCATTCGGGGCACAGGGCAGCGTCCTGGTTCCAGCCCGCGCCGGTGTCCACCCAGATGGTCTTGCGTGCGGTGCCGGCGGCCCAGACGACCAGCGGGTCGCGGGAGTTCGCCACGACGACCGGACCGTCCTCGCCGGCCTCGGCGAGGGCCTCGCGCCAGGAGCGTCCCAAGAACTTGATCTCGTGGTTGCGGTCCATCTGGTCGCGGCTGAAGTTCAACAGCACCAGCACTTCGGGACGTCCATCGCGCAACATGCTCGGGACGACGCGTTCATCGGTCTCCAGGATGGCGATGTCGGCGCGGGGCTGCTCGCCGAGCGCGGACGCGATGCCGTGGTAGAGGTTCGCGCCGTCGGCATTGGTGACGAGGCGACGATCGGGGTCGGCGGTGCCCTGGCGGATCGCGGCGGTGAGCAGATGGGTGGTGGTGGTCTTGCCGTTGGTGCCGGTGACGGCGGCGATCCGCCGGTTGCGCAGCAGCTTGGCCAGCGCGTCCGGGTCGACCTGCAACATCACCTTGCCGCGGATCGAGGCGCCCGAGCCCTTGCCGGCCATGCGGGACGCGAGCGCCGCAGCCCGCCCGGCCTGGGTGGCGAGCCGCAGTCGCAGTTGGGGAAGGAGATCACGATCAGGCATGGGGCTCATTCTGTCAGGCGTCCGAGGTGGTGTGACGGACCCAGGCGTGCGTCGTCACAGGGGTATCCGGACAAGCAA
>NZ_BAAAKI010000004.1:472127-508562 GCF_039527675.1 Luteococcus sanguinis
CGACGAAATCGTCGGGCCGGGCCTGTTCTGGGGTGAGTAACGGGACTTGAACCCGCGACCCCCTGGACCACAACCAGGTGCTCTACCAACTGAGCTATACCCACCATGTCGCGAAGCGGTCACCCGGCTTCGCGGCTTGAACAGCCTAGCGGCTGAGGCGGTGATCCGCGAAATCGAGCCACGGAAGTGGCCAGCAGGGTCAGGACAGGTCGGCCGGACGGGCTCCGGTGAGCGTGCCCTGGTGCTTGCGCGCGATCACGCGTGCTTGGTCGGAGGTGGGCCCGGGTTGCGGGACGAAGACAGCCTCGCGGTAGTAGCGCAGCTCCTCGATCGACTCCTGGATGTCGGCCAGCGCGCGGTGGTTCCCCGACTTGGCGGGGGACTGGTAGTAGGCGCGCGGGAACCAGCGCCGTGACAGTTCCTTGATAGAGCTCACGTCGACATTGCGGTAGTGGACGTGGCCTTCCAGCACTGGCATGTCTCGGGCCAGGAACATCCGGTCGGTTCCGATGGTGTTGCCCGCCAGGGGTGCCTTGCGGACGCCGGGGACGTGCGCCCGGACGTACTCGAGCACCTGCTGCTCGGCATCGGCCATGGTCATCCCGTCGGCCAGTTCGTCCAGCAGGCCTGACTTGGTGTGCATCTCGCGGACGAAATCGCCCATCTGGTCCAGGGATTCCTGGGACGGCTTGATCAGCACGTCCACGCCCTCGCCCAGCACGTTCAGTTCCGCGTCGGTCACCAGGGCGGCCACTTCGACAAGGGCATCCCTCGTCAGGTCCAGCCCGGTCATCTCACAATCGATCCACACCAGCATGTCGCTCACCCCGACACTCTACGACCCGTCCAGATCAGCCATGGGCGGACCCGCCAGCCGCGGAGTCCAAGCCGCTCGCCGCTAGCATGGAGAGGCACAAGCCCCAGTAGCTCAGCGGATAGAGCAACAGCCTTCTAATCTGTCGTGCGCAGGTTCGATTCCTGCCTGGGGCGCCAAGGGGGAGCTTGCCGAAAGGGACGAGATGACGCAGTCAGGTCGGGGGGACGACTCGTTCTGGGCGCGTCCAGCCGATGGGCACGGGGGCATCGACGATCCAGCACCCACCGGGCGGGTCCCGGCCCAGCCAGCCCCCCAGCAGCCAACGCCCACGCCGCCCCCAGTTCGAGCCCCGTATCAAGCCCCGCCGACACAGCCAAGCCCCCCAACACAGCCAAGCCCCCCAACACAGCCAAGCCCCCCGACGCAGCCGCTTCCGCCGGTTCAGCAGCAGAGCTTTGGGCCGCCACCCCAGCAGCAGCACCCGCAACAGTTCCCGCAACAGCAGCAGTTCCCGCAACAGCCATACGCTCCGCAGCCCGAACGAAACCCCTATGCCGACATGTCGGCCGGGACGAAGCGCTCCCGGCGCTCCGGCTGCCTGTGGATGGTCTTGCTCTCCCTGCTGGCCACCTTCGCGCTCAACTTCTGCGTCCGCTCGGTCGGGACGATCATCCCGGTCCCGGCCCCCGAGGACACGTCCACCCCGCACACCGTCGTGGTCAGCGTCGGCACCACGGTTCCGACGGACGTGAACTGGTCGGTGGGCGCGCAGGCCGGGACGCAGGAGGTCAAGACCAACTGGACGCGAACCTTCAAGGTCACGGGGGCCAAGGTCGTCTCCGTGTCCGCCCAGTCGACCGGCAAAACGGCCAGCACCGTCACCTGCACCATCTCGGTGGATGGCAACCAGATCGATTCAGCCAGTGCGACGAAGGCGGGCGAGCTGGCGAGTTGCACTGGGAAGGCAGGGTGAGGGCCATCAGGATGGGCATGATGGGCCAGTCAGGATCTACCGAGGATGGACGCATGACGACAGACGTGTGGGGCAGGGCGGCGGCGACGCCGACCCGGGTGGTGCAACCCGAACGACGGGGGCGCCAGCTCTCCGGCCTGCCGCCTCGTTTCGTCCCCGGCGACAGCATCTGGATGCGTCTGGTGCGCAGCCCCTGGACCTGGCTCGTGCCGGCCCTCGTGGTTGTCTACGTGCTGTGCATCTGGCGAGTCTGGTCGATGCTGTCGGCCGACAACACGCTTGAGGACGGCTCGGTGATCCCCGGTTTCGACTGGGCCACCGTCAAGACCTGCGCCCGTTTTGCTGCTCCAACCGCGGCGGTGTGGTCTGCCTTCTTCATTCTGTTCGACCGCATCCGGCCCAACCGCATCCTGTTGTGGCTGCTGGCCTTCGGCTGGGGGTCGTGTCTGGCCATCTACACCTCGCTGGTGGCCAACTCCTGGGTCGCCGACCTGCTCAGCGTCTCTGCGGGCGCCGGTGATCCGGCCGCGGCCTCGCGTCCGGCGGTGTTCGCAGCCCCCTTCGTGGAGGAGGCGTCGAAGGCCACGATCCTGTTCCTGCTGGCGGTGCTGGTACGTCACCGCATCGTGACGATGATGCAGGCGATCTGCCTGGCCGGGCTGTCGGCAGTCGGCTTCGCCTTCACCGAGAACATCGTCTACTACGCCCGCGCCATGATCTACGGCTCCTTGACGATCGGCACCGGCGACGTGGAGGAGCAGGTCAAGCAGCTCGTCTACCTGCGCGGCTTCCTGACCAGCTTCGGCCACCCGACCTTCACCATGTTCATCGGCATCGGCATCGTGGTCGGTCTGCGCCACCGGTCCAAGGTGGTGCGCATCCTCGCCCCGCTCACCGGTTTCTTCGCCGCGGCCTTCGGCCACATGCTGTTCAACGGGATGAGCAGCGTCGGCGCGCTGACCGGCACCGGGCAGTTCAAGTGGATCCTCGCCATCATCGTGATCGCGATGACGATCGTCCTGTTCCGCAACCACCGCAAGGAACTGCGCCGCGTCAAGGACCGGCTCACCGACTTCGTCCGGATGGGGTGGCTGCCGCCGCGTGACCCGGTCGTGATGTCGTCCTGGCGCAAGCGCAGCTGGCTCTTGCTGGTGGCCTTCTTCCGTGGCCCGCGCACTTGGTGGCGCACCTGGCGCCTGGTCGATTCGCTCACCGAGCTCGCCTATGTGCGCGATTCGATGGTGCGTGGTCTGGTCGATGAGGCAGGACTTGACCGCGAGAAGGAACTGCTCCACCGGGTGCGTGGCCTGCGTTCCCGTGGCGCCCTGCACGAGACGGACGGCCTACGCCTCACCCTTGACCTCGAGCCCCTGAAGTTCTGGCGTGGCCGCTCGTTGGCGTTCAAGCGCCCGACGCCAGCACCACAGCAGTGGGCGCCACCCACCGCGTCTGCACCCGTGTCCGTGCCGGCGGGGGCCTGGCCCCCGCCGAGTGGACGCTGAACTTCCCACCGCGCACCAACTCGACGGGAGACCGCATTGAGCACGACCCGCTTGACCCATGCCCTCACCGAGCTGCGCGACTCCCTCGCGCCCGTTCGGCTGCCGCTGCCGCTGCCCGGCGCCACCGATCAGGCACGGCAGGCGAAGGAGATGCAGCGCCAGCTGGACGACTACATCCTGCCGCGCCTCGAGACCATCGAGGCCCCCCTGCTGGCGGTTGTCGGTGGCTCCACCGGCGCCGGAAAGTCGACGCTGGTGAACTCCCTGATCGGCCGCGTCGTCACCCAGCCAGGTGTCATCCGTCCCACGACCAAGTCCCCGGTGCTGATCCACCACCCCGACGACGAGCGTTGGTTCAACGACGACCGCATCCTGCCGGGGCTGGTGCGCTCGAAGGTGTCGTCCAATGACTCCTACTCGCTGCACCTGGTCGCCGAGCCCTCGCTGCCCAAGGGGCTCGCCGTGCTTGACGCGCCCGACGTCGACTCGGTGGTCGAGCAGAACCGCAAGCTTGCGGCGCAGCTCCTGCAGGCGGCCGACCTGTGGGTCTTCGTGACCTCCGCCGCCCGCTACGCCGACGCCGTCCCGTGGGACTTCCTGAAGCAGGCCGTTGACCGTTCCGCTGCCGTAGCCGTCGTCCTCGACCGCGTCCCGCCGGCCGCGATGAACCAGGTGCCGCCGCACTTGGGCCAGCTGATGACACAGCGCGGCCTGGCCGACTCGCCGCTGTTCGCCGTCCCCGAGACCGAGACCGATGAGCAGGGCCTGCTGCCTGATGCCGCCGTCTCGCCGATCCGCACCTGGCTGGCCACCCTGGCCGCCGACCAGAGCTCGCGCCAGCGCGTCGTCCTGCAGACCCTGGACGGCGCGATCGGCTCCTTGGCCGCGAAGGCCCCCGGCATCGCCGACGCCGTCGACGAGCAGGCCGAGCAGTTCGACCAGCTGCGTGCGGACGCACAGGCCAGCTACGCCGAGGCGGTGCGCACGGTCGGCGTCCAGTCCGCCGACGGCACCCTGCTTCGCGGCGAGGTGCTGGCCCGCTGGCAGGACTTCGTCGGCACCGGCGAATTCATGCGGACGGTGGAGCAGAAGGTCGGTTGGCTGCGCGACCGGATGTGGGGCGCCATCAAGGGATCCCCGCCGCAGGCGGACGACGTGCAGGTCGCGGTCGAATCCGGGCTGGAGGCGCTGATCGTCGCCGAGGGCAATGCTGCTGCCGAACGCGCCGAGAGCGCCTGGATGGCGACCCCCGCCGGACGGGAAGCCCTGCGCCAGCGCACGGGCGAGGACCTCTCGCACGCGTCATCGGGTTTCTCGGCCCAGGTCGAGCGGGCGATCCGCGACTGGCAGGGCGACGTGATGGAGCTCGTCTCCAGCGCAGGCATGGGCAAGCGGGCGCAGGCCCGCTACATGGCGTTGGGTGTCAACGGCGTTTCGGTGGCGCTGATGATCGCCGTCTTCGCCCAGACCGGCGGCATCACCGGCGCCGAGGTCGGCATCGCGGGTGGTTCGGCGGTGCTCTCGCAGCGCGTCCTGGAGGCCGTATTCGGTGACGATGCCGTCCGTCGCCTCGCCACCCAGGCCAAGAACTCGCTCGACGAGCGCGTCGAGGGGCTGATGGCCGGCGAGCTGGCCCGTTTCGACGAGGCGATCGCCAACCTGGCCGCCGACCGCGAGCACGCGGACCGGATCCGCGTCGCCGCAGGGCAGGTCGCGGCTGCCCGCCACGCCGGCTACGAGGATGCGATCGCCATGGCCAATGACCGGCAGGTGCCGCCCGCCGCGCCCGAGCAGTACGCGATCGCGGCGGGGCGCAGTGCGCTGGGCACCTCGTCCCCGAACGAGCAGGTGTTGTTGAATCGCGTCTCCGCCCCCGCAGCCGAGGTGGTCGACGCCGAGATCATCCACGAACAGGAGCAGTGATGGCCCGCCGCACCGAAGACCGCCTCACCGTCGCTGATCGAGTCAAGGCGCTGGGGGAGGTCGTCCAGCTCTCCGAGGGACGTGCCGAGGAAACGCTCGTCGAACGTGCCCGCTCCGTGGTCGCCCACACCGACAAGCGCCTCGCCTTCTCCGGCGACATCACGGTCGTCGCGCTGGCCGGCGCGACCGGTTCGGGCAAGTCATCCACCTTCAATGCCCTGTCGGGAACCCAGCTCGCCGAACCGGGCGTCACCCGTCCGACGACCTCGAAGGCAATGGCCGCCTTCTGGGGCGACGAGATCCCCGAGGGTCTGCTCGACTGGCTGGACGTGCCGCGGCGGCACCTGGTCAGCGGTGGCATGCCGGAGCTCAAGGGCCTGGTCTTGCTGGACCTGCCAGACCACGACTCCACCGAACGCGCGCACCGCGACGAGGTGGATCGCCTGGTGCAGCTGGTCGACATGTTCATCTGGGTGGTCGACCCGCAGAAGTACGCCGACGCCGCACTGCACGACCGCTACCTCAAGCCGCTGGCCCAGCACGCCGAGGTGATGATGGTGGTGCTCAACCAGGTCGACCGGTTGAGCCCAGAGCAGGCCGAGCAGGCGCTCAAGGATCTGCGTCGCCTGCTCGACTCCGAAGGGCTTGGCAGTGCACAGCTGTGCGCCATCAGTGCCCACACCGGGCAGGGAGTGGACGAGTTGCGCCGCCAGCTCTCGACCGCGATCCAGAACAAGCAGATGGCGGCCAAGCGCCTCGAGGCGGACGTCGTCCAGGTCGGACGACAGCTCAGCGAAGACATCGGCTACGCCCGCACCAACGAGGTCGACGGGCCCGAGATCCGCCAGCTGGACAAGGCACTGAGTGAGGCGGCCGGCGTCCCGATCGTGACCGACGCCGTGCTCAAGGCGATGCGTCGCCGCGGCACCCTGGCGACAGGTTGGCCCGCAATCAGCTGGGTCAAGCGGCTGCGGCCCGACCCCCTGCGCCGCCTGCACCTGGAGAAGGTGCAGATCGGACGCAAGACCGAGCTGGAACCGGCGCGCGTGCAGCGCAGCGGCCTGCCTGGATTCAACGGCGTTCAGCAGGCGCGGGTCGACTCGGCCGTCCGCGCCCTGGCCGACAGTGCATCGAATGGACTGCCGCGAGGGTGGGCGAATGCGGTGCGCGACGCCTCCCGGACCGACGAGAAGTTCCTCCCCGACGAGCTCGACAAGGCCGTCGCCACCACCGACCTCGCGATGGACCGCGGGCAGGGCTACTGGAAGATCTTCCAGGTGCTGCAGTACCTGCTGATCACCGCGGTGGTCGTGGGTCTGGGGTGGCTGGGCGCGCGGATGGCGATGATCTACTTCGGCGCACCACCACTGCCGATCGGGCCCTACTGGCATGGCTGGGCCACGCCGACGCTGCTGGTGGTCGGAGGAACACTGGCCGGCGTACTGCTGGCCCTGTTGAGCCGCGTCTTCGTGGAGATCACCGCGCGGGCCAAGGCACGACGGGCCGAGGCGGTGCTCACCAAGGCGATCCACCAGGTGAGCCAGCGAATGGTCGTCGACCCCGTCAACGCCGAACTGCGCCGCTACGAGCAGGCAAAGGCGGCTGCGGCCCGCACCCGCTGATCAGCACACCTCCCAGACGCTGGCGACGAAGTGGACGCTGATCGCCAGCTCCTGGGTCGCCGCGACCCTATCCCCGCCCTCGCGGGGCGAGTTCCAGCGGTAGGGGGTCATGCCCCAGACCTCCATCACCTCGTCGTTCGACGTCAGCTCCACCTCCTCGATGAATCGCCGCTGCTCGACCAGGCGCCAACCCCCGGGCACCTCGAAGGCCTCGTCATGGTCGACACCGTGGCCATAGACCAGGCGGCGCAGCTGGTTCAGGTGGCTGGCCCCCGGGCGGACGATGACCGCCCGGCTCCCGGGATGCACCACACGGTTGAACTCGGCCTCGTGGATCGGGCTCATCACGCTGGCGAGCAGGTCCACCGAGGCGTCGGTTACCGGGATGTCGATCACCGAGGCCACGGCGCACAGCGCTCCCGGCGCCCGTCTGGCCGACATCCGGACGGCCGGGCGGGAGATGTCCATCGCGACGGCCGGTCGCGTCCCCGCCGGTGCCATCGCCGCCGTGAAGGTGCCCTCCCCGCAGCCGACGTCCAACAGCCGTCCGGTCGGGTCGACGTCGGCGACGAGCGCAGCCAGACCCTCGGTCAGGCATCGGTAGTGACCGCGGTCGAGGAAGCGGCGCCGCGCGGCGACCATGTCGGCGTCGTCGCCGATCACCTCCTTGCGCGCGCGACCCGGGCGCAGCAGGTTGACGAAACCCTCCTTGGCCCGGTCGAAGTGGTGGTTCGAGGTGCAGACGAGTTCGCGCTCAAGCACCGCCACCGGCTCGCGGCACAGCGGGCACGCCAGCATCGGATGGAGCGTTGGGTCCAGGGCTGGCATGCGTCAACCCTAGCCAGCGCATGGTGGGTCGTGAGTTGTCCACAGCCGTCGCGTGACGGAGGAATTGTCCACAGGGGACAAGCCTCGCTGACGAGCGACTGCGCAGAAAAACAAGAGTGACAAGGAGAGGGGCACACCACACGTCAAGGAGGAAGCATGCAGGACATCCAGATCACGCTGACCGGCAATGTCGGTACGGACATCGATCTCGCCCATGGCGAGGGTTGGGCGCGGGCGAGTTTCCGGCTCGCGGTCACGCCGCGCCAGCTACGGCAGGGCCAGTGGGTGGACGCGGAGACCACCTGGGTGCAGGCCAACTGCTGGGGCCGGCTCGCATCGAACGTCAAGGCTTCGCTCTCCAAGGGCGACCCGGTGCTGGTCCAGGGCCGGCTGCGCACGCAAGCCTGGCTGAAGGACGGCATCCGCAACGAGCGGCTGGTCGTCGAGGTCGCCACCATCGGCCATGACCTGAGCCGGGGGACCGCACAGTTCGTCCGCTCCGGCGCGAAGGTGCGCACCACCGAGGGCGACGTGATTGACCCGACCACCGGTGAGCTCTATGCCGAGGCGCAGCTGTCGGCTGCCGTCAGCGACGCCGTCGAACCGCCCACCGACGAGGATGTGGCGCGCGCGGAACTGGATGCCGCCGAGCGCGGGGAACTGGTCACGCCGGTGAAGTGAGCTGCCAGTTCCGTGCGGCAAGGGCGGGGTGCTCGGGCTGGCATAATGGGCGACGTTTGCCGCCCCAGCTCGGGCACCCTCTATCGAAGGACGTTCTGCCGACATGGCTGAGTTCATCTACACCATGCACAACGTACGCAAGACCGCCGGTGACAAGGTCATTCTCGACAACGTCACCCTGTCGTTCTACCCCGGAGCGAAGATCGGCGTGGTCGGCCCGAACGGCGCTGGCAAGTCGACGATGCTGAAGCTGATGGCCGGGCTGGAGAAGCCGAACAACGGCGACGCCCAGCTGATGAAGGGCGCCACGGTCGGCATCCTGATGCAGGAACCCCCGTTGAGCGAGGACAAGACGGTGCTCGAGAACGTCGAGGAGGGGGTTGCCGAGATCAAGGGCAAGCTCGACCGCTTCAACGCGATCGGCATGGAGATGGCCGAGCCCGACGCCGACTTCGACGCCCTGATGGCCGAGATGGGAGAGTTGCAGACCGATCTCGACGCCGCGAACGCCTGGGACCTCGATGCCCAGCTCGCCCAGGCGATGGAGGCCCTGGAGTGCCCGCCCGGCGACACCCCCGTCAACGTGTTGTCCGGTGGTGAGCGCCGTCGCGTCGCGCTGTGCAAGCTGCTGTTGCAGCAGCCCGACCTGCTGCTGCTCGACGAGCCCACCAACCACCTCGACGCGGAGAGCGTGAACTGGCTCGAGGGCCACCTCAAGAACTACCCCGGCGCCGTCCTGGCGGTCACCCACGACCGGTACTTCCTCGACAACGTCGCCCAGTGGATCTGCGAGATCGACCGTGGGCGCCTGCACCCCTACGAGGGCAACTACTCCACCTACCTGGAGACCAAGCGCGACCGCCTGCAGATCGAGGGCCAGAAGGACGCCAAGCGCGCCAAGATCCTGGAGAAGGAGCTGGAGTGGGTCCGCTCCAGCCCGAAGGCTCGTCAGGCGAAGAGCAAGGCCCGCCTGGCTCGCTACGAGGAGATGGCTGCCGAGGCCGAGCGCAACCGCAAGATCGACACCTCCGAGATCAACATCCCGGCCGGTCCGCGCCTGGGCAACACCGTCATCGAGGTGGACAAGCTCAAGAAGGGCTTCGACGAGCGCGTCCTGATCAACAACCTGTCGTTCAGCCTGCCGCGAGCCGGCATCGTCGGCATCATCGGCCCGAACGGCGTCGGCAAGACCACGCTGTTCAAGACCATCACCGGGCAGGAGCAGCCCGACGCGGGCGTCGTGAAGGTCGGCGAGACGGTCAAGTTCAGCTACGTCGACCAGAACCGCTCGGGCATCGACCCCAAGAAGAATGTCTGGGAGGTCGTCTCCGAGGGCCTGGACTTCATCAAGGTCGCCAACTTCGAGATGAACTCCCGCGCCTATGTCGCCTCCTTCGGGTTCAAGGGACCGGACCAGCAGAAGCTGGCCGGGGTGCTCTCGGGTGGTGAGCGCAACCGCCTGAACCTGGCGCTGACGCTCAAGCAGGGCGGCAACGTGCTGCTGCTCGACGAGCCCACCAACGACCTCGACGTCGAGACCCTCTCGAGCCTCGAGGACGCACTGCTCGAGTTCCCCGGCTGCGCCGTGGTGATCTCCCACGACCGCTGGTTCCTCGACCGCGTCGCCACCCACATCCTCGCGTGGGAAGGCAATGATGAGGACGAGAGCAAGTGGTTCTGGTTCGAGGGCAACTTCGCCGACTACGAGAAGAACAAGATCGAGCGTCTGGGCGAGGAGGCGGCCCGTCCGCACGCCTCCAAGCACCGTCGCCTGATGCGCGACTGATCCGGGAGCCCAACGGACTCTTCACCGAGCTCCACTGCTCAGCTGTTGGGGCTGGCCGGCGTCGTGGGCTGGCCGTCGTCGTGGGCTGGCCGTCGTCGTGGGCTGGCCGTCGCCGCGGGCTGCGAACCTCAGTGCAGCTCGCAGGCGTCGGTGCCACCGGGCAACTGGTGCCGGTGCGCGGCCACCTCGCGGTAGACGACGGCGCCCAGCCAGCTGACCGGGGGAGTCGCCAGCAGCCGTCCAGCGACCCGGTGCGCCGGGCCGCCGGTGCCCAACGCGGCGGCGAACGCCTCTGCACCGAAATGGACCTGATTGTCTGCGCCGACGAACGGGACCTGGCGGAGCGCGCGGCGTTCGTCGACGCCGAATTGAGCGAGCCGCGCGGGCGTCATGGGCTCGATCAAGCAACCGAGTGACCAGCCCTGCATCCGGCGCGCTGTGGCCGTGCAGAAGCCACAGTCGGGGTCGTAGAGCAGCACGCCGTCATTCACCTCGCCAGCCTAGACGCGGCCAGGATCCACGAGCGGACTAGCATCGCGGGGTGCCAGAGCCGCAGAAGAAGTCCGTCCTCATCGACCTCGCGCCCTTCCGCGCGTCGCGGCCCTTCACGTACATGTGGATTGGCGCGCTGGTCACCGGCATCGGCAACCTGCTCACCTCGGTCGCCGTCGGCCTGCACATCTACGACCTCACCGGCTCGACCTTCATGGTCTCCCTGGTCGGCGTCATCGCACTCGTCCCCACCATGGTCGCCGGGCTGTGGGGCGGGGGAATGGTCGACCGGCACGACCGTCGTCTGGTCGCGCTGGGCGCCGCGATGTTGGCGTGGACGTCCACGTTGGTCATCGCCTTGCTGGCCTGGACCGGCCACGAGACCGTCTGGTCGCTCTACCTGCTCAGCGCCCTCAACGCGGTCGGTGCCGGGCTCGCGTCCTCGTCCCGATCGGCGATGGTGCCCTCGCTCGTCCCCGCCGACCTGCTGCCCGCCGCGGGCGCCCTGAACGGCATGAGCATGGGCATCGTGCTCACCACCGGTCCGGCACTTGCCGGGCTCCTCGTGGGACGCGTCGGCTATGCCTGGACCTACTCCCTCGACGTCCTGCTCTTCTGCGGCAGCTTCCTCGGCTTGTGGGCGCTGCCCGCGATGCGTCCCGAGACGACCAGCGAGCACAAGGGACTGGCTGCCATCAAGGAGTCCGCGCGCTTCATCGCGCGTAGCCCCGTCGTGGCGATGAGCTTCGTCGTCGACATCATCGCCATGACCTTCGGCAACCCGCGCTCGCTGTTCCCGGCCGTCGGTGCCGTGGCCGTGGGCGGTGGTCCGCTCACCGCGGGCATCCTCGCGGCCGCCTCCGCCGTGGGCGCGATCGTCTGCTCCGGCTTCAGCGGACGCATCGTCACCTGGCGCCGCCACGGACGGGCGGTGAACCTGGCGATCATCGCCTACGGGGCCTTCGCCGCGGGCTTCGGTCTGGTGCTGCTGGCCACCATCACCGGACGCCTGCCCGGCGGCGTCGGCACCCTCAGCCACACCAACCACGGTGCGCTGTGGGCGTCCATCGTGATGCTCGTCGGGATGGGTGCCAGCGACAATGTCTCGGCGATCTTCCGCAACACCATCTTGCTGCAGGCCGTCCCCGACTCGATTCGCGGACGCATGCAGGGGATCTACATCATGGTCGTCACCGGTGGTCCGAGGGTGGGGGACGCCTTCGTGGGCGTTGCCGCGCTGGCCGCTGTCTGGGCGCCGCCGCTGATCGGGGGGCTGGTGATCATGGCAGCCATCGCTGCCCTGGTCAGGCTCGTCCCCGCCTTCCACCGCTACGAAGCCGGTGCGCAGACCCGTCTCGCTGACTGACCCGCCGGGAATGCGCGCGCCGCCACGGCGGTTGGGCCCACCATGAGCCCCTTGCTTTTCCAGCCCATCACCCTGCGCGACCTGACCATCAAGAACCGGGTCTGGGTCGCACCCATGTGCCAGTACTCGGTCGAGGAGCAGGACGGCGTCCCGACCGATTGGCATCTGGTGCACCTCGGGGCCTTCGCCCAAGGTGGCTTCGGTCTGGTGCTCAGCGAGGCGACCGCGGTGTCCCCGGAGGGACGGATCAGCCCGCAGGACACCGGCCTGTGGAACGACGAGCAGGTGACGGCCTGGCATCGCATCACCGACTTCGCCCACAGCCAGGGCGCCGCTATCGGCGTCCAGCTGGCCCATGCCGGCCGCAAGGCGAGCACCCTGCGTGGCTTCCCCGGGGAGCCATCCGGCATCGCCTCCGCCGAGCAGGGTGGCTGGCCCGTCGTCGGACCCTCCGCGCTCGCCTTCGACGGATTGTTGGAGCCCACCGCCCTGGACGAATCCGGTCTCGACAAGGTGGTGGACGACTTCCGCGCCGCCGCACTGCGGGCCAAGAGCGCCGGCTTCGATGTCGTGGAGGTGCACGCTGCCCACGGATACCTGTTGCACCAATTCCTGTCGCCGCTGTCCAACCAGCGCACCGACGAGTACGGCGGCGACTTCGACAACCGCATCCGGCTGTTGCTGAGGGTGGTCGATGCGGTCCGGGAGGTGTGGACCTCGGCCCTGTTCGTCCGCCTCTCCGCGACGGACTGGGTGCCGGGCCAGGGTTGGGACGAGGACCAGTCGGTCGAGCTCTCGCGTCATTTGCGCGAGCACGGGGTCGACCTGGTTGACGTCTCGACCGGTGGCAATGTGCGGGCATCCATTCCGGTCGGTCCGGGCTACCAGGTCAGGTTCGCCGAGGCGATCCGGCAGCAGGCCGAGGTCCCGACCGGCGCGGTCGGCCTGATCACCGAGCCCGTCCAGGCCGAACAACTTCTGGTCGACGGGCAGGCCGACGTCGTTCTGTTGGCCCGCGCGGCCCTGCGGGAGCCGCACTGGCCCCAGCGCGCAGCCCATGAGCTGGGTCTCCCGGCCTCCGAGACGCCGTACCCGCCACAACACGTCCGCGGCGCCTGGGCCTGAACCGCCTGGGCCGGAACCGCGGGCGTTTCGTGTGCTGGCCGGGATCTCTGCCGATCTGGAGCTCCCAGCCAATCCCACGGACGCCTACACGCGTCGCCTGCTGGCCTCACTGCCCGTCCCCGACCCGACCGAGCAGGCCGGGCGACGCGCCGAACTGGCGCGGATCGCGGCCGAGGCCACGGGGGCCTGAGGAACGGTCAGTCCCGATCGACCACCGAGTTCGGCGGTCGATCGGGACTGACCGGTTCCTTGATCAGGGCATCTGGATCTCGCCGAGTTCGCTCCAGTCGTCCTGGGGGATCTCGTAGCTGATCACCTTGGGGCGGCTCGCCGCGTACTGTCCCTGCTCGGCCATCGCCTTCTGGAAGTGCTCGCTGTTGACGTGCGCCGAACCGGCCTCGCCGTCGCGGTAGGCCTCGACCAGGACGTACTCGCACGGGTTGTCGACGCTGCGGGACCAGTCGAACCACAGGCAACCGGGCTCGGCGCGGCATGCCTGGGTGAACTCACGCGTGAGGTCCATGAACTGGTCGGCGTACTCGGGCTTGACGTCCCACTTGACGGTGATCGTGATCATGACCCCCATTGTGGCAGGTGGTGCGGCGGTCACCTCACCAGCGCGTGCCACGCCGCCTTCCACGCCACGCGGGGAGACCGGGCACGCTGAACCACGAGAGATCCTCTTGGCTGACGAACCGCTCGGGACCCGCGGAGTGCGTCGCGAGCAGTTCACCCAGGCTCATGGCGCGGCGCTGTTCCAGGTCGGAGACCTGCTTGCGGCAGCTGAAACCGTCGGCGAGCACGATCGCGTCCGGGTGGGCGTGCAGGGCAGGGAGCAGGTCGTGCTCGGCCACCTTCACGCTGACGTCGTAATGGCCCTTCTCGACGCCGAAGTTGCCCGCCAAGCCGCAGCAGCCGCCCAGGGTGATCACCTCGGCTCCGGTGCTGGCCAGCAGCGCCGCGTCGGTCTTCCAGCCCAGCACAGCCGAGTGGTGGCAGTGTGGCTGGGCGATGATCGTGTGACCGGACAGGTCCGGCGCCAGCCAGCCCTCGGTGTTGGTCAGCAACTCGGCCAGGGTGAAGATGCCGTTGGCCACATCGGCCACTCGCGGCTCGTCCGGCAGAAGTTCCCCAGCGTCGGAGCGCCACACGGCCATGCAGCTGGGTTCCAGGCCGACCACCGGGACGCCGGAGGAGACGATCGGGTGCAGCACGTCCAGGGCGTGGCGCAGTTGGCGGCGCGCACCGTCCAGCTGGCCGGTGGTGATCCAGGTCAGGCCGCAGCACGCGTCCGACTGCAGCACCTGCGGCTCGTAGCCGGCGCGCACCAGCGTCTGAACCAGCCCGGCGAGCTGGTCACCGACGAAGGCGTCGGTGAACGAATCCACCCAGATCACCACGGCCTTGTCACCGACCGGGACAATGTCCGAGCGGCGCCGAGCGGCCAGCGCTCCCAGCGACGACCCTGCCAGCGACGACCCTGCCAGCGACGACCCTCCCAGCGACTTGAGCTTCTGGCCCGCTCCGACCGCCGGACGGAACTCCGCGCGCGCCGAACCGCCGGCCCGGAAGGCCGGCATCGGGCGTCGCTGGTCGACCCCTGCCGCCCAGCGAACCACATGCTTGAACCCCGGCGTCTGGGTGGCGAAGCTGGCCAGCGCGCCCAGCCCGGGCACCGCGGTCACCATCCGTCCCCAGCGCGGCAGCCAACCCAACGCGTAGTGGGAGGCGGGTCGCACGCGTCCCCGGTACTTCTCGTCCAGCACGATCGACTTGAAGGTGGGCATGTCGATTCCGGTGGGGCACTCGCTGGAACAGCCCTTGCAGGCCAGGCACAGGTCCAGCGCCTCGGCGACTTCCGGGGAGCGGAAACCGTCACCGATCAGGCGTCCGTTCACCATCTCCTGCAGCACACGGGCGCGACCGCGGGTGGAGTCCTTCTCGTCGCGGGTCGCCTGGTAGCTGGGACACATCACCCCGCCGCCGGCGGTGGAGTTCGCGAGGCACTTGCCCACGCCGGTGCAGCGATGGACGGCCGCCGCGAACTCCGGGTTGGCGAGCCGGATGGGGGAGCCGATGGTCTGCGCCATCCGCACATCCGCCTCGACCGGACGCGGATCGACCAGCACGCCGGGGTTCAGCAGGTTGTCCGGGTCGAACAGGTTCTTGATCTGCCCGAACAGCCCCAGCGCGGCCGGGGAGTACATCGCGGGCAACAGCGCCGAGCGGGCGCGTCCGTCGCCGTGCTCACCGGACATCGACCCCCCGTGCTTCGCAGCCAGCGCCGCAGCCTGCTCGACGAACTCGCGGTAGGCCTGGGCTCCGCCCGCGTACTGGATCGGGAAGTCGATGCGGCAGTGCACGCAGCCGTCGCCGAAGTGGCCGTAGGGCAGGCCGTGCAGCCCGTGCTGCTCCAGCAAGGCGTCGAACTCGCGCAGGTAGGCGCCCAGGCGTTCCGGCGGGACCGCCGCGTCCTCCCAGCCCGCCCAAGCGGGCTCGTCCAGGCTGACCCCAGCCAGACCGGCGCCGTCGGCGCGGATCTTCCACAGCACGTCCGCGCGGGCCTTGTCGTCGACCACCCAGCCCTCCAGCGCCCCGGCGGCGGCGACCAGCGCCTCCGCCCGAGCCCGGACCTCGGCCAGGTCATCGCCGACGAGTTCGACGAAGACCCAACCGTCCCCGGCCGGCAACGGCGGGACCGCACCGGCGCCGGCCTTGCGGACGACGACGTCGTAGATGCGACGATCCATGCCCTCGCAGGCGGTCGGCTTGAACGGCAGGATCGCCGGCATCGCGTCTGCGGCCTCCGGCATGGACGGGTAGCCGAGCGCCACCATCATCGCCACCGGAGCATCGGCGACCAGTCGGACGGTCGCGGATGTGATGATACCGAGGGTGCCTTCGGTGCCGGCGAAGAACTTCTCGACCGCGAAACCCTTCTCCGGCAGCAGGTGCTCCAACGAATAGCCGGAGACCTGGCGGGGGAAGTGGCCGAACTCAGTACGGATGGTTCCCAGGTTCGCACCGACCAGATCCCGCAACGCCGGCAGGGGAGCGGCGTCGGTGCCACCCTCGCCGAGGGTGATGAGCTCCCCGGTGCCGGTCAGCACGGTCAGGGAGACGATGTTGTCGGAGCTGCGGCCATAGCCCAGCGCGCGCGGGCCGCAGGCGTTGTTGCCGATCATGCCGCCGATGGTGCATCGGGTGAAGGTGGACGGGTCGGGCCCGAAGCGCAGGGCATGCGGACGGGCGGCGACCTGCAGCGCCTGCTGCACGACGCCGGGTTGGACCACGGCGGTGCGGGCGGATGCGTCGATCGTCCCGATGCCATTGAGGTGGCGTGCGACGTCGATGACCAGTCCCTCGCCGACGGCGTTGCCGGCGCAGGAGGTGCCAGCGCCTCGGGGGACGATCGGCAGCCCGACCGCCAGGGCGGCGCGGGCAACGGTCAGCAGTTCGTCGGTGGTGCGGGGGCGTGCGACGGCCTGTGGCACCACGCGGTAGATGGACGCGTCGGTCGAGTACAGCGCCCGGGAGAGCGTGGAGGTGTCGGTGCAGTCAGCAACACCGGTTTGGGCGAGGAAGTCGTCGAGCGCGGTCACGCACTCAGTCTTCCACCGCCAGCACCGCGTCCATGGCACGTCCCAGCTCGGCATAGCGTTGCGGGCCCATCGCGTCGACGAGGATGTGCCGCACGGCGGCGACGTGGCTGGGGGCCGCGGCGCTCAGCAGCTCAAAGCCCTCGTCGGTGAGGGTCGCGATCACGCCGCGCCGGTCGTCGGGGGCCGAGGTGCGGGTCACGAGACCGCGCTTCTCCATCCGGCTGACGGCGTGGGTGAGGCGGGATCGAGACTGGCGGACGGCCTCTGCCAGCTCACTCATCCGCAGCTTGCGGTCGGGCGCCTCCGAGAGACACACCAAGATCTCGTACTCCCCCAGGTCCAGTCCGTGCTGTCGCAGGTCTTCGTCGAGATGGCGGTCGATCTTCGCAACGGCCCCCAGCCAGCTGCGCCAGATCTTCTGTTGGTCGGTCGTCAACCAGACCGGATCGTCCTGGGGTGATGCCATGGCGGGAGCCTATCCAAAAAGGCCTTCGAACCGGCCTTCACCCTCGGTGAGTCTGGGCCAACGACTAGTGTGTGCTGGTCACCAGTCTGAAATGGAGCACCATGAACAGCGTCCGCGACGATATCCTCGCCATCTGCCCGCCGAACCTTGGCACCATGCTCGCCGAGCGGGTGGCCAAGGGGCCGGAGCGGACCGCCTTCCTCGTCCCGGACCGCGCTCCGAAGGGCCCCAATCATTGGCGCACCGTGACCTGGGACGCCTTCCAGACCGAGGCCCATGAGTATGCCGCCGGCCTGCTGGCCCTCGGTGTACGTCCCGAGGAACGGGTCGCCATCGCCGCGAGCACCCGCTACGAGTGGATCGTCGCAGACTTCGCCGTGGCCTGCGCCGGCGGCGCCACCACCACGATCTATCCCAACACCACCGACCATGACGTGTTGCACATCCTCGCCGACTCCGGATCGGTCGTCCTGGTTGCCGAGAACCAGGCCCAGGTCGCAAAGGTGCAATTGCACGACGACGAACTGGGTGACCAGGTGCGCGCGATCGTCATCATCGAGGATGACCGTACCGCCGCAGACCGCGTCGACCAGCGCGTCATCTCCTGGGGGGAACTTCGCGAGCAGGGACGTGCGAAGCTGGCGGCCGAGCCGACCTGCGTCCAGGACGCCATCGACGCCACCGGACCGGACACGCTCTCGACGCTCATCTACACCTCCGGCACGACGGGGCGTCCGAAGGGCGTGGAGCTCACCCAGCAATCGTGGACCTTCATCGGTGAGTCGATGAAGTCGCTCAAAATCATCGACGGACCCGAGGACATCCAATACCTGTGGTTGCCGCTCTCGCACGTCTTCGGCAAGTGCCTGCTCAGCATCCAGCTGGCATATGGCTTCGCCACCGCCGTCGACGGGCGCGTCGACCGGATCGTCGCTGGCCTGCAGGAGACCCGACCGACCTTCATGTGCGGCGCCCCGCGCATCTTCGAGAAGGTCCGCAACTCGGTGATGACCGCCAGCCCGTCCAGCGGTGTGAAGGGACGGATCGCTCGCTGGGCCTTTGCGGTGGGCAAGGAGTCGCGCCCCTACCGACTGGCCGGTGAGCCGATGCCGCCCCTGCTGGCGCGCAAGTACGCGCTCGCGGACAAGCTCGTGTTCAGCAAGCTCAAGGACACGATGGGCGGCAACCTCAGGTTCTTGATCTCCGGCTCGGCGAAGCTGTCCAGCCAGGTGCAGGAGTGGTTCTACTCCGCCGGGATCACCGTCTTCGAGGGCTACGGTTCCACCGAGACCTCAGCCATCGCCTTCGTCGACCACCCCGCACACCAGCGCTTCGGAACCGTCGGTCAGGTCACCCCCGGGCTGGACGTCGAGATCGCGGACGACGGGGAGATCCTGCTGAAGGGTCCGACGATCTTCAGGGGCTACCACAACATGCCCGAGGAGACCGCCGAAGCGCTGCAGGACGGCTGGTTCCACACCGGCGACACTGGGGAGCTGGATGCCGACGGCTACCTCAGCATCACCGACCGCAAGAAGGACCTGATCAAGACCTCCGGCGGCAAGTACGTGGCCCCGCAGAAGGTGGAGGCGGCGATCGCCGCCAACATCCCCTATGTATCGCAGGCCGTCGTGCTCGGTGAGGGACGCAAGTACATCGTCGCGCTGGTCACCCTGGACAGGGACCAGCTGCTCAAGTGGGCCAAGAAGCGCGGCAAGCAGGGCCTGACCTACGAGGAGCTGACCCAGCTGCCGGAGATCAACGCGTCCATCGAACGCTTCATGGCCAGGGCCAACGAGCGTCTGGAACGCTGGGAGACGGTCAAGCGGTTTGCGATCCTGGACCACGAGTTCAGCGTCAACGACGGCGGCGTCACGCCCAACATGAAGGTGCGGCGCAATGTCGTCGCGAAGAAGTACGCGCACGTCGTCGAGTCGCTGTACGAAGCGGAGGGCTGAGCGTGGTCGCGGCGCAGGCCACGATGTCGAGGGTCACCGCGGACCATTTCGCGACGGACGTGGCGCCGCGCTGGGGTGACCTGGACGCGCAGGGGCACGTCAACAACTCCCTGGTCGCCGACTACCTGCAGGAGGCGCGCGCGGACTTCTTGATGAATGGCCCGAACCGGCATCTGCTGGGCGGCGGCGTGGTCGTCGTGGCGCACCAGCTGGAGTATCTACGTCCCGTCGAGTTCACCGGCGCACCCGTGCGGGTGGAGCTGTGGCCGGTCAAGGTCGGCGCGGCGCGCTTCGAGTTGGCCTACCGCGCCACCCATGAGGGCCACGATGTCTTCCGGGCCCGCACCGTGTTGTGCCCCTTCGATTTCGAGCGCCAGCACCCGCGACGGCTGACCGCCGACGAGCGGACGCATTTCACGTCCCTGTTGGACGACGACCTGGAGCTGCGCAAGCTGCCCTTGGTGCATTTGGGGGGCCGTGGGCACGAGTTCGGTTTCCGGGTGCGCTGGAGCGACCTCGACTCCTACGGCCATGTCAACAATGTCTGCTTCTACGACTACCTGCAGGAGGCGCGGATCGCGCTCACCACGCAGGCCGACCCGTCGATGGCGCGGCAGGGGAGCATCGTCGACGCGCCGGAACCGATGGGTCCGCGACGGATGTGGCTGGTGGCCCGTCAGGACGTCGACTACCTGGCCCAGATGGAGCACCGCGCCGAAGGTTATGTGGTGCGCACCGGGGTGGCTGCGCTGGGCAATTCGTCGGTGACGCTGGCGGCCGAGGTGGTCGACCCGCTGCACGACCAGCCCCACGGCGGACGGGTCCACGCCCGGGGTCGGACGGTGCTGGTGTGTGCGGACGAGTCCGGACGACCCGTTCCGCTCGCCGGTGCATCCCGTGCGGCGCTGGAAGCTCTCCTGGTCCGTTCCCCGAACCTCTCGAGAGGTCCCTCCGGTCTGCTTGCGTAGGGATTCGCGGACATCAGCGGAGCAGATCCGGGTCTTCCACCAAATACTCAACGAGCCACTTCTGCACGGCCTCCATGCACGGTTCGAAGGCACGGCCCAGACGGCTCACCAGACGTTCGCGCGATATCGCGCGGAGTTGCTCGGTCATGGCGAAGCAGGCTTCCGGCAACGCTGGTTCCGCTGTTACGAGCACGTGGTTCGACCAGCCCCGGTCTCGAGTAGTGAGCGGAACGACCAGCGCCAAGGTGTCGACCTGGTCGAGGTAGCGCTGGCTGGCCACCACGAGCACAGGGCGACGTCCCGACTGCTCCCTACCGACGGTTGCATCCGGGCTCGCCCACCAGACCTCGCCCGTCGCGAGTTCAACGGACGAATGTATCGGGTCACCGCCACGCATCGCTCTGCCAGTCCTCGAACTCGCTGCGGTACTGCTCGTCCGGCGAACTGGCCTCCATTTCCCCTCGCAGCTGATGCCAACGCTGGTCGCGTTCCTCGCGGCGCGCCATTGCGGCCAGGTGCTCCGCCAGCGTGCGCTGGTGTTTGGCGGCCTGCCTCTTCAGCAGGTCGCGAAGATCGGCGGGCACCTTGATCGTGGTGGCACTCATACTTTCAGTATGACATCACATCGCGGGGTTTCTTGGCCCTCGCCAGCGATCCCCGAGCCTGTCGCCGCCGTTTTGCGACCAACTCGCCACCCAACCCCCTGGCACCCAACCCCCTGGCACCCAATAGGAGCATCAAGCTCGGGAACGCACTTGAGGGGTTCCAGCCTCGTCGGCTCGGGGATCGTGATTCTTGTTCGGGGAGCTTGCCTCAGGCGCCGCGGTAGCGCTGGGCGAGCAACTCGATCAGGGACGGGTGGGTGCCCAACGGATCGGCGACGACGGACGAACCATTCTCGCGCGCCTCCCGGACCAACTTGTCGTTGAACCAGCCAGGTGCGATCAACAGGTTGGCCACCGCTACCTGTGCACCCTCGGCGACCAGGGCCGCGACTCGGGCCGCCAGTCCGTCCGGGGCGGAGGTGACGTAGACCGCGCTCGTCTCGACATTCGTGCGTTGGGCGACCAGCGCCGCCAGACCCTCGACCTCGGCGCGCACCGAGGCGCGGCGGCTGCCGGCGGCCGCGACCAGCACGTACTGGCGCACCGTCGCATCGGGCACCCATCCGGCTTCCCGCAACCGCGACACCGCGGCATCCGCCACCAGGTCGTCGACACCCAGGTGGCTGGTCACCGTCGCGTCCGCAGCCTTGGCCGCCGCCTCAGGGACGTCCTCCTGGACGTGGTACCCGCCGCCCAGGAACAAGGGCACGACGACCGGAGCGACCGCGCCGGCGAGAACGTCGGCTGCTTCGGGACCGCAGACGTCCACGTAGCCGAGGCTGGTCGCTGCACCGACCTGCTCCCCGGCGAGCCGTGCGATGTCTTCCAGGGTTGAGATGCCGCGCTCATCGGCGGTCCCATGCGCGACGACGATCAAGGGACGGTTCATCGGTCGGCCCACTGCGGGCTGACGGTCACGACGCGTCCGACCACGATCACGGCGGGGTTCTCGACGCCTACCTGCTCGGCCACCTCGGGCAGCTCGTGCAAGGTGGCGACGGTGGTGCGCTGGGAGGAGGTGTGGGCACGTTCCACGATCGCGGTGGGCGTCTCGGGGGAGTGCCCGGCCGCCAGCAGGGTCGCCACGATGGTGCGCAACTTCGAGACGCCCATCAAAAACACCAGGGTGTGGTCGTCACGGACCGGCAGGTCACCGACCTCGTCGTGGCCGGTCACGACGGTGAAACCCGTCGCCAGACCCCGATGCGTGACCGGGATCCCGGCCGCGGCCGGACCGGCGATCGAGCTCGTCACGCCCGAGATCACCCGCACCGGGACGCCCTCCGACTCGAGCCGCAGTCGCTCCTCGCCGCCGCGTCCGAGCACATAGGGGTCGCCGCCCTTGAGGCGCACCACGCCCCACCCGGCCAGCGCCTCACGCACCAGCACGTCGTTGATCTGGGCCTGCGTCATCGTGTGCGCGCCGGGGGCTTTGCCCACCTCGATCACGCGGACGGCCGGGTCCAGCTCGGCGAGCACCTCACGGGGCGCCAACCGGTCGACGACCACGACGTCCGCGCTGCGCAGCGCCTCCCAGCCGGCGCGGGTCAGCAGGCCCGGATCGCCTGGACCGCCGCCCACCAGCGCCACCCAGCCCACGCCAACGCGACGGCGCCGAGCCCGAAGGTCGTGCACGCCGGAGCTCAGCTCACCAGCCACCTGATCGGCCACCGACGCGGCCCGGCGGGGGTCTCCACCACCATGGACGGCCACGCGCAGCGGTCCGGCGGGGGAGTCGACGCTGCGCGAGGCCAGCACCTGCGCGCTGCCCTGCCCGGCATTGGACGCCTGGACGCAGAAGGTCCGGCCCGCCTCGGAGTCCCGGGCCACGGTCGAGTCCACGCCCGTCCCGGTCGCGGTGTGCACGAACCAGGCGTCCGAGATGTCCGCGGGGCCCTCATAGTGGCGGGCCACCCAGTCGATCGTCCCGGCCTGGGCCAGCGCCGCCAGCGCGGGCTCGACCACCGGAGCCACCAACCGGACCTGTGCCCCGGCCACGACCAGCCGTTCGACCCGTCGGACGGTCACCGGACCGCCGCCCACGCACACCACGCGACGTCCGCGCAGGTCGAGGGCGACGTCGAGGGCGTCCGCGGCCTGCGCAGCGAAAGGATGACCGACCGAAAGGGTGTCCACGGCTGGGGTCACAGATTCCAGTCCGGGCTGGTTCCCGAGGCGATGTCGCGGTCATCGGTGGAGAACCGCGCCATGCCGGCGCCGCGGGTCGCGCCAGAGGGTCCGTCGATCAGCAGGAAGGCGCCCTGCGCGCGCGATTCGGCGTAATCCTGGACGGGCAGCGGTTGGGACAACCGAACCTCGACGGTGCCGATGTCGTTGAGGCCGAGCTGGTCGGCGGGAACCTCGGCCAGGGTGTCCAGGTCGAGGCGTCCGACGATGTTCGTGACGATCGCCTGGCTGGTAGCCGAACCGTGCTTGACCAGCAACCGCGTGCGGCCGACCAGCGGCTGTTCGGCCAACCAGCAGACCGTCGCGTGGAACTGCTGGACCACCGGTGGCGCGTCCGCTGCGGCAACGATCGTGTCACCACGGGCGATGTCGATCTCGTCGGCCAGCCGGATGGTCACCGACAGCGGCGCCGCGGCGCGCTGCAGTTCCCGCTCTCCCAACTGGATGCCGGCCACGGTGGTGCGTCGTCCACTGTTCGCGACGACGACCTCGTCCCCGACTGCCACCTCACCGGCAGCGATCCGGCCGCCGTAGCCGCGGAAGTCGGGGTTGCCGTCGAGGCTGGCCTGCTGCGGACGGATGACCGACTGCACCGGGAAGCGCAGCCCGGTCTGGTCGTCCCCGCCCACCGGCAGGCTCTCTAGCAGTTCCAGTAGCGTCGGGCCCTGGTACCAGGGCGTCGATGCCGACCGGTCGACGATGTTGTCGCCTCCCAGCGCAGAGGTGGGGATCGCGAACACGGACGTCACGCCCAGTTCGGCGGCGATCTGCCCGATCTGCTCGGCGATGGTGGTGAAGACCTCCTGGCTGAAGTCGACCAGGTCGATCTTGTTCACCGCGACGATGACGTGCTGGACGCGAAGCAGCGCCGCGACCGCCAGGTGGCGACGGGTCTGCTCCAACACGCCCTTGCGGGCGTCGGTGAGCAGCACCACGACGTCGGCCGTGGACGATCCGGTGACCGTGTTGCGGGTGTACTGCACGTGCCCGGGGCAGTCGGCCAGCACATAGGCGCGCTCGGGGGTGGCGAAGTAGCGGTAGGCGACGTCGATGGTGATGCCCTGTTCGCGCTCGGCACGCAGGCCGTCGGTGAGCAGCGCCAGGTCGGCGGCGGTCAGGCCACGTTCCTTGCTGACCCGCTCCACGGCGTCCATCTGGTCGACCAGGACGTTCTTCGTGTCGTGGAGCAGGCGTCCGACCAGGGTCGACTTGCCGTCGTCCACGCTGCCAGCGGTGGCCAGGCGCAGCAGGGTGCGAGCGGGTGCGCGTGGGGGTACGGGGGGTTCAAGAGGGGTCGTCCCCGCCTGCGTCAACTCAGCGCCCATCAGAAATAGCCTTCCTTCTTGCGATCCTCCATGGCGGCCTCGGAGAGCCGGTCGTCGCCACGGGTGGCGCCACGTTCGGTGATGGTGGTGGCCGCGACCTCGGCGACCACATCGGAGGCATTGGCGGCCGATGACTCGACCGCACCGGTGCACGACATGTCGCCGACGGTGCGGTAGCGCACGACACGTCGCTCCACGGTCTCGTTGGCGCGCGGCTGGGAGACCTCGCCGACAGCCATCAGCATTCCGTCGCGGACGAAGACCTCCCGCTCGTGGGCGTAGTAGAGGTCGGGCAGCACGATGTTCTCGCGCTCGATGTAGCTCCAGACGTCCAGCTCGGTCCAGTTGCTGAGCGGGAAGACGCGGACGTGCTCACCGGGGCGATGGCGGGCATTGAGCAGGTGCCATAGCTCGGGGCGCTGGTTGCGCGGGTCCCACTGGCCGAACTCGTCCCGCAGGCTGACGATGCGCTCCTTGGCGCGCGCCTTCTCCTCGTCCCGGCGCCCGCCGCCGAAGACCGCGTCGTACTTGCTGCGCTCGATTGCGTCCAGCAGCGGGAGGGTCTGCAGTGGGTTGCGGGTGCCGTCGGGGCGCTCCTCGAGGCGTCCGTCGTCGATCCAGTCCTGGACGGATGCGACGTCGAGCCGCAGGCCGAGGCGTTCCACCTCGGCGTCGCGGTAGTCGATCACCTCGGGGAAGTTGTGCCCGGTGTCGACGTGCAGGACGGGGAAGGGGATCGGCGCCGGCCAGAAGGCCTTGCGAGCCAGGTGGAGCATGACGACCGAGTCCTTGCCGCCGCTGAACAGCAGCACCGGGCGCCGGCTCTCGCCGACGGCCTCGCGGATCACGGCGATGCCCTCGGCCTCCAGCAGGTCGAGGGTGCTGGGCGCACCATCGGCCGTGGCGGCGGGCACGTCGGTCAGGACGGGGTTGGTCACAGTCACCTCATCAGTCGGGGTCGCGGTGTGGTTGGGGGTAGGTGTCACGGTGCTGACGCTCACAGGTGGATCCCGCACTCGGTCTTGGCGGAGCCCGCCCAACGCCCGGCGCGAATGTCTTCACCCGGGGCGACCGGACGGGTGCAGGGCTCGCACCCGATGCTGGGGTAGCCGTCGAAGACCAGCGGGTTGACCACGAGGTTGTTGGCCTCGGAATAGGTCATCAGGTCGTCGAAGGTCCAGTTGACCAGCGGGTTGATCTTGACCATCTGGTGGCGCTCGTCGAAGGTGACCACGGGCGTGTTGGCGCGGGTGGGGCCCTCCTCGCGGCGCACGCCGGTGACCCAGGCGTCGTACCCGGTGAGCTGCTCGTCCAGCGGCTCCACCTTGCGCAGGCGGCAGCAGGTGGCGGGGTCGCGCTCGTAGAGCTTCTCCCCGTACTCGGCGTCCTGCTCGGAAACCGTCTGCTTGGGCAGCACGTCGACGACCGTGATCGGCAGCTGGTGGGCGACCGCGTCGCGCGTCCCGATGGTCTCGGCGAAGTGGTACCCGGTCTCCAGGAACAAGGTGTCCACGCCGGGCGCGTACTTGCTGACGATGTGCGGCAGCACCGCGTCCTGCATGGAGCAGGCCACGGCCAGGCTGGCCCCGAAGTTCTCGGCGGCCCAGGCGGCGATCGCGTCGGCGTCCGCGTCACGGAGCAGCACTTCGCCCTGTTCGGCCAGCGCACGCAGTTCCTCGACCGACCGACGAGTGGGTGCCTGCTGCTCGTGCTCCACCGATGTGCTCACAGAAGTGCTCCTTCCTCAGCGCGGTGCGCCCACTGGGCGAAGGTCTCGGCGGTGCCGTCGGCCGTCGTCTCGCGATCCGCGAGGAACCGACGGACGACGCGTTCGACGTAGTCAGGCAGCTGGTCGGCGCTCACCTTGAGGCCACGGACGGTGCGTCCAAGGCCCGCCTCGTCGCGCTCATCGGAGGCCAGTCCACCGCCCAGGTGCACCTGGAAACCGGGCACCTGTTCCCCGTCCACGGTGATCATCTGGCCCTTGAGGCCGATGTCCGCGGTCTGGATGCGGGCACACGAGTTGGGGCAGCCGTTGACGTGCAGGCTGATCGGGCGGTCCAGCTCGATGCCGGCCAGACGCTGCTCCAGCTCGGCGATCGCCTGCTCGGCATTCGCCTTGGTCTCCACGATCGCGAGCTTGCAGAACTCCAGCCCGGTGCAGGCCATCGTCGAACGCCGGAAGGGGGACGGGCGAACGCTCAGCCCGATGCCGTCCAGGGCCTCGATGAGTGGCTCGACCTCGGCCTCGGCGACGTCCAGGATGACGAGCTTCTGGTGCGGGGTCAGGCGCACGCGTCCCGAACCTGCGGCCTCCATCGCGTCGGCCAGCTGGATGATCCGGGTGCCGGTCAAGCGTCCGACTGTCGGGGCGGCACCGAGGTAGAAGTTGCCGTCCTTCTGCTGGTGGACGCCGACGTGGTCGCCAGGGGTGGCGGCGGGCAGCGGGGCGGGACCATCGGGCAACTTGCGTCCGAGGTATTCGTCCTCGAGCACCTGGCGGAACTTGTCGGTGCCCCACTCGGCCAGCAGGAACTTCATCCGGGCCTTGTTGCGCAGGCGGCGGTAGCCGTAGTCACGGAAGATCTGGACGACCGCGTGCCACACCTCGGCTGCCTCCTCGGGGGCCACGAAGGCGCCGAGTCGCTCTGCCAGCCGCGGGGCGGTCGACAGTGCGCCGCCCACCCACAGGTCGTAGCCCGGGCCGAGCTCGGGGTGCACCACGCCGACCAGGGAGATGTCGTTGATCTCGTGGACGACGTCCAGGCTCGGGTGGCCGGTGATGGCGGTCTTGAACTTGCGGGGCAGGTTGGCGATCGACTCGTCCCCGATGAAGCGCTGCTGGATCTCCTCGATCGCGGGGGTGGGGTCGATGATCTCGTCCGCCGCGATCCCGGCGACCGGGCTGCCGAGGATCACGCGGGGGCAGTCGCCACAGGCCTCGGTGGTCATCAGGCCCACCGACTCCAGCCGACGCCAGATCTCGGGGACGCTCTCGACCTCGACCCAGTGCAGCTGGATGTTCTGACGATCGGAGATGTCGGCGGTGTCGCGGCCGAAGTCGCGGGAGATCTCGCCGATGGTGCGCAGCTGCTGGGTGGTCAGGGCCCCGCCGTCGATGCGCACGCGCATCATGAAGTAGCGGTCCTCGAGCTCCTCGGTGCTCAGCTGTGCGGTGCGTCCACCGTCGATCCCGGGACGGCGCTGGGTGTAGAGGCCCATCCAGCGGAAGCGTCCGTGCAGGTCGTCGGGGTCGATCGAATCGAAGCCCTGCTTGGCGTAGGTCTCGATGATGCGGTCACGCACCGACAGGATCGGGCTCTCGGCCTTGAAGACCTCGTTCGCATTGAGCGGCGCGGTGCCGTCGATGAGCCACTGGCCGTTGCTCTGTCCGGCGCGCGGCGGACGGACCTGGGCCCGCGAACCCTGTTCCGGAGTACTGGTCGTGGTCATGGGGAAACCTTTCTGAGGTCGTTGGCCCGGGAGAGGCCGACGCTGGCGAGAACCTGGTCGGGCAGGAGGGTATTGGTATCAGTATCGCTCGGCCCGGCGTCGGGGGTCTTGCCGGGCGCAGGCCACTGGAGGGCGATCGTCAGAGCAAGCGCTGTGAAGGCTCCCGCGATGACCAACAGCGCCGGGGCGTGCAGCAGGGCGAGGGCGGACGCGCTGAGCACGGCGCTGACGACCGGACGGGTCACCCGTGGCGATGCAGATGACGACCAGCGCGCGCCGAGGATGACGGCCGGGATGGCGCCCACGAGCAAGGAGGCGGTCAGCGGCAACTGCACCTGCCCGAACAGGGCGTGGCCGAGAGCCGCGGAGGCGACCAGCGGGATCGCCTGCACCAGGTCGGTGCCGACCAGCGCGCGCGGGCTGATCCGAGGGTAGAGCGTGAGCAGCATTGCGATGATCAGCGTTCCGGCGCCCACGGACGAGAGTCCGACGGCCAGACCGCCGATCGCGCCGACGGCCAGTGTGGCGAGCGGACGGACGACCACCGGGGCACCGTCGTCCACGCGTGGGGCACGGCGGTCTGACCACAGCCGTGCGATGGTGGCCGCGACGACGGCAAGCAGGGCGACGGCGATCAGCAGCTTGATGGCCCCCTGCACCTGGCCGGCGTGGGAACTGCGCCCGAGCAGGCCGATGATCACGGAGCCGATGAAGGCGGCCGGGATGGAACCGGTGACCAGCCAGCGCAACAGGCCCTTGTCGACGGTGCCGCGGGCGAGGTGCACCGCGCCCCCGAAGGGCTTCATGACGAGGCTGACGACCAGGTCGCTGGAGACCGCAGCCAGCGGCGGGACGCCGAAGACGAGCACCAGCAGCGGCGTGAGCAGGGCGCCGCCGCCCATACCGGTGAGACCGACGAGCAGCCCGACGACCAGGCCAGCGATGACCAGGTTGGGGTCGAGGTTGAGCAGCAGCGGGACGGAGAGGATGAGCGTGGAGGGCATGTGACCGTCCTGACTGTGTGCTGCGGTGTCCGGGCCAGCGGGCCGGTCCGGGACGGGGGCCGACGCCGTGTCGGGCGTCGTGGGCGACGGGGTGTCGAGGGGGTGGTACCGGACGCCTTCGGGGTGGTCACGAAGGGGGCCGCTTCAGCCGCGGACGACGCGACTGGCGGGCATCAACACTCGCAGAGCTCGAGGCGCAGCAGGTCGACGTGGACGCGACGAACCAGCATCAGGGCCGCACGTGGGGCCGGGAGCTGACGGAAGCACATGGCACAATTTTCGGCCATGCTCGGTGGATATGTCCAATCGTCCTGAAATATGGACGATTGCTGCGGGCTCTTGTGGGCAAGGAGAAGCGGCCCGTACCCGGCCTGGGGTACGGGCCGCCGTCCGGTCTTCGAGCATTGGAGCCCGGGTCAGACCGCCAGCCAAGCGGTCGCATCACCGGGCAGGCGTCCGTCCACGAGTTCCTCGGTGGCGACCAGCAGGTCACCGGCGGGCAGCGCCACCGGGAGGTCCGAGAGGTTGACGACGCAGCGGAACCCGGGCTCGCGGGTGAAGTCCAACACGTCCGCGGATGAGTCATTCCAGGTGAGCTGTCCGTCGCCGAGGGCCTCCCGGTCGCGGCGGACGCGCAGCAGCTCCCGGAACAGGTTGAGCGTCGAGGCGGGATCTGCGTCCTGAGCCTCGACGGTGAGGTCAGCCCAGTGTGCTGGCATCGGCAGCCACGGCTGGGCGTCCACGCCAAAGCCGAAGGGGGAAGCCTCGCCGCTCCACGGGATCGGCACCCGGCAGCCGTCGCGACCCCGGTCGGTGTGGCCGGACCGCAGCCAGGTCGGGTCCTGAAGGGCCTCCTCGGGCAGGTCCTCCACCTCTTCCAGACCGAGCTCCTGGCCCTGGTAGACATAGGCGCCGCCGGGCAGGGCCAGCATCAGCGCGGCGGCGGCGCGGGCACGTCGACGCCCGAGCTCGATGTCGAGCAGCGGGTTCTCCTTCAGCTTGTCCTGCCAGTGCCCGTCCTCGTCGGTGACCTCCGTGGTGAAGGGACGGCCGGTCACCGCGCGGCCATAGCGCGACGGCGCTCGCATCACGTCGTGGTTCTCGAGCACCCACGTGGTGGGGGCGCCGACCTCGTCGTGGCCCTCGATCGATGCGTCGATGACGGTCCTCATCGAGCTGGCGGTCCACTCGCACTGCAGGAACTCGAAGTTGAAGCTGGTGTGAAGACGGTCGGGCTCGACATAGCGGACGAGGTGGTGCAGCGGCTGGTAGGCCTCGGAGACGAAGACGCGCTCGCCCTGTTCGGAGTCGGCGTAGGAGCGGGCGATCTCGCGCCACCGGCGCTGGACGATCTCCAGTTCCGGCTGGTTCCACATCGGTGCGCCGTCGACCTTCTCCCAGCTGCCGATGCCGGTGGCGGGGTCGATCGGGGTGTCTGCCCACTCGCGGGCCTTGAACATGGAGTCGCCGACGTCGATCCGGAAGCCGTCCACGCCACGGTCGAACCAGAAGCGCAGGATGCGGTCGAACTCCTCGAGTACGGCGGGGTTCTCCCAGTTCCAGTCGGGCTGTTCGGGGGCGAACATGTGCAGGTACCACTGGCCGGGGGTGCCGTCGGGGTTGGTGGTGCGCTCCCACATCGAGCCGCCGAACAGGGCGCCCCAGTTGGTGGGTGGGGTGTCACCGCCTGCGCCGAGGCCGTCACGGAAATGGAACATCTCGCGTTCGGGGCTACCGGGGGCGGCGGCCAGCGCCTTCTGGAACAGCGGGTGGTCAATGGAGCAGTGGTTGGGGACAAGGTCGATCAGGATGCGCAGGCCCAACTCGTGGACCTTGGCGATCAGCTCGTCCGCGTCGGCCAAGGTTCCGAAATCGGGGTTGATGTCGCAGTAGTCCGCGACATCGTAACCGCCGTCCCACAAGGGGGAGGGGTACCACGGGGAGACCCAGACGGCGTCGACGCCGAGGCTGACCAGGTGGGGCAGCTTCTCGATGATGCCGCGGACATCGCCCGTGCCGTCGTTGTTCGCGTCGGCGAAGGAGCGGGGGTAGATCTGGTAGGTGACGGCGCTGCGCCACCACTCGGGATTGTCGAAAGTCACCCGACCAAGCCTAGGGGCGGGCGGCGACCGTATCCACGAACCAGCCGAACAGTTTCTGGGACAACGCGTTGGCGACGCTCATCATCTCCGGGTGCCACTGGACGGCCCACAGGGGAGCCCCGTCGGTGGCCTCCAGGGCTTCGACATTCCCGTCGTCCGCGCGGGCGACGACGCGCAGGCTGTCGGCGATTCGGTCGGCGACCTGGTGGTGGAAGGAGTTCACCAGCACCCGGGTCGGCAAGGCACTGTCGTGCCGTGGGGCCCAGGCCTGCGCAAGGAAGGAACCAGCTTCGATGGTGATCTCGTGCGCGCCGAGCGAGGGGTTGCCGCCCATCATGTGTCGTTGGGTGCTGCCCGAATGCGAGATGTCCTGGTGCAGTGTCCCGCCGCGGAAGACGTTCACCACCTGCAGCCCACGGCAGATCCCGAACGTCGGCAGTTGGCGTTCGGACGCGAGCTCCAGGGCCCGGAACTCGAAGGTGTCGCGCACCGGGTTGGGCAGGCCGCACTCGAGGCGGGGCTGCTGTCCATAGCGCAACGGGTCCACATCCGATCCGCCCGCGAGCACCAACCCGTCCAGCAGGTCGAGTTGCTGGGGGAGTGCAGACAGGTCGGGCGACGGCGGGATCAACAGTGGCACGGCTCCGGCAGCCAGCAGTGAGCGGTGGTAGTCCTCGTTGATCGTCACCCGCGGATACCCGGGGAACAGGTAGTTGGGGTCGTTCTCGAGGTTGGTGATGATGCCGATCAGTGGACGTTGCGCCATTTGTCGAGCCTACGTCAAACGCACCGGTGCCCTTGGCGGCCCGGATACGCTTCGCCCCATGGCCGAGAACTGGTGGAACCCGCTCGCGTGGGATGCCCCCTTCCCGGTGGTGGTGGCCGCGCTGTTCGTGGTCGTCGTGTCCCGCGCCGGTGCCACCTACGCCGTGGGACGCTTCGCAGCGACCGGGAGCCGCCGCACCCGGGCCGGGGACGTGATGACCCGCCCCGGCTTTGCGAGCGCCGTGGAGCGCATCAACCGGTTGGGTGCGCCCGTCGTGACGCTGTCATTCCTCACCGTGGGTGTGCAGACGGTGGTCAACTTCTCCGCCGGATTCCTGCAGATGCCCCTGCGGCGCTACCTGCCGGCCCTGCTTGCGGGCTGTCTGGTGTGGGCGCTGGTCTACGCGTCCGTGGGCTTCGTCGGCTTCAGTGCGCTGGCACTGGCCTGGCGGCAGCATCCGGCCATCGCCATCGCCTTGGTGCTGCTGGT
Organism: Luteococcus sanguinis; assembly: GCF_039527675.1. NCBI lineage: Bacteria > Bacillati > Actinomycetota > Actinomycetes > Propionibacteriales > Propionibacteriaceae > Luteococcus > Luteococcus sanguinis. The sequence continues at coordinate 504,168 of NZ_BAAAKI010000004.1, forward strand.
CGTCGCTGCACTGCTGGTGGCGCTGCGACGCAGGCCGTCCCAGCGCGCACGACGTGGCCACCCAACAGACAGTGGGTGACTGTGCTGCTGAAAATCGCCAGCAAAGTCACCCACTGTAGGCCGTGAGGATCAGTGGCCGAAGCCGTCGCCCGTCACCTCGGAGCGATCACCCGACCACAGGGTGTGGAAGACGCCCTCGCGGTCGGTGCGGGCGTAGGTGTGCGCTCCGAAGAAGTCCCGCAGTCCTTGGGTGAGGGCGGCGTTCAAGCGCGGGGCACGCGTCTGGTCGTAGTAGGCCAGGGCTGCGCTGAAACCGGGGACGGGGACCCCAGCGGTGACGGCGGTGGAGATGACCCGACGCCACGCGTCCTGCGAGTTGCCCAGGCCCTCGACGATCGAGGGGGCCTCCAGGAGTGTCACCAGGTTGTTCGCCGCGTACTCGTTGCTGATGCGGTCGAGCAGCTTGGCGCGGATGATGCAGCCCGCGCGCCAGATCTTGGCGACCGCGGCCACGTCGATGTCCCAGCCGTAGGTCTTGGCGGCAATGCGGATCTCGTCCAGGCCCTGGGCGTAGGCGACCACCTTGGACGCCCACAGTGACTGGCGGATCGCGTCGATGAAGGCCTCGCGGTCATCCACCTCGAGGCGCTGGTCGGGTCCGGGCAGTGCGGCCTGCGCGTGGGCGCGCAGTTCGGGGGACGAGGAGATGGCGCGCGCGAAGACGGCCTCGCTGATGGCATTCACCGGGACGGCGAGCTTCAGCGCCGACTGGACGGTCCAGGTGCCGGTGCCCTTCATCCCGGCGGCATCGACGATCACGTCCACCAGCGGCTGGCCGGTGGCGGCGTCGGTCTGGCGCAGCACCTCTGAGGTGATCTCGATCAGGTAGCTGTCGAGGTCGCCGGTGTTCCACTGCGCGAAGACGTCGGCCATTTCGTCGTTCGACAGACCGAGGCCCTTGAGCAGGGTGTAGGCCTCGCCGATGAACTGCATGTCGGCGTACTCGATGCCGTTGTGCACCATCTTCACGAAGTGGCCGGCGCCGTCGGTGCCTATGTAGGTGCAGCAGGGCTCCCCGTCGTACTGCGCGGCGATGGTCTCCAGGATGGGTCCGAGGGCCTCGTAGGCCTCCTTGGTGCCGCCGGGCATCATGGACGGGCCCTCGAGCGCGCCGACCTCGCCGCCCGAGATGCCGCAACCCACGAAGTGGATCCCGGCTGCCGAGACGATCTTCTCGCGGGCGATGGTGTCCTCGAAGTAGGTGTTCCCGCCGTCGACGATGATGTCGCCCTCGTCCAGCAGCCCGGTCAGTTCCTTGATCACCGCGTCGGTACCGGCACCGGCGGCGACCATGATCACCACGCGACGGGGACGCTCGAGGGAGGCGACGAAGTCCTCCAGGCGCTCGGACGGGATGAAGGTGCCCTCGCTGCCGTGCGCAGCGATCATCTCCTGGGTGCGGGAGTAGGTGCGGTTGAACACGGCCACGGTGTAGCCCTTGTGGGCCATGTTGCGGGCCAGCGAACTGCCCATCACGGCCATGCCGATCACGCCGACGTCGGCCAGGTTCTGGGGTGTGGTTGCCTCGGTCACGGGTGCTGCCTTTCGTTGGGTGGGAACATCCTTGCTCATGATTCTTGGGTTCGGGAGACGTTCACGACAGGGGCTCGGAGACCATCTCGTCCACGGCGTCCACGGCCTCTGTGACGATGGCGCGCATCCGGGCGCGGGCTGCAGCGGCGTCGCCGACGGCGATCGCCTCGGCCACCCGGCGGTGCAGCCGGATCGCTTCCTCGTTGGGTCGCTCCGGCATCAGGTGGTGGTGGGTGCGGGCGTCCAGTACCCGTTCGACCAGGTAGGCGAGCGAGGCCAGCATGGGGTTGCCGGAGGCCTGGAGCAGCGTTCGGTGGAAGACGATGTCATGGGCCAGGTAGGCCTCGAGGTCGGGGATGGCGCCGGTGTGCTGCATGCCCAGCGCCGCCTCGTCGATCACCTGGCGCTGCTCGGCGGTCGCGTTGGCTGCGGCCAGGCCAGCGGCCAGGGGCTCGATGCTGCTGCGCACCTGGCTGATCTCGTGCAGCACGTCCAACCGTTGGGGACTGTCCAGGCGCCAGCGGACGACATTCTCCGAGAGGTGGTCCCATCGCTCGGCGCCCAGCACCTCGATGCCCACATGGCGGCGGGGGAGCACGAGCCCTTGGGCCTCCAGCACCTTCACTGCGTCCCGCGCGACCGTGCGGGACACGCCGGTGCGCTCGATCAGATCGTCCAGCAGGAGCACGGACCCCGCGGGGATGGTGCCCGCGACGATGTCTCGTCCGATCTCGTCCAGAACCTTCAAGGTCAGCGCCGATGCCATGTCACGATCGTATAAAAAATCACATCACTTGAACATAGGGGGTTGCTAAAAAGTATTTAGAGGCCCATGCTCGTCGTATCGGACATCGAGGTCCCCGTTACTTCAAGGAGGAAGACGACATGACTGACGAGCATCCACTCGTGGTGGTGATGGGCGTTGCCGGCTGTGGCAAGTCCACCCTCGGCGAGGCCCTGGCCAGCGAACTGGTCGCTGTGTTCCGCGACGGCGACGCCTTCCATCCGCCGGCCAATGTCGCCAAGATGCACGCCGGACAGCCCTTGGACGACGACGACCGACGTCCGTGGCTCGCCAACATCGGCGAGTGGCTCGCCGATCAGTCCAGCCAGGGGGCCATCGTTGCCTGCTCCGCACTGAAGCGCGACTACCGCGACCAGCTGCGCAGCGCGGCTCCGAGCACCTTCTTCGTCCACCTGGCCGGACCCCGCGAAGAGGCAGCGCGCCGCGTCGCCGAGCGCCCCGACCACTTCATGCCCGCCAGCTTGGTCGACTCCCAGTACGCCACGCTCGAGCCCCTCGACGCGGACGAGGCCGGAGCCACCCTGGACTTCACCCAGAGCGTCGACGCCCTCGTCGAGCAGGCCCTGTCCGCCCTCGCCTGACCCATCCACCTACAACCACCCAAGAAGCGACACCGGAGTCCCACATGATTCTTCTCGAGACCGCGGCCACCCAACTGGTCGCCGCCGCCCTGGTCGGCATCACCGTCCTCGTGCTGCTCATCACCAAGTTCAAGCTGCACCCCTTCCTGAGCCTGATCATCGGCTCGATGCTCGTCGGCGGCATCGCCGGCCTCCCGCTGAAGGGCATCACCACCAGCTTCACCACGGGCGTCGGGTCGACCGTCGCGGGCGTCGGCGTGCTGATTGCACTCGGTGCCATCATCGGACGACTGCTGGCCGACTCCGGTGGCGCCGACCAGTTGGTCGACACGATCGTCAACAAGGCCACCCCGGCGCAGATCCCGTGGGCGATGGCCTTGGTCGGCGCGCTGATCGGCCTCCCGATGTTCTTCGAGATCGGCCTCGTGCTGCTGATCCCCGTGATCATCCTCGTGACCCGTCGCAGCGGTCAGCCGCTGATGCGCGTCGGTATCCCCGCCCTGGCCGGCCTGTCGGCGATGCACGCGTTGGTGCCCCCGCACCCCGGGCCGCTGGCCGCCGTCGGCCTGCTGAAGGCCGAGCTCGGCGTCACCCTCGCCCTCGGCGTCCTGATCGCCATCCCGACCATCGCGGTCGCCGGCCCGATCTTCTCGAAGTTCGCGGCCCGTTGGGTGCCGGTCGGCGCTCCCGAACTGTTCGTCAGCGCCAATGGTGACGAGTCCGGTCACTCCGGCATCGCCCCTCGCCAGCCCAGCTTCGGCATCACCCTGACCACCGTCCTGCTGCCCGTGGTGCTGATGATGGGCAAGGCGCTGGTCGACATCTTCCTGACCGCCGGCACCCCGACGCGCGACGTGCTCGACTTCATCGGCGAGCCCCTGGTCGCGCTGCTGATCACCACCCTGGTCGCGATCTTCACCCTCGGCACCGGCTCGGGCATGACCCGCCAGCAGATCAGCGACACGGTCGGCAACTCCCTGCCGCCCATCGCGGGCATCCTGCTGATCGTCGGCGCCGGCGGTGGCTTCAAGCAGGTGCTCGTGGACACCGGCATCGGCACCATGCTCGCCGACTGGATCTCCGGCAGCCCGGTCTCCCCGCTGCTGATGGCCTGGCTCGTCGCGGTGATGATCCGACTGGCCACTGGCTCGGCCACCGTCGCCACGATCACTGCTGCCGGCATCCTGGCGCCCGTCGCGGCCGCCATGGATCCCACCCACGCCGCCCTGCTGGTGCTCGCCATCGGCGCTGGCTCGGTCTTCTTCTCCCACGTCAACGACGCCGGCTTCTGGCTGGTGAAGGAGTACTTCGGCGTCAGTGTCGCCGAGAACATCAAGACGTGGTCGCTGATGGAGACGGTGCTGTCGGTCACGGCCCTGGTCGGCGTGCTGCTGGTCTCGCTCGTCGTCTGACGCG
>NZ_BAAAKI010000004.1:508600-513620 GCF_039527675.1 Luteococcus sanguinis
CGGCAGAAGCAGGCTGTTTCTGCTCAGGCGGCGTCGGGATTCTGGGCCCACAGGTCGGGGCCGAAGACCTCGTAGGAGATGTTCTCCGGGTGCACGCCCTTGGCCAGCAGTGCCTTGCGGGCAGCCTGCATGAACGGCAGCGGGCCGCACATGAACACCTGCGCGCCCTCGGGCACCTCGGCGTCGGCGAGGTCCATGAAGCCGCCCTTGGCGGGCTGCAGGGTCTGCGCCGACTCGGCGCCCTCCTCGAACCAGAACTGCCCCACCACGTCGTCCATCTGCTCGGCCTGGCCGCGCATCGACTGGTACAGGGCCGTGCTGCCGTGGCTCTTGTCGGCGTGGAAGACACGCACCTGGCGCTTCGGCTGGCGCTGGGCAAGATCCTCAAGGATCGCCGCCATCGGGGTGATGCCGATACCGGCCGAGACGAGCACCAGGGGAGCGTCCGTGTCGTCAAGGACCACGTCACCCGAGGGCAGCGAGACGTTCAGGTGGACGCCCGGCTTCGCGTTCTCCTGCAGCCAGCTGGAGACCATGCCGTCCGGGTGCTCGCCGCCGTGGACCTTCTTGACGGTGATGCGGAAGGCCTCGGCACCGGGCACGCCGGAGATCGTGTACTGGCGCGGCTGGGTCTGGCCATTGGGCAGCTCGACGTTCAGGGCGACGTACTGGCCGGTGCGGTGCGCGGGGAGCTCACCCTCGGTCGGCTTGAGGACCAGCGAGAAGGCGTCCTCGGTCTCGTCGGTGCGGTCGGCGACCTCGTAATCGCGGTAGGCGTGCTCAGGATCGATGCCACCCAGCGCGTACAGCTTGGCCTCCTCGGCGATCAGCTGGACGGCGAACAGCCAGTAGACCTCGTCCCAGGCGGACGCGACCTCGGGCGTGACGGCGTCACCGAGCACGTCCGCGACCGCCCACAGCAGGTGGTGGCCGACGATCGTGTACTGCGGCCCGGTGATGCCCAGCGAGACGTGCTTGTGCGCGATCCGCTGCATCACGGGCGTGAAGTCAGGGGCATTGGGGTCGATCAGCTGGACGGCGTAGGCGACGACGCTGGCCGCCAGCGCCTTGGGCTGCTCGCCCACGGCCTGGTTGGCGACGTTGAAGACGTTCAACAGTTCGGGGTGCGCCTCGAACATGTGGGGGTAGAAGCGCTTGGTGATCTCTTCCGCGTGCTCGGCGACGACACCTGCGGTCGCCGCGACGACCGCCTTCGACTCCGGTGAGAGCTGCGCTGGCATGGATCCTCCTTGGGGTGTTGGCAACCGGGCATGGCTGCCCCTGCACTCTAGGGGCGGCCTCCGACAGCGTCGAGGGATCGCGCGGTGGCCAGCCCGCCCGCAGGGGTGGGAAGGGTTCGCTATGGGTGGATAAGTCGACACCCGGGGGCGATTGCCCCCTAGCGTCTGGGAACGAAGAACCGCACGATTCCGTTCTGCTGAAAGGAACCACCATGCGCAAGGCCATTGCCACCACCGCCCTCGGTGCCGCCCTCGTCTTCGGCGCCCCCGCCGTTGCCAACGCCGAGACCGTGACCCCGGCGCCGTCCGCCACGGCCACCGAGCAGGTCACCGAGACCGAGCGCGTCACCACCACCGAGAAGGACCGCACCGGTCTGTGGGGTCTGCTGGGCCTCGCCGGTCTCGCCGGACTCGCCGGGCTGCGCAAGCGCCCCGAGCAGCACGCCGTCGTCCGTCACGAGCCGACGCGCAGCACCGTGACCACACAGCCGACCCACCGCGTCGACCACACCAACACGACGACTGGTACCGGCACGACCGCGACCGGCAACACCGCTCGCACCGATTTCGGCTCGGACAGCCTGACCGACCGCAAGCTCGGCGACGACCTGGGCCGCGATGTCCGTCGCGACATTTGAGTCACCCCCTCGACAAGCTCAGGGAACGTAAACCGGCTCGGGGAATGTGTGGGGACGGGTCAACGCTGGTGCGTGACCCGTCCCTTCCACATCGTCAGGACGACCGGGTCGGGCAGTTCGCGTCCGTGGTAGGGGTTGTTGCGGCTGCGGGAGGCCGACGAATCCTTGCTGACCACCGCACGCGCTGATGGGTCCACCAGCACCAGGTTGGCGACCGAGCCGGGCACCAACGCCTGTCCCTGTCTTTCGACCTGCCCGATCCGGGCGGGTGTCGACGACATCCGCTCCACCAGCGTCGGCCAGTCCATCCGTCCGGCCTCGACCATCGTCTCCAGCACGACCGCCAGGGCCTGTTCCAGCCCCAGCATCCCGGGACGCGCGTCGACGAAGGCATGGTCCTTGTCCTGCGCCGCGTGCGGGGCGTGGTCGGTGCCGACCACGTCGATCGTCCCGTCGGCCAAAGCCTCGCGGACCGCCTCGATGTGCTCGTCGGTGCGCAGCGGGGGATTGACCTTGTACGTCGTGTCGTAGCCCTCCAGCTCACGCGTCCCCAGCAGCAGGTGGTGCGGCGTGACCTCGGCGGTCACGTTGATGCCGCGCTTCTTGGCCCAGCGGACGACGTCCACGCCCTCGGCGGTGGAGACGTGGCAGACGTGCAGCCGCGAGCGGGTCAGCTCGGCCAGCTGGACGTCGCGGGCGATGATGACGCTCTCGGCCTGCGCCGGCCACCCACCCAGACCCAGCCGTCCCGAGTACTCCGACTCGTGGCAGCAGGCGCCGGGACCCGCCAGCTGCGAGTCCTGCGAGTGCTGGGCGATCACGCCGCCGAAGGGGCGAACCCAGTCCAGCGCGCGGCGCATCAGCAAGGAGTCCATCACGCACTTGCCGTCGTCGCTGAAGATCCGCACCTTCGCTCGCGACTTGGCCATCAGACCCATCTCGGCGAGTTGGTTGCCGTCGAGGTTTTTGGTGACGGCGCCGACCGGGATCACCTGGCAGTGCCCGTCGCGCTCACCCAGCAGCTGGATGTACTCGGCCTTCTCGGCGTCGTCGGTGACCGGCTCGGTGTTGGCCATGGCGTGGACGGCCGTGAACCCGCCCCGGGCGGCGGCCAGGGTTCCGGAGGCGACCGTCTCGGTGTCTTCGCGGCCGGGTTCGCGCAGGTGCGTATGCAGGTCGACCAGCCCGGGCAGCGCCAGCAATCCGTCCGCGTCGATGCGCCGGGCGCCCGTAGGGGCATCGTCGACGAGCACTCCGTCCGCGACGTGGAGGTCGGTGGTGGTGCCATCGGCCAGCCGGGCACCAGCGATCACGAAGGCGTTGTTGGCAGGCGATCCTGGGGTGTTGGTCATGGTCACTCCTGTCCGCCGAGGAGGTGGTAGAGGACGCTCATCCGCACGGCGACACCGGACGAGACCTGCTTCAGGACGAGTGACTGGGCCGCGTCGGCGGCCTCGGACGAGATCTCCAGGCCACGATTCATCGGGCCGGGGTGCATGATGCCCAGGTGGTGCCCGTGGGCGTGCAAGCGGTCTTGGGTGAGGCCCCAACCGTCCACGTACTCCCGCTCGGAGGGGAAGAATCCGGAGCTCATCCGTTCTCGCTGCACCCGCAGCATCATGGCGACGTCCGCGCGGGCCAGCCCCTCGTCGAATGACTGGACGACCTGGCACGGCCAGGTCGCCGCGCCGGTTGGCATCAGCGTCGGGGGAGCGCACAGCAAGACCTGCGCACCAAGGGTGTCGAGCAGCCAGACATTCGAGCGGACGACGCGGCTGTGCAGCAGGTCACCGGTGATCAACACCGTGCGCCCGGCCAGGTCGCCACCATCGAGTTCACGGAAGTGGCGACGCATCGTGTGCGCGTCCAGCAGCGCCTGGGTGGGGTGCTCGTGCGCGCCGTCGCCGGCGTTGACCACCGACGCGCGCACCCAGTTTGCCACCTGCTGTACCGAACCCGATCCGGAATGGCGCACCACGAAGCAGTCGACGCCCATCGAGTCGAGGGTGAGCACGGTGTCCTTCATCGACTCGCCCTTGCTGACCGAGGAGCCCTTGGCCGAGACATTGATGGTGTCGGCGCTCATCCACTTGCCGGCGATCTCGAAGCTCGTCCGGGTGCGGGTGGAGTCCTCGAAGAAGAGGTTGATGATGGTGCGCCCGCGCAGCGCCGGGATCTTCTTGACCTGCCGGTTCTGCACGTCGTGCATCTCCTCCGCCAGGTCGAGGATGCTGGTGGCCTCGTCCCGGGAGAGGTCCCCAGCTGCCAGCAGGTGCTTCATCGGACATTCCCCTCGATCGTGACGTCGTCGCGTCCGTCGACCTCGTTGAAGTGCACGCGGACGTTCTCGTCGCGTCGGGTGGCGACCGTCTGCCCGACGTGGTCGGCGCGGACGGGCAGTTCCCGCTGGCCGCGGTCGACCAGCACCACCAGCCGGACGACATTCGGGCGTCCGAGGTCCTTGAGCGCGTCCAGCGCGGACAGGACGGTGCGTCCGCTGGCCAGCACGTCGTCGACCAGCACGACCTGTCGGCCATCGATGCTGAAGGCGATCTCGGTGCGGCCGACCGTGCGGGTGGGATTGCGGCGCAGGTCGTCGCGGTACATGGTCGTGTCCAGCACGCCGACTGGCACCGACACTGCCTCGACCTGCTCGATCACTGCCGCAAGACGGCGGGCCAACGGCACGCCGCGGGTCTGGATGCCGAGGAGCACGAGGCCCTCGGTGCCGTGGGCCCCCTCAAGAATTTCGTGGGCCAAACGGGTGGTCGCGCGGGCGATCTCGTCGGCGTCGAGGATGACGCGATTGCCGCCCGGGGGCGTGGGCTCTGGTGTGGTCACCGGCACTCCTTGTCGCGGGCGGCGCCGTCCAGGCCGTCGCCTGACGCTTCGCCTGCCCTCGAACCCGAAATCTAGCAACCGGCGGACGTGCGTGGGCGCCCGCGTCCGTGGGGGTGAATGGAGGAGAACTCGTGGTCGAATCCACTAGTCTGTGACCATGACCTACGGCGTTCTGACCCTCCTCGAGACGACCACCTTCCCCGGCTGGCCCTCGGTGGACCCGTTGACGAACTTCGAGCTGTTCATGCTGTGCATCGGCGCGCCGCTGCTCGTGGGCCTCGTGATGGCCGCGCTCGTGCT
>NZ_BAAAKI010000004.1:513636-513914 GCF_039527675.1 Luteococcus sanguinis
GCCCGCCGCAAGGAGCTGGCCGCCGAGAATCGCGCTGCTGGCCTGTCCCTGGGCGACGACGAGGTGGACGAGCTGCCCGTCGCTCGTCGTGCCGCCGTGCACGCGCAGGAGCGTCCTGCCGTCACCGGCGGTGCCGCCGCGGCTCCTCGTCCCGGGCACGGCCTGCGCGACGAGGCCGCCGAGGTCCGCGAAGACCACACCCACTGACGAAGACCACACCCACTGACGCGTCGACGGGTTACCTCGAACCGAACGCACCAGCGCCCGGACCCCTGAGG
>NZ_BAAAKI010000004.1:513932-531222 GCF_039527675.1 Luteococcus sanguinis
GAGGGTCCGGGCGCTGTCGTGTTTGCTCGTGTCCCTGCTGGCCGCCCAAGCTCAGCGGGAGGCCTCCTGGACACGCAGGGCGCGCTCGGCGGCATCGGACTGCTCACGCAACACCCGGGTCACCGAGTCGGAGTGACGGCCGGACGCGAGCTGTGCGGCAACCTCGTCGAGGAAACCCCGGTCGGCGACGGGGGCGGGGAAGAGTTGCACCAGCGCGGTCTGGGCCGCGGCGTGGCCACGGTCCTTCCACTCGGGGGCCTGGTCGCTGATCCGCTGCGCGACGTCGAGGTAACGCTGGGCGTAGTCGCGGGTCAGGTCTTCCTGGCCGTAGCTCCAAAAGTGCGAGCAGATCTCCACGTGGGTGCCATTCGGGGTGGATGAGTCGGTGGTCGCCCGGGCCCAGGCGGCCTCCTTCGCGGCGGCATCCCGCAACGCCGAACGCGCTCCGGCGGCCGACTCCTGGCCCGTGATGGTGTTGTCGCGGGCCAGTTCGGCGTCGATCTCGTGCTGGCCGATGGCACCCATCCGGGCCAGTGAGGAGACGATCCGCCAGCGCATGTCGGCGTCCATCGCCAGCCCCTCGGGAACCTCTTCGCCCGCCAGCCACGCCTTCAGCAGCTCGGCGCCCGCGGGGGTGTCGACGGCCGCGACGACCTGGTTCGCGAACGACAGCTGGTGGTCGGAGCCGGCTTCGGCGTCCTTCAGCAGCGCAGCGAAACCGGACGCCAGACGGGCGCGGGCCGCAGCGCGACGCTCGGCCGGGGTGTAGGCCAGCGCGGCGAGTTGGGCCTGCCCACGCAGGGTTCCCAAGGCGGTCGCATCGGTCTCGGAGCCAATGCCGCGCAGCACCAGGTCGATGTAGTCGCCGCTGGGCAGCTCGCCGTCGCGGCACATGTCCCACGCGGCACCCCAGCACAGGGCGCGGGCCAGCGGGTCCTCGAGATCACCGATGTGCTCCACCAGGATGGCGAAGCTCTGCTCGTCCAGCCGGACCTTGGCGTAGGTGAGGTCGCGGTCGTTCAGCAGCACCAGGTCGCCGCGGGCGTGGCCGACCAGGTCGGGCACGTCGGTGCGTTCCCCGGCGATGGTCAGCTCGGTGTCGTGCGTCCGTCGCAGCACGCCGTCCACGAGGGTGTAGATGCCCACCGCCAACCGGTGCGTGCGCAGGGTCGGGTGTGCAGGGTCGGCGGTCTGGACGATCGCGAAGCGGGTGAACCGGCCCTGGTCGTCCAGGTCGAAGTCGGCGCGAAGCGTGTTCGGTCCTGTGGTCTCGAGCCATTCGGAGGTGAAGTTCGACAAGTCCACCCCGGACGCCTTCTCCAGCGCGCCCAGCAGGTCGGAGAGCTGCGTGTTGCCGTAGGCGTGTTCGGCGAAGTAGGTGCGTACGCCCGCCAGGAAGTTCTCCTCGCCGACCTGGGCGACCAGCTGCTTCAGCGTCGAGGCGCCCTTGGCGTAGGTGATGCCGTCGAAGTTCTGCTCCACGGCCTCGAGGTCGACCATGTCGGCGGCGATCGGGTGCGTGGTGGGCAGCTGGTCCTGGCGGTAGGCCCAGCCCTTGCGGGCGTTGCCGAAGCTGACCCAGGGGTCGATGCCCCCATGCTTGGCGACGATGCGCTGTTGGGCGTAGTGGGACGCCCATTCAGCGAAGGACTCGTTGAGCCACAGGTCGTCCCACCAGGTCATGGTGACCAGGTCGCCGAACCACATGTGCGCCAGCTCGTGCAGGATCGTGTTGTCGCGTCCCTCGTAGGCCGCCGCAGAGACGCGGGAGCGGTAGAGGTACTCGTCGCGAATCGTCACGCAGCCAGCATTCTCCATTGCCCCTGCGTTGAACTCGGGCACGAAGACCTGGTCGTAGGTGCCGAAGGCGTAGGGGTGGCCGAAGGCCTCCTCGAAGACCTCGAAGCCGCGCTGGGTGGTGGTCATGATGCGGTCTGCGTCCAGGTACTCGGCCATCGACTGGCGGCACAGCAGGTTCGCCTGGATCGGCCCGGTGAGGGTTTCAATCTGCCCGGGGCGGACGTGGTACTCGCCGGCGATCAGCGCGGTGATGTAGCTGGAGACGCGCGGGGTGGGCGCGAACTCCCAGATGCCGAAGCCGTTGGCGCCGGCGACCGGCTCGACGGCTGGGGCATTGCTGATGACGGTCCAGTGCTTGGGCGCGATCACGTTCAGCTGGAAGGTGGCCTTCTGGTCGGGCTGCTCGAAGTTCGCGTACATCCGACGAGCGTCCGCGGTCTCGAACTGCGTGTACAGGTAAACGCGGTCGTCGGCCGGGTCGACGAAGCGGTGCAGGCCCTCGCCCGTGTGGGAGTAGCGGCACATGGCGGTGACCACCAGCGTGTGCTGGCCGGGCTCGGTGCGGAAGCCCAGACGTCCGTCGGCATAGGTCGAGGGGTCGAGCTGTTCCTCGTCCAACCATGCGTCGAGCACGGCGTCGGCGATCAGGTCGACGTGGCTCTCGCCGCCGGTGCTGGAGAAGGTGATCTCGCTGGTGGAGATGAAGGTGTCGGGGTCGGCCAGCGGCGCGCCGTCCAGCCCGAGGCCGGAGAGGTCGACCGTCACCAGATAGGCCTCGGCCGTGATCTGCTGCGAACGCTGTTGTGCGCTGGCGCGCGTGATGTTCGCCGGGTTCATGCTTGCCTTTCGATGGACGTGCTGCGTGGGGGCGACCCCGCGGGGCCTCGGTCGAGCGTACCGCTCGATTCCGCCCATCGGATGCCCCGTGAGGGCGCCAACTACGCTGGATCCCATGAGCGAAGCAAACACGCCTGACGCAAATGTGTCCGGAGCCAATACTGCGAAAGAAAGCACCACCGAGGTCGACTTCTGGTTCGACCCCCTGTGCCCCTGGGCCTGGATGACCTCCCGCTGGATGCTCGAGGTGGAGAAGGTGCGTGACGTGCACACCACCTTCCACGTCATGAGCCTGTCGGTGCTCAACGACGGGCGTGACCTGCCCGAGGAGTACCGCGAGCACATGGCCAAGGGCTGGGTCGGTGTGCGCGCCGCCATCCTGGTCGAGCAGCAGTACGGTGCCGAGAAGCTGCGCGAGTTCTACACCGCGCTGGGCACCCGCTACCACTTGGGCCAGGAGCCCAAGACGGTCGACACGGTGCGCGCCGCGCTGGCCGAGGTCGGCTGCGACGAGTCGATCGCCGAGGCTGCCGATGCCTGGAAGCCGGGCGACGAGGCCGACGACGTCGACCGCGCGCTGCGCACGAGCCACCACGAGGGGATGGACCCAGTGGGAGACGAGGTGGGCACTCCGGTGATCCACGTCAACGGCATGGCCCTGTTCGGCCCCGTCATCTCCCCGGCACCCAAGGGTGAGCAGGCAGGCGACCTGTTCGACGGCTTCGTCAAGGTCACCGCCTACCCGGGCTTCTTCGAGCTGAAGCGCACCCGCACCGTGGGCCCGATCTTCGACTGATCGTCCCAGACAGGAAACCGAGGTTGTTTCGCACCGATTCGGCGAAACAACCCCGGTTCTTGTTGTTCTGTACTGGCTCAGCGAGAGGCGGGCAGCCCGTCGATGCCGTCCAGCGTGGCGACCTCGGGAGCGTGGTGCAGAGTCGGGTCGACCGCCAGGTAGGCCTTGGTCTCACGGGCGATCAGGCCGGAGCAGATGAGCAGGCCGATCAGGTTGGGCAGCGCCATCAGGCCGTTGGCGATGTCGGAGAAGGTCCACACCACCGTCAGCTCGCTGACCGCGCCGATCAGCACGATCGCCGAGAACAGGATGCGGTAGGGGACGACGAAGCGCACGCCCAGCAGTCGCTCGACATTGCGCTCGCCGTAGTAGGCCCAGCCGAGCACGGTGGAGTAGGCGAAGAAGATCAGCGCGATGGCGACGATGATGCCCCCCCAGTTGCCGGGCAGGCCGGTGCTGAAGCCCTGCGCGGTGAGCGCGGCGCCCGTCTTGCCCTCGCGCCACACGCCGGTGGTGAGGATGACCAGCCCGGTCATGGAGACGACGATGATCGTGTCGATGAAGGTCTGGGTCATCGAGACCAGGCCCTGGCGAACCGGGTGCTTGGTCTTGGCGGCGGCGGCCACGATGGCGGCCGAGCCCATGCCCGACTCGTTGGAGAAGATGCCGCGGGCGATGCCGAACTGGATCGCCTGGGCCATCGCAGCACCGGCGAAGCCACCCACGGCGGCGGTACCGGTGAAGGCGTCGGTGAAGACGAGACCCAACGCGTCGGGGATGCCCTTGACGTTGATCAGCAGGACGATGAAGCCGGCCACGACGTAGAAGACGATCATGAACGGGACGATCGCGCTGGTCACGTTGGCGATGGACTTCAGGCCTCGCAGCAGGACGATGCCCGTCATCAGCGCGAGGACGACGCCGACCACCCAGTGGTTCACGCCGAAGGTGTCGTGCATGGCGGCGGCCACCGAGTTCGACTGGGTGAGGTTGCCGATGCCGAAGCTGGCGATGATGGCGGCGATGCAGAAGAAGATCGAGAGGAACTTGCCGAAGCCGTTCGGGATGGCCTTGTGCAGGTAGTACTGCGGGCCGCCGGAGACCTCACCATTGGCGTCGATGGTGCGGAAGCGGACGCCCATGAAGGCCTCTGAGTACTTGGCAGCCATGCCGAAGATGGCGCTGACCCACATCCAGAACAGGGCGCCGGGGCCACCGAGGTGGATGGCGGTGGCGACGCCGGCGATGTTGCCGACGCCCACGGTGGCGGCCAAGGCGGTGGCGAGCGACTGGTAGTGGGAGACGTCACCCTCCTCCTCGGAGCCGTCGCTGCGGCGGACGAAGGCCAGGTGCAGTGCGGCAGCCAGCTTGGTGAACTGGACGCCACCCAGGCGCACCGTCAGCCAGATGCCGGTGCCGAGCAGCAGCGGGATGAGGACGAATGGTCCCCAGATGATTCCGTCGATTGTGTCGAGCATGTGTGGTGTCTCCAGTCGGGGCCGAGGTGGCGGGGGAAGAGCTGGGGATACACAAGCGGGTGAGGTGGGCGCACCGCAAGCATCGTGACCGGTTGATCCGCAGACTGTTGCATGGTCGTAACCGTGGCCGGTTCGCAAGAACTGTCGGTGGCCTGGTGCAGGATGGGCGCCGTGAGTGAACCAGAGATCAGCGACGTGCCCGACGCCACCAGTGACGCCCGGCACCGTTGGCACGACCTGGCCGAGCGCATCAGCGACGCCCAGGAGGCCTACTACGGCGCCGATTCCCCGACCCTGTCGGACGCGGAGTACGACCAGCTGATGCGCGAGTTGCAGCGGCTCGAGGACGAGTTCCCGGAGTTGCGCACCCCCGACTCGCCGACCCAGCGCGTTGGAGCGGCGCAGCGCGTCACCGAGTTCGCGCCGGTCACCCACGCCGAGCGGATGCTCAGCCTCGACAATGTCTTCAGCGCCGACGAACTGGGGGAGTGGCTGGCCCGCGTCGACCGGACCCTGGGAGCGAGTGTCACCGACTACCTCTGTGAGCTGAAGATCGACGGCCTGGCCGTCAACCTCACCTACGAGAACGGCACGCTGGTGCGCGCCGCCACCCGCGGCGACGGGCGGGTGGGGGAGGACATCACCCACAACGTCCGCACGATCTCGTCCATCCCGCACCGCCTGTCCGGGGACGACGTCCCCGAGCTGGTTGAGGTGCGCGGGGAGGTCTTCTTCCCCGTCGAGGCCTTCGCAGACCTGAATGCGTCCCTGGTGGAGCAAGGCAAGGCGCCGTTCGCGAACCCACGCAATGCTGCGGCCGGATCGCTGCGCCAGAAGGATCCCTCGGTGACGGCCACCCGTCCGTTGAACATGCTGGTGCACGGCATCGGTGCCCGGCGCGGCTTCGACATCGACCGCCAGTCCGAGGCCTACGAACGGCTCCGCGAGTGGGGGCTGCCCACGTCCACGCACTACACGGTGGTCCAGACACCGCAACAGGTGCACGACTTCGTTGCGTACTACGCCGAGCACCGCCACGACGTCGAGCACGAGATCGACGGCATCGTCATCAAGGTGGACGACCTTTCGCAGCAGTCGCGGCTGGGTTCGACCTCACGGGCCCCGCGCTGGGCGATCGCCTACAAGTACCCGCCCGAAGAGGTCAACACCAAGCTGCTGAGCATCGAGGTCAACGTGGGTCGCACCGGGCGCGTCACCCCCTTCGGGATGATGGAGCCGGTCAAGGTCGCCGGCTCGACGGTGTCGATGGCGACCCTGCACAACGGATACGAGGTGAAGCGCAAGGGCGTGCTGATCGGTGACACGGTGGTGCTGCGCAAGGCCGGCGACGTGATCCCGGAGATCCTCGGCCCGGTCGTCGAGCTGCGTGATGGTTCCGAGACCGAGTTCGTGATGCCGACCCATTGCCCGTCGTGCGGCACCGAGCTGAAGCCGGAGAAGGAGGGTGACAAAGACATTCGTTGCCCCAACGCCCGCAGCTGCCCCTCCCAGTTGCGGGAGCGGTTGTTCGCACTGGCGTCGCGGTCGGCCTTCGACATCGAGGCGCTGGGCTACCAGGGCGCGGACGGACTGTTGTCGAGCCAGGTGCTGGCCGACGAGTCGACGCTGTTCGACCTCACGGCGGCCGACCTGGTCAAGGTGCCGCTGTACACGCGTCTGGCGAAGGCGACGGAGAAGAAGGATCCGGAGTCGGTTCCCTGGCCGGGCATCGTCAACGGACGGGTGCTCAGCCGGACGGGTGAGAAGCTGCTCGCGGAGCTGCAGAAGGCGAAGTCACAGCCATTGTGGCGGGTGCTGGTGGCGCTGTCGATCCGACATGTCGGGCCGACCGCCGCGCGGGCGCTGGCGACCCGCTTTGGGTCGCTGGACGAGATCCGGGGGGCGAGCGTCGACCAGTTGGCCGACACCGAGGGCGTTGGACGGGTGATCGCCGAGGCAGTGGTCGAGTGGTTCGCCGTCGACTGGCACGCCCAGATCGTTGACCGCTGGCGCGCCGCCGGTGTCCGGATGGCCGACGAGCGTGACGAGTCGATCGAGCGGACGCTCGAGGGGTTGACCGTGGTGGTCACCGGTGGCCTGCAGGGTTTCAGCCGGGACGAGGTGAAGGAGGCGATCATCGCGCGCGGCGGCAAGGCCTCCAGCAGCGTCAGCAAGAAGACCGACTACGTGGTGGTGGGGGAGAACGCCGGGTCCAAGGCCTCAAAGGCAGAAGAACTCGGCCGCCCAATCCTGGACGAGGCGGGTTTCGTCAAGCTGCTTGCCGGAGGCCCCGAGGCCCTGTAGCGCTCCTGGAGCTGTCGAGGGGTTCCCTCGGTGCACGCGAACACAACGCCTGCCGAGGGATCCCTTCGGCCACACCCGTCAGAACACGATCTTGTTCTGGGCAGGCTCCGGGGTGGTGAACATCCGCGCCACCCGTCGGATCGCCTCCGCATCACCAGTGATCCGACCAGCCGCGGCGAGCACGAGCGCATTTCCGGTGCCCAGATACAGCTCCGCCAGTTCCCGGACACCCAGCGACACCTCCGCCTCGCTCTCGTCCACCGCCACCACCTCGGCAACACCACCGGACACGACCACACGCCAGCACCCGTCCGTGATGGCCAAGGGGTCACTGACCAGCAGGGTCACCGTGCCGTCGACGTCCCACCCACGCGCCACCAGCGCCTTGGGGACGTCCAACAGCCGCAGCCAGATCTGGTCTGCTGTCGAGTCGGTGGACACGACCCGCTCGTCCACCAACGCCGCACGCAGCGCGGAACCGGCCTGCATTGAGCCGTAGCTGCCCGACTCGACCAGGTCGAGGTTTGCGAGGTACTGCCACAACGCCAACTCGTCCCCGACGAGGTCCAGCACCTGGGCCGTGCCATCGCTGACCTTCCACGTCACCGCACCCACAGGCCCACGATCACCAATCGCCACCGCCGCCCGAATCTCGGTGTTGGGCGCCATCGTCCCCCAGTCCCACTCCCCGGAAAGGAACGACGTTCGCATCGCGACGCGCTGGTGCGCCCCCAGGTGGGTGCGCGCGAAGTCGTCGTGCAGGCGGTCCACAACATCCGCGATGGCTCGCGGATCGGCGAGTTCGACCCGCGCCGTGGGGGAGTGCTGCAACTGGAACCGCGTCCCGAGGTCAACGCTCACCCGCTCCACCCGGGTCGCGACGCCGAAACCGAAGCGTCCGTACAGCGTCGCCTCGGTCGCTGTCAGTGACGCGAGTGCCAGCCCCTCGTTCGCGGCCCTGCGCAGCGCTGACTCCATCAGCTCGCGCATCAGGCCTTGTCGCCGGTCACTCGCGCGGACCGACACGTCCAACACGAAGCAGCTGGGGAGCATCCGTCCGCCGCCGACGTTGACGTCGTGGTTCATGGTGGCGAAGGTCGCCACCGGCACTTCGTCCAGGCCCAACCCGGGCCACGCCGGCTCGCGATGGATCGCGTGCCAGCGCTGGCCGTCGATGGCGGCTCCGTCCCACCAGCGCCGCGTGTTCTCCTCGCTGGAGGTGCCTTGTGCGAAACCGATCCGGGAGGCGGCTATCCAGGCTCGGCCGCGCTCGTCCAGCTCGCCGGCGACGTCGAAGGTGGTGTGGGTGTAACGCTCGTCCATGCCTGCGAACGCTAGCCGCTGCACCGTGACGGCTGCATCTGGTTAAGTGCTGTCATGCGCGTTCACATTGCCACCGACCATGCCGCTTTTGAGCTGAAGCAGTACCTCCTCGCGGAGCTGCGCAAGGCGGGTCACGAAGTCGTCGACCACGGTGCGGAGACCTACGACGCCCTGGACGACTACCCCGACACCTGCATCCCGTGCGCCGAAGCCACCGTCGCCGACCCGGGATCGCTGGGCATCGTGCTGGGCGGCTCGGGCAATGGCGAGCAGCTCGCCGCCAACCGCGTGAAGGGCTGCCGTGCGATCCTGGCCTACTCCACCGAGATCGCCGAACTCGGCCGCCAGCACAACGACGCGAATGTCGTCAGCCTGGGCGGGCGTTTCGTCACACCCGAGCAGGGACTCGACATCGTGAACACCTTCTTGGCCACGCCCTTCAGCGGCGACGAGCGCCACCAACGCCGCATCGACAAGATGAGCGCCTACGAGGAACTGCACCGCCACTGAGGCAGATGGGGGGTCTTGGGTCGACGGGCCGCGGTCGTCACCGACGGCGCCCTTGGACCCGGGCCAGCAATGACTCCAGCACCCGCTCGGCAGCCTGGTGGTCGCCCGGGGTGGGCTTGGAGACCTCACGAGCCCGCAGCGCCCGGTCGGTGTTGACCAGACCGCTGATGCCGTCACGTCCGAACTCCCGGGGGCGGTCGTGATGGGGGCGCTCGCTCATGGCTCGAATCCTAGACTGACAAGCACAACCCAACGATCCCCGAGCCTGTCGAGGGAAGAACCCAGGAGCGATGCCCGTGCCTGAAGGCCATGTGATCCACCGGCTCGCGATCGTGACAAACGAACACTTCGCGGGACGTCCGGTGCAGGTCAGTTCCCCGCAGGGACGCTTCGCCGAATCGGCCGCCCTGCTGGACGGACGCGTCCTGGCCGGCGCCGAGGCCTGGGGCAAGCACCTGTTCATCACCTTCGAGACCGAGCAGCCCGAGCACATCATCCACATCCACCTGGGCCTGATCGGCAAGCTCTGGTTCGAACCCTTCGCTGCGCCCCGCGGCGCGGTCCGGTTGCGGATCACCGACGGTGAGACCACCGCAGATCTGCACGGACCGCAGACCTGCCGGCTGGTGAGCGTCGGCGAGCAAGCCGCCCAGTTGGCGAAGCTTGGCCCCGACCCCATCCGTCCCGACGCCGACCCCGAGGTCGCGTGGAGGCGGGTGCATGCGTCCAACCGCTCCATCGCGGCACTGCTGATGGACCAGAAGATCGCCGCCGGGGTGGGCAACATCTATCGCGCCGAGGTCTTGTTCCGGCACCGGGTCTCGCCCGATGCGCCCGGCCGGACGATCGATCGCGCGCTGTGGGACATGATCTGGGCCGACCTGGTGGAGCTGATGCGCCTGGGCGTCGTGGACGGACGCATCGACACCGTCGAGTTCGCCCACACCCCCGAGCAGATGGGCCGCTCGCCGCGGGTCGACCGCCACGGCGGTGAGGTCTACGTCTACCGCCGCGCCGGGATGCCCTGCCACGTCTGCGGAACCGAGATAGCCACCCGCGTGCTCGAGGGCCGCAACCTCTACTGGTGCCCGTCATGCCAACGGTGATCGACTGGCTCGGCACCACCGTCGCGGTGCGCGAGGACGGGACCCTCGACCTCGCCGTCGCGGGTGAGCGGGCCTTCGTCCGCGCCCTGCGGGTGGGTTTCGATGAGCCGTGGATCTTCGAGGGCCAACGCCTGCTCGTCGACGAGGTCGAGCAGACCTGGACCAACGGCCACGTCACCGCCACAGTGCGGCACGTGTTCGACCAGTCGTGGTCGATCCGGGTGCAGGTGGTGAACCTGCGCGACACCGAGGCCAAGGTGAGCCCGCCCAAGCTCGAGTTCACGTCCAGCTGGCCGGCGCGACGCTGGCTGGCCGGCGCCGAGGGCCAGCTCTCCTTCGACCCCGGACGGGCGGACGGGGCGCTGCTCACGCTCACGCAGCTGCGCGGGCGCTCCCGGCTGTCGGAGGGCACCTGTTGGCTGGCCGACCTGCCGATCCACCTGGGGGTGGCTGGGTCGTCGTCCGCGCAGCTGGCGATCAGTTGGCGCGGCGACTGGTTGCGCGACGAGGCGATGCAGGCCGGCGCGCTGCCCGGCTGGTGGCCGGACACGGTGCTCGACGACGGGGACGTGGTGCTGCTGGACCTGCCGGACGCGGCGATCGAGGCCGCCGGGATGACCCTGCTGGAGGACGAGGCGGGGACGACCTTGTCGGCGCGGCCCGGGGTCCATCTGGCGCAGGTTCATTCCGGGCACGGCACCACGGACGTCGAGTTCGCCGTCGCGCCGTCGCTGGCCACCGAGCTGTCGGCACGCACCGTCCGGATCCTTGAGGGCGTCGACCCGCGGACGTGTTCGCCCGCGACCGGATTCGTCGTTCTGCGCGCGCACGGGCTCGGTCTGGCAGGGGACGAGGCTCTGGCGTTTGCAGGGACGGTCGCGGAGGAGTGCGCGGCCCGTCCCGGACCGGTGGCGCCCTTCGTCGTCGGCCTGCTCGCGAACCTGGCACTGCACGAACCAAAGCGGGCGTCCGAACTGCCGGACCTGCTGTCCCGACTGGTCGAGGGGCCGGGTGCTGGAATGGCACGGGTGCAGGCGGCGCTGGCGTTGCAGATGGCGGGGGAGCCGGTGGCCATCCCGCCCGGTGTGCCGGCCGTACTGGGCGAGGTGGAGGCGGCGATCCACCGCCTGGAGGAGACGCTGATCCGCGCCCAGACCCCCGATCCGGTCGAGCTGCGTCGGGTGGCTGGCCTGCTCGGAGCGGGCCTGCCCGGGGTGACGGCGGACGCCCGGACGCGGGCGATGGTGCATGCCGTGCTGGGGTTGGCGGCCGAAGGGCTGGACGTCGGCGGTCGCTGGCCGATGCCCTTGGCGCAGGTGCGCGACATGGCTCGGAAGAGACTGCTGGCCGAACGTGGTGAGGACGAGGCCATCGCCTGGCTGCTGTGGTGACGGGCGCGTTGGGCGCCCCTTGACACCCGAACGGGTGTGTCAATTCACCCGACAAGGGGCTTTGATGCTTCATGCAGCGTTGACGACGAGAGGGTTGAGTGCATGCAAGGCAGGCGGGTTCTGGCGGTGGCGACCAGTGTGGGCGAGTACAAGAAGGTGGGCTACCGCACCGGGCTGTGGCTGTCGGAGCTGACGCACTTCTGGGACGTGCTCACCGAGGCTGGCTACGAGATCGACCTCGCCACCCCGATGGGCGGGGACGTGCCGCTGGACCCCGAGAGCCTGACGCCGATCACCCTGGCCGGCAGCACCCGCAAGCACTACCAGGACCGCTCCTTCATGGACCACTTGCGCGACACGCGCAACCTCGACGACGTGGTCGCCGACGACTACGACGCGATCTACCTGACCGGCGGTCACGGGACGATGTTCGACTTCGCCGTGGACGAGCGCCTGGCCGAGCTGGTGGGGGAGGTGGCCCAGGCGCAGCGGGTGGTGTCGGCGGTCTGCCATGGGCCCGCCGGGTTGCTCAACGCCAAGGTGGACGGGCAGCCGCTGCTGGCCGGCAAGAAGGTGACGGGTTTCTCGATGCTGGAAGAGAAGTTGGCGCAGCGGGTGGACGCCGTCCCCTTCAGCCTGGAGGACCGGTTGCGCGATGCTGGAGCCACCTACGAGAAGGCGCCGCTGCCGATGACCCCGCACGTCGTGGTGGACGGACGTCTGGTGACCGGCCAGAACCCGGTCAGCGCGAAGGCGGTCGGACGAGCTGTTGTCGAACTGTTGGAGGGCAACCATGACGGCAAGTGATGCGGTGCTGGGCGCGATCCGCGGTTACCAACGGGTGATCTCGCCCCGCAAGGGTTGGAACTGCGCCTACGGCGTGCACACCGGGGCTGGCACCTGTTCGTCTGTGATTGCGGACGCGGTGTCGCAGCGGGGCGTGGTCGGGGCCGTCGGTCCGGCGATGCGCCAGTTCGGCGCGTGCGCGTCGTCGGCGCGGACGCTGCGCGACGCCAAGGTCAATGGCGTGTGCTGCTGTGGACCCATCCCGATCCCGTTCTCGTTCTGAGACGACCCAGCTGGCGGGAGAGCGGGTGATGATCCACTAAGCTGGACGGGTTGCGGTCGCCCCTGGTGTCCGTGATCCGGGGCGTAGCGTAGTGGCTAGCGCGCCTGCTTTGGGAGCAGGAGACCGCAGGTTCGAGTCCTGTCGCCCCGACCAATTCAAGAGCTTCATCTGACAAGGCGTTTCTCCTAGTTGACTAGGGGAAACGCCTTGTTCCATGTGTCGGTCCGATGAGCACCAAGGGGCCTCCGAGGGACTTGTGGGGACATTCATCTCCCACGTATCTCCCACGACGAGAGGCTCGACATGACGACGAAGCGGACAACCTTATCTCCGACCAGCGATGCGGGAAACGCCAGTGACTTGCGTTCCCCCCAAGGGAAACGCTCCACGCGCCGCGGGCGCTCCAAACGGGGCTTCGGACGGTTGGACAAGCTTCCCTCTGGGAAGTGGCGTGCTCGGTACCTAGGGCCAGATGGTCAGGTGCACTCGGCAGATCACACCTTCGTGGCCAAGATCGACGCCGAAGGTTGGCTCGTCGACGTGGAGCGGTCGATCAGCCGGGGTGAGTGGCAGGCTCTGGTGGCTCCCCAGCCCGCGCTGGTGAAGGAGGAGGCTCCGGTGGAGGTCGTGTTTGAAGACCTGGCCCGCGACGAGGTGGCCCGACGTGATCTGACACCGAGGACGAGGGCTCTGTACGAGAGTCTGTTGGATCGACTGATCCTTCCCGAGTTCGGGGATCAGGCGGTGGCGTCGATCACGCCGAAGCAGGTTCGCGCGTGGTTCGACCGGATGGGGCCGGAACGGGCTACGCAACGAAGCCACGCGTACGCGCTGCTCAAGTCCTTGCTGGCGGTGTGTGTGGACGAGGAGTTGATTGTCGTTAATCCCTGCCGCATCCGTTCGGCGGGCCAGCGCAAGACCACCAGGGCGATGCAGCCGGCGACGGTGGCCGAGCTCAACCGTGTGGCCGATCGGTTGCCACCGGGGCAGGCGCTTCCCGTGCTGTTGGCGGCGTGGTGTGGGCTTCGCTCTGGGGAGGTGCGCGCGCTTCGGGTGGGGGACGTCGACACCGCGACCGGGTGGATCCACGTTCGTCAGGGCGTGACGCGGATCAAGGGGCAGGTGATCGTTGGCCCGCCCAAGACACCTGCGGCGATCCGGGAGGTCGGAATCCCGCCGCACCTGCTGTCGCCGCTTCGTGAGTGGCGTGCAGGTCTGGGGGAGCGGAGGGCGCGCTCTGCGTACTTCTTCCCTGGACGCGGTGAGCTGCCGATGAGTGAGAAGGCGCTGCGGTATGCCTTTGACCAGGCACGTGACGTGATGGATCGGCACGATCTCACGTTCCATGACCTGCGTCACACTGCTGCCACGATGGCCGCCCAGAATGGCGCCACGACCGCCGAGTTGATGGCGCGCATGGGGCACACGACGGCCCAGATGGCGATGCGCTACCAGCACGCCAGCCGGCAGCGCGAACAACTCCTGGCGGAGCGATTGGCCGAGTTGGCCCGCGGTGGCGATGGCGCATCCGAGTAGGTGTCGATCACGAGAGAGCGCGTGGCGGCTTGGGCGGGCATGGAGCATCCACGGCGAGAGATTGAGGTCGAGACCGTGCAGTCGGCTGCGCGGCGTCTCGGGGTGTGCCCCAAGACGGTGCGTCGGATGATCTCTGACGGGAGGCTTCCGGCGTACCGACTTGGCCCACGGATGCTGCGCCTGGACCCGGCGGACGTCGACCGGCTGTTGCAACGGGCGTTCTGAACTGGGACACCAACGCCTCTCGGTGGATCGCCACTCGGGCGGCGCCTACCCGTGTCCAGGCGGCCCGTCGAAAGAGGCTCCCAGTCCGGCGGTTGCGGCAATCCCAAACCTCCGAGGGGCGCGCGTTGCTCGCCTCGCGCGGACGGGTTACCTTGTAGCCATGCGCATCTGTCAGGTCACCACGACGCCGGACTTTTCCGGCGCCATTGCGTTGTCCTGACACAACGCAGCATCCACCAGGCCCCGGAGTGATCCGGGGCCTTCTTTATGTCTGGGGCCGTTGGGCACTTCGTGGTCACGACCCGAAGGAAGACCCTCCATGTCCCAAGATGATGACCTGCTTGACCACCGCGAGCTCAACCATGACCTGCACGTCTTCGCCACCGATCCCTTGGCGGGATCCGGTCTGCCCCTGTGGCTGCCCGCCGGGGCAGCCATCCGGGAGGAACTCGAACGCCTCGCGAAGGACATCGCCCACGACGATGGCTGCCTCGATGTCCGCACTCCCGTCCTGGGAAAACGTGCCCTGTTCGAACGTTCCGGCCACTGGGCCAAGTTCAGCAAGGACATGTTCCCGCCCATGAAGCTGGGCGAGGACGAGGTCGTGCTGCGCCCGGCGAACTGCCCCCACCACGCTCTGGTCTACGTCTGCGACCAGCGCTCGTACCGTGACTTGCCGATCCGTCTCAACGAACTCGCGCCGATGTTTCGCGCCGAACGCTCCGGCGTCGTCTCCGGCCTCCAGCGTGTCCGCCAGATCAGCCTCGATGACACCCACGTCTTCTGTCGCCCCGACCAGGTCCAGGCCGAGGTCGCCGCGGCTCTGCGCTCCGCGCTCAGGGCGCAGCGGATCCTCGGCCTCCCCGTCGACTATGTCCGGCTGTCCAAGCGCGACGACTCCGACGCGTGGCTCGGCTCCGCCGAACAATGGGACCATCACCAAGACGCGCTGCGCGCCGCCGCCCTCGAGGTGCTCGCCGACCATGGGATCGACCTGGTCGAAGCCGATGGGGAGGCCGCCTTCTACGGTCCCAAGCTCGACGTGCAGGTCCGCGATGGCCGTGGGCACGAGGAGACCATCGCCACCGCCCAGCTCGACTTCAACCAGCCCGAACGTTTCGACCTCACCTACGTCGACGCGGACGGCTCCAAACAGCGGTGCGTGATGATCCACCGTGGAACCGTCGGAGCCATGGAACGCGTCGTCGCCTCACTCATGGAGCGCTACCAAGGCCGCCTGCCGTTGTGGTTGGCGCCCGTCCAAGCTGTCGTCCTGCCTGTCAGCGAGGCCCAGGACGTAGCGGCCGACGAGGCTGCCCGGGTACTGCGGCGACATGGGCTTCGGGTCGAGGTGCGCCGTGAGGGGAGTCTGGGTAGTCGCATTCGCGAGGCTCGCACCGTGCGCGCCAGCGTCGTGGTCGTCATTGGTGAGCGCGAGGCCGCGCAAGCCATGGTGCAGGCCACCGACGGCCGGGACGGTATCAAACGCACCCTCGCCGTGAATGACCTCGCCGAGCGCATGCAGCAGGCCCACCGGGATCGGGTCGACCTCGTATGGTGACGAGTGGGCCGGGCGCCGACAGCAAATGGCGCCCGGCCCGGCGCCTCACGTGATCGGGAATCGAGCGGCCCCCTCGCTGAGTGCCCAACTCCCTCGATGACGAGACACCCCAACAACAGGAGACGGCGGCGCGACGAAGCGGCGTTCGGAAAGCTCATGGGTCAGCCTCAACCGCGCAATGTGTTCGCGGCGCCAATGGCATTACCGACGTGAGCCAAGTTCGGCATCGTCGCCAGAATCAAGACCGTCAAGCAAGGAGCCCATCGGGACGGCTACCACCTGATCATCAACGGGGTGGACCAGCAGAGGGCCTTCTGCGAGCAGATCGGAGTCCACGGCAACCGTGGGGCCAAGTGCGACGAGGTCTACCTGGCACTCACGAACGTCAAGGCCAACACCAACCCCGACACCGGGCCGCGCGAAGTGTGGGAGTCCGTGCGCACTGGTCTGACCGCGAAGGGCATGACCCATCGTGAGTTCGCGTCCGCCATGTCCATCCAGTTCTGCGAATCAACCCCGTGGAAGCACGCGCCAAGCAGGCAGCGCCTCGCCCGGGTCGCGACCCTGCTCGCGGATGAGCACCTGCAGGCGCACGCGACCGGTGACGTCTACTGGGATGCCGTGAAGAGCATCGAGCCCATCGGGGAGCAGGAGGTCTACGACGCCACCGTGCTGGGCACCCACAACTTCATCGCGGATGGCATCATCGTCCACAACTCCTTGGAGCAGGACGCCGACATGGTCATCCTTCTCAACAGGGAGGACGTCTACGACCGCGACTCCTCTCGCGCCGGTGAGGCGGACTTGATCGTCGCCAAGCACCGAAATGGGCCGACGGCGACGATCGTCACCGCTTTCCAGGGGCATTACTCGCGATTCGTCGACATGCAGCACTGAATGCGGTCGCGGCGGCGGCTGCTGTCGAGAAGCAGTGAAGATTATTTGTCGAGAACCGGACAATTTATAAGAGAAGCCTGAGATGACCCGACTATTAGGTCCGGGCGAGCACAGACAGCCCCGACGGGCGCGGTCAGGAGGATGGGACTGCTGCACCTTTGGGTGACAGGTTGGGTTAGGCGGCTTGGAGGGCCGGTGTGGTCATGATGGTCTCGTATTCGATTGGGGTCAATCGGCCGAGGCGTTCTTGTCGGCGGCGGCGGTGGTAGGTGCGTTCGGTCCAGGTCACGATCGCGATCCGCAGGTCGTGGCGGGTGTGCCAGCGGCGTCGGTTCAGGACGTTCTTTTGGAGGAGGGCGAAGAAGGATTCCATGGCGGCGTTGTCGCCGGCTTATCCGGCTAATTGGGGCTGGTCAGGGCCTGTTTCGGTGCTCTGTTCAGGCGATGTGGTCCATGA
>NZ_BAAAKI010000005.1:0-29989 GCF_039527675.1 Luteococcus sanguinis
GCGGAGGCGGCAGAGGCCGCGTTTGAGGAGTTCGCCGAGAAGTGGGGCAAGGCCTACCCGGCCATGATCAGGCTCTGGCGCAACGCCTGGACCGAGTTCGTGCCCTTCCTGGACTACGACGTCGAGATCCGCAAGGTCTTGTGCTCGACGAACGCGATCGAGAGTCTCAATGCCAGGTTCCGTAGGGCGGTGAGGGCTCGTGGGCACTTCCCGAACGAGCAGGCCGCGTTGAAGACGCTCTACCTGACCGTGAGATCGTTGGACCCCAAGGGCACCGGCCAGACCAGATGGGGCATGCGCTGGAAGCCAGCGTTGAACGCGTTCGCCACCACCTTCGCTGACCGCATGCCCGCGGCCAGCACCACCCAGTAGAACCCGCCACTTACACCGTTAATCGGACACTCCCGCCCGGGCTCGGGTGTGGGCGAGGCGGTAGGAGTTGGTGCCGGTTTCGATGATGGTGGCGTTGTAGGTGAGGCGGTCGACGATTGCTGCGCACAGGCGGGGGTCGGTGAAGGTGTCGGTCCAGGCGGAGAAGGACTGGTTGGCGGCGATCGCGATGGCGTTCTTCTCCTCGCGTTCGGTGAGGACTTGGAACAGCAGTTCGGCGCCTCGCCGGTCGAGTTCCATGTAGCCGAGCTCGTCAATGACGAGGAGGTCGACGCGGCCGTAGCGGTTGATGGTCTTGGTGAGTTGTTTCTCGTCGGCGGCTTCGACGAGCTCGTTCACGAGCCGGGTGGCGAGGGTGTATCGGACGCGGTAGCCCTGTTCGGCGGCGGCCGTCGCGAGGGCGATGAGCAGGTGGGATTTTCCGGTGCCGGAGTCCCCGATGAGGCACAGGGGGTCGCCGCGGCGGATCCAGTCGCCGGTGGCGAGTTCGTTGATGGTGGCGGGGTTGATGTTGGGGTTCGCGTCGAAGTCGAAGTCGGCGAGCCATTTCTCGCGGGGGAAGCCGGCGCTCTTGATGCGGCGCAGGGTGGAGCGTCGGTCGCGGTCGTCGACCTCGGCGAGGAGGAGTTCGGCGAGGAAGCCCTGGTAGGTGAGTTGTTCCTTCGTGGCGGCCGCGACGGCGTCGGCGACGACGGCGCGGATCGTGGGCAGCCGCAGCCGGCGGCAGGCCTGGTCGATCGCGGCCCGAGCGGCTTGTTCGGTGAGGCCCTGACGACGACGAAGGCTCGCGGGACGGCTGGTGCTGGTGGTGGTCATGGGGTTCCTGTCGGGGTGTTGTGGTGAGTCTCGGTGGGGGCCGGGGCGGGGTCGGGTTGGCGTCGGCGCAGGAGTTCGTCGTAGGCGGTGACGGTGGGCAGGGGCCGGGTGTCTTCGGGTAGCTGCGCGATGACCTGGTGCGGGTCGGTGGGGCGTCGGGGTGGCAGGTTCACGACCGTCCCGCCCCGGACCTTGGCGGCCAGGGTCGTGGGTGTGTGGCGTGGCGGCGGGCTTCCACGGCGACGACGTCGGGGCTGATCGCGCCCACCGACAGGGCTGAGGTGATGCCGGCGATCACCGCCTCGGCGGGGAGGGATCGGTGGAGCAGGAGCACGTCGATCAACGCTTGGGTGCCGGCCACGTCGCCGCTGGTCTTGCGGGCTGCGGCCCAGAACGCGTCGTGGGCTGCGGTGAATGCTCCGGCGGCGCGGGCCTGGGCGAGGGCGGTGGAGCCGGGGAACGCGTCGGGCTTGTGGCGTAGGACTTCGAGGTAGTGGTCCAGCTCGACCCGGGTCACGCCACGGGTGCCGAGGCGTGGGTGGGTGGCGAGGACGGTGCGGCCCTCGAACACGACCACGCACGAGGCCCGCAGGGACACGCGGACGCGTTGCCCGATGAGGTGCGCGGGGACGGAGTACTTGACCATGCGGACGGTGATCAGGGCGGAGCGGTCGACGCGGGGGTGGAGGATCAGGCCGGGGTCGAAGTCGTCGGCCGGCAACGGTGCCAGGTGGGGCAGCTCGGCGTGGTGGTCCTGCCCGATCGTGTTGGCGTGGCCGGTGATGCGGCGGGTGTTGTCGTCGTGCTCCCAGGCGCGGATCTTGTCGTTGAGTTCCAGGCCCGGGCGGCTTTCGCGTGCCCACGCGCTGGAGCGACGCGAGACGCAACGATCCGCCGACCGACCCGATGTCCTGCAGGTCATCGACTGGGCCCAACAGCACACCCATGGCGACCAGACCTGGTCGGTGGCACTCGTCGTCGATGACGAAGCCCAAGAGGCCCTCAACCCGGGCCACGGGCGAGGCCTCGTCTGGCTGGTGGGAGCAGACGGCAACGACAGCCCCTCCACACCCGACATCGCCGCAGCCCAACACCGGATGCTCACGCTCCGGGCCACCGGCGACATCCCCAGCGGGCCCTGTCTCCACCCGAAAGACTCTCGGTCGGATTCACCGCGCGCTCACTACGACGCCGAGGCCGACGCCGCCTACATCTACCTGGTGAACAAGATCGAGCCAGGCGAGGTGGCGAAGACCATTCCAGTCCCGTCCCTGGGCGACCCATGGATAGTCAACGTGGATGTTGACGAGCAAGGCCGACTCCTCGGACTGGAAGTCCTCGCAGCAAACCACCTCCTGCGGCCCGAGATGCTGCGCTGACCGCGGCAGTTTAGGAAGCGAGCTCCGACCGCTGGGCGAGGATCTGCTCGCGCAGAATGTCCCCGTGTCCACAGTGTTGGGCCAGCTCCCGGAGGACGTGGAGGCATACCCAGCCCAGGGGAAGCGGTCCCCGACGATTTCCGAGCAACACCTCATCGAGAGCCAGGGCGTCAACAGCGGCGCGCGAAGCTCGGACGGTCTTGGTGTAGGTCGTCGTCACGGACACGATGGTGTCCTCGGGTGAGAGTGCGAAGGACTCGTCAGGTCCGTCCACGATGCCCAGCTCGGCGCGTGAGCGCCCGGTCACGGCTCCCGAGAACCAGACCTGTTCGACGAAGGTGGCGTGTTTGACCAGGCCCAACAGTGTCGTCTTGGACGGCACGAGGGAACGGCGCGCTTCGGCCTCAGTCAGACCGTTGAGCAACCCCAAGATCATCTCCCGGTGTTGGTCGAGGAACACGGGCAGCTGGTCGGCGACGGGCAGCTGGTAGATCGCCGGATCATCGGGGTCAGTCATGGTGCGGATCGTGCCACGACGGGTCGTCAGGCGTCGACGCATTTGCCAACACCGAGTCAGAACGGAACGACCTGGTCGCGGCAGAACAGGACGTTTGTCAGGCAAGCAAGACGGGGAGCTGGCTGAGCGTGACGATGGCCTCCGTCTCTCGCTGTGGCCTGTCCTGTCCAGATGGATGGCCCGCCAGCCCGCCGCGCGGGATGCAAGGACATGGACCGGGCCCAAGCTCGGCCCATCCTGTAGCGACCTTCATCAGTGGCGGCAGGAGATTCTTCCCCTCCCACACATTCAGTACTTCAGCCATCCCGTAAGATTACGGACCGGCTCAGACATCCTGGCTATGTCAACCCCACTTGGCCCCGGGGTTACGGCCAGGAATGGACCCACCTTGCGCGAGACCAGCGGCATGAGCGGTTATCGGCTGGCGGTCGAAGCGAGCAGCGGGCAAGGATGGGTCTCTGGACCCGAGAACCACCCAGGAGGGGTTCACCATGAGCGAGCAAGGCACCGGCCCATGGGCCACACAGCGTTTGGTCATCCGCAAGGGCCGAGCCAGTGATGCCGAGGAGATCTGGCCCTGGCGCGAAGACGATGAGCTCAATCGGTGGCTGACCGCCATCCCCACCTCGCCAGAGCAGAACAAGGAACGGTGGGTCGCCGGGCTCGACAGCAACTACGTTGCCGAGATGGCCGGCACGATCGTGGCGACGGGCAAGATCGCACCGGAACAGGCATGGGCGCAGTCCGAGGTTGCCGACCAGGTCGACGGCGCACAGGTTGAGATCGGGTGGGTCGTGGCACCGGGCCATCAGGGCCAAGGGATCGGCACCGAGTTCGCCAGGGCCCTGCTGGACATCTCGTTCGCCTCGGGAGCTCGTCGGGTGACGGCCTACTGCTTCGCCGACAACGCCGCCTCAGCGCGCATCATGGAGAAGATCGGCATGCGCCGCGAGGCCCACTTCCGCACCGATTCCCTGCATCGTTCAGGACGGTGGCTCGACTCCTATGTATACGCAATCCTGGACACCGATCCCCGCTGATCGCGTCAGAGTCGGACGCTACGCGGTCCGCGGTCACAGCGGCAGATGCGGATGTCTCCGCTTCGGTCAACGACGCAGTCCTAGTGTGTCGATATGGACGATCGATGGAACCAGTTGACGGTGGCTCCGTGCCAACTACTCATGCCAGGCGGGAGCCCGGACAGCGCCCCCGATCACCAGTACCTGGGATTTGTGGTCGATGGTCGGAACTTCACCGACCTCTTCCCCGAGACCGGTGACATGGTGTCACCCTTCACGCTGGCTTGGCCGATACCTGTCATCACCGACCGGCTGGACACCCTCTTGGGTCGAGTCCCTGATCGCGATGTCGGCCCTGGTCGAGTCGTCCTGATGTCGTGTGCCGAATGTGGGGACCTGGCATGCGGTGCACTGACTGCCCGACTCAGTGTCCGGCCAACCGAGGTGATGTGGTCCGACTTCGCGTGGGAGTCCGGCGATGGGGATGCAGACTACTACGACAGTTCCCCGGAACTGATCTTTGACAGGCGGGGTTACGAGCGCGAACTCACTGCGGCCGCCCGGTTGCTCGCCGCAGCCCCCGTGGTCGATCACTGACCCCACGAGCTCAGCGGCAGAGTCGGACGCTACGCGGTCCGGGGTTTGGGTCCGCATACACGCTTAGTCTCGTGCTGCACCGCCCACCGCTCTCCATGCTCTGGCCCAGGTGAGCATGCCCAGAGCGCAGGTTCAGGACTCCTATCGAGACACTGCTGTCTTTCCGTTGCGGAATCGGAAAGACATGGGTACTGTTTCCGTCATGGAAAACAACGATTCGTACGACCCCGCCGCCGCGTTGGATGATGCGCGGCTGGCCCGTGAGCAGGTCGCCGCACGTGCTTCCGCGCCCGCGTATTACTACCCCGCTCTGGGCGCTGCCGTCGCAGTGTGCATCGCGGGAGAAGCCGCGGGAGGGCCACTGGCTGCACTCGGCGTGATTCTCCTCGCGGTGACGTCTGGTCTGCTCATCAGCAGGTACCGGGAAGCGACTGGACTGTGGGTGACGTACGGGTCTGCTGGCCGTCGCTCCCGCAGGGTGTGGCTCGGGTACGGGATGGCGTTGCTGGCGTTGCTGGCTGCAGCTGTATGGGTGCAGCTCACCGGTCGGCCCGCATGGTGGGGCGCTCCTCTCGGATTGCTAGGCTTGGCGGTGACCCTTGCCGTGGGACGGATCATGGAGCCTCGCCTGCGCGAGGAGCTCCGCACGGGCTCCACGGTCATGGGGAGGAAGTAATGGCCCGTGTCGAGCCGGCTTTCGACGAGGTGATTCACGCACCCCACCGGCTGCGTATCGCGGTGATGCTCGCCGCCGTCGACACGATGGAGTTCCAGGCCATTCGCGACGACCTGGACGTTGCGGACTCTGTCTTGTCCAAACAGCTCAAGGTGTTGAGCGAAGCAGACTATGTCACCCTCGACAAGCGACCAGGTCACGGCCGTCAACGCACCTGGGTGACACTCACATCGTCAGGACGCACAGCCCTTGCAGCACATCTCGCGGAACTACAACGCCTCGCCGCCATCGCCGCCCCCTGACCTTGGTGCCCGCGCATGCCGCATCGAGGGCGGCTACGCTCGCCCGCTCATGCCGTGTCCAGCGGGTTGTGGACGCCCTCTCCGGAGGTGGTCTATTACTGGTGATTAACAAATTAATCGTGAGTAATAGACCGTTACTGAGAAGGACTTCGGAAGGGGTCGTCACTGCCACAGGTTGAGCGTCTCCCACCCGTCGGGGACTCCGACGGAGTGCATGGTCAATGCGTGGGAGACGGGTTGCCTGGCGAGCTATCCACTCGGTCGATGTCCAGCCCGCACATGCGACCTGCGGCATGACAGTGACATCCTTGCCGCGTCTGAGAAGTGCCGTGCTGGTCAAGGGTGTGAAGTGCTCGCCCACCTCGTCGACCCAGCCGCTGCTTACACTCAGTGCCCATGAGTGCTCGGAAACGCAGCGTCGTCGGCCTTCTCGCACTGCTAAGCCTGCTGGCCGTGGCCGTAGGGGGCCGGTACATCGTGATCCAATGGCGCCAATCCGCACCGATCGGTGAGTTGGAATCGAACTGGGGCGTGAGGATGCCTCGGTCGTTGACCCCCATTGAACAGCGTTCCGAGCCCAGCTTTCATGGCGACGGCTACCGGATCAAGGTCTTCGCTCCTACTCTGCACACCACTACCGAGGGCACCTTTCTGGACGTCACCGCGATGTCCACCAAGCCACTTACAGCCGAGGAGCGCGGTCTGGTAACCCAAGCCAATGCCCAGTTGCGACCGGCCCATCCGCTGGACCCCGACACTCGCTCGTTGCGCAAAGCCCACGCCCTCATGCCAAACGGCTGGACTGACAACGAGTTCGTACTGGGCGTCTACGATCCCGCTACCGACCTCTTCTATGTCTATGAAAGTTTCATGTGAGGAGACAATCATCACCTCGTAATGCGGCCTAGTCTGACGCTACGCGACGACAGCGGCAGAAGCGGATGTTGGCGCGTCACTGCTCCCGTCCGGAGCTGATCCAGCGGGGATCGTCTGAGATGTTGCGATCACCGTGCACGGTGCGTGCGATGTGGTCCAGGAGGTCCATCTGGGGCGGCGTGAGGTCGATGTCTGCGCTGCCGAGGTTCTCGATCATGCGGGATGCCGTGCGTGAACCTGGGATCGGGACGCAGGCGACTCGGAACTGCTCGGCCTTCTGCAGCAGCCACGCCAGGGAGATCTGTGCGTTGGTGGCTCCGACCTCGGCGGCAACGCGGCTGACGCTCGCGAGCGCCTGCTGGTTGGCATCCCACCCGGCCCCCATGCGCTCCGTGCGGCCGCGGAGGTCGGTCGCGATCTGCTCGGGGGTGAGGGTGCCGGTGAGGAAGCCTCGTCCCAAGGGGCTGTAGGGCACGAATCCGATCCCGAGTTCCGCGCAGGCCGGGACCACGTGAGCCTCGACGTCACGCGACCACAGGCTCCATTCGGACTGGACGGCCGTGATCGCGGCCGTCGCGTGGGCTCGACGCAGTTCTTCCGCGGTGACCTCTGACAGGCCGAGGTGACGTACCTTGCCCTGGGTGACGAGCTGGGCCATGGCGCCCACGGTCTCCTCGATGGGGATGTCGGGGTCGGTGCGGTGCAGGTAGTACAGGTCGATGGTCTCGACGCCGAGGCGGCGCAGCGACGCGTCGCAGGCCTGGGACACGTGCTCGGGACGTCCGTCGGTGGACTTCTGCCCTCGGTGGTCCTCACCAAGGGTGATGCCTGTGATGCCGAACTTCGTGCCCAACTGCACGTCGTCGCGGCGGCGGGCGAGCAGGGGTGCGAGCATCTCCTCGTTCGTCCCGGCTGGGCCGCTGCTGCCAGCACGGGGCGCCCCGTAGACGTCGGCCGTGTCCAGGAAGGTGATGCCCGCGTCGATCGACTCGTCGAGGGTTCGGCGGGCCTGGGCGTCGGTGGTGCCGCCGTAGATGTGGCTCAGGGCCATGCAGCCGAACCCGATCGGGGATGTGGTGAGGGTGCCGAGGGTGGTCATGTTGTCGGGCCTTCCTGGTAGGTGGCGATCTTGTACTCGGTCGCTGCGAGGGCCAGTTGGAGTTGGCCGATCTGTCGGCGCAGGGTGTCGCGGTGTTCGAGCATGAGGTCGAGTCGTTGGGGGATGGTCTGTGGTCCCGCGTCGACCAGGTTCAGGTACTCCTTGAGGTCGGCGATCGGCATCCCTGCGGTGCGCATGCGAGTGATGAACACCAGCCGGCGGATGGCGGGTGAGTCGTAGCGGCGGTGTCCGACGTCGTCCCTGGCGACGGCGACCATGCCAATGCGTTCGTAGTAGCGCAGTGTGTGGGCGGTGACGTCCAGGTGGTCGGCTGCTTTGGTGATGTCCCACCACGTCGTGGGGTCATCTCGAAGCAGATCTTCCAGTGCCTCGACCGAGATCCCGCCGGGTGGGTCGGTGGCGAGGCGGAGGGCCTGTTCCAGCTCGGTGTTCATGTCGGTGACGCTACGGCTTCGAGCGCGCTCGAACGCAACACCCGCTTGCGGAGACCTCCGGTGGCGCAGTCGCAAGGAAGGTCCGCACATCGGCGGATGATCGATGTCATGCACATCTGATGGCGTCAGCGACGGGGAGATGCGGTCCGGCCTTCCGGAACTACGTCGACATGCTTTCGGCCCTGGCGGATGACCGGCCGTTCGATGTGTCCGTTCTGCCGTGTCGTGGCGTCTGCGGCCGCCTCTCGGCGGTCATCGTTCCATCGTGCGACGTGGGTGACGAGTCGCGCTTCGAGCTGCCCTTCGGAAGTCCTCGTCTGCTGGCTGAGTCGCTCCAGGCCCTGCTGCCAGGTGCCGGGGTGGGCGGCTGCGATGGCGGTGAGCGCTCGGTCGATAGCGGCATCGTCGCTCGCGGAGCTGACGATCCGGTCGGTGATGGAGGTCGCGTCGTCGAGGCATCGGGTGAGCGCTTCTGGGCCGTGGGTGATGAGCAGCTCGGCGGGGTCGCTGCCGTCCGGGAGATCGGCGCGCAGGCTGTTGGTGCGGTGGACGGCGAGTTTGAAGTGATCCTTGACGGCGGCGGTGTTTCCAGCGGCGTCGTTGTCGGTGGCCAGAACCACGCGCTCCTGGTCGGCCAGGAGTGCTGCTTGCTGGTCGGTGAGGGAAGTACCCAGGGGCGCGAGGCCGGTGTAGCGGCCGGCAGTGGCCAAGGTGACGGCGACGGCGTCGAGGGGGCCTTCGACGATGACCGGGGTGCTGTTGGCGGTGGGGTGGCCGTAGAACTGGTCGCCCTTGCTGTAGATCGGGGTCGTCGGGGTGTTGAGGTACTTGGGCCCGGCCTTGTCGGCGGGCAGGGTCGGGTTGGCCCGGGCGACGAAGCCGAGGATGCGCCCGTCCGCATCGGTGATGGGCAGGGTGAGGCGGTCGCGGAAGCGGTCTATGAGGTTGCCGGTGGAGGCAGGTTTGACGAGTCCGGCGGTGAGCATTTCGAGGTCGGTGACGCCGTGGCGGCGTAGGTGGTCGGCGAGGTTGGTCCAGCCGGCGGGGGCGTGTCCGGGTTGGATCGTGGGGTGACTGGTGAGGTCGACGCCGAGGCGTTCGGCGAGGTAGGGCTGGGCCCATGATCCCTGGAGCTGGCTGGCGTAGTAGTCCTGGGCGAGTTGGTTGACTTGGTGGAGCCGCTCGGCGGGGACGGGGGAGTCGGCCAGGGCGTCGGCGCGGTCGAGTTGGTGGCGCAGCATGGCGTCGCTGGGCGGGGTGGGTCCGGTGGCGTCGCGGATCATGCCTAGCAGCGCCAGTCGGGTGGCGGGGTCGTCCGGGCTCGGGAGTTCCACCGCCGCCTGCTCGGCCGTCGGTGCGGTGTCCGGGGTGGGTTCGGGTGTGGTGGTGCGGGTGAGGCGCCAGAGCAGGGCTGCGGCGGGATGGTCGTCGGGTAGGGGTTTGGTGGTGATGGTGTCGGCGAGGGTGCCGTGGACGTCGTGGCCGGTGGCGTGGAGGTCGTCGAGTCGGTGGGCGAGTCGGGTCAGGGCGGGGTCTTGGGTTAGTCGTTCTCCGATGGCTTCGAGGATGGGCTTCCAGCGTTCGAGTGCGGGGTCGTTTTGGTCGATGGATTGGTCGAGGGCGCGTTGGTATTGGGCGGCTTGGCGGGTGGTCTGGCGTGGTCCGGTGGGGCGTGGGTCGGTGTCGGGGACGTTGTTGGCGTCGCGCCAGATCGCGAGCTGGCGGCGGGTGTCGTCGGTGCAGGGCAGGGCAGCCCACGACGCGTCCGGGAACGGCAGACGTGCGACCTGGCCGGCGAGGGTGGTGACGAGGTCGGCGCGTTGCTGCGCCCAGGTGCCCCACGCGGGATCGTCGTGGATGCGGGTAGGGATGCCGGGCAGCCATGGCAGGGGCCCCGAAGTGAGGGGATGTCGGACATCGAGGCGCCAAGCGAGGGTGGCGGCCTTGTCGCGGGCGTCGTCGAGGGTGTGTTGGGCGTGGGCTGCGGTGAGTGCGGTGAGGGGGTTGGTGCCGTTGCTGGCGATGAGGATGAGGTGGTTGCGCAGGGCGGGCCAGGCGGGTTCGTCGGTGATGCCGGGTTCGAGGGTTTCGGCGTGGTCCTCGATGGTGGCGATGGCGTGGGGGCCGAGGAGGTGTTCGGCTGCGGTGGTGATGCCGTCGGCATAAGCGGCGACGGCGTCGGCGAGCAGTCGGGCGGGGTGGTGGTGGTCGGCGTGCTGGGTGGTGGCCGAGCGTGCGGCGTCGTCGCGGGTGAGGATCTGTTCGAGCAGGTCGGTGGGTGTGGGCGGTGTGGTGGCGTCGGGTTGGGTGAGCAGCGCTGGGTCGCCGTCTCCGGTGGTTTGCAGCCACAGGTGGTTGGCGTGGCGTCCGCGGGTGAGCATGGTGTAGAGCTGCTGGCGTGACTGCTCGGGGGTGGCGATGCCGTGGGTGACGTCGGCGGAGATGCCTTGGGCGGCGTGGATGGTGGTGGCGTAGCCGAGTTCGACGGCGGCGGTGACGTAGTCGGCGGGGACGGTGACGTGGCGTCGGGATTGGTGGTGCTGCACGGCGAGGGATCCGTCGGGGCCGATGGCGGTGACGTGCCAGCGGTCGCCGTTCTTGACCCAGTCGGTGCGGCTGGTGCGTAGGCGGCGGTCGTTGCGGCGGGTGATGACGGTGTCGCCGATCCGGGCGTGGTTGCCGTCAGCCAGCGCCGCGCTGGGGCCGGTGGCGTGGGGGCCGAGGTGGTGGGTCTGGGCGCGGTGGTTGAGTTCGGCGACCAGGTCGCGAGTAGGGGCGAGCATGATCGCGTCGCGGCCGGCGGCCTTGTCGTGGGTCCAGGCGGTGAAGGCGTTGTCGGTGATGGTGGCCAGGTCGCCGACGTGGACGCGGTCGTTGTCGAGGTAGAAGCCGATCGCGGCCGTGTCGCCCTGGCGGAGGGCGAGGGAGGCGGCGGCTTCGGCGGGGTCGGTGAAGCGCATCAGTTCGTCGAGGGTGGCGGCGCCGTGTCGTGTTTGGATGTCGCGCAGCAGGCCGCCGGAGCCGATGGCGGCGAGCTGTTGGTCGTCCCCGATCAGCCGGACGACGGCGCCGCGGCTGGTGGCCCAGCCGGTGACGGTGGCCAGGGTGAGGGTGTCGGCCATGCCTGCCTCGTCGATTATGACCATCGACCCGCTGGTGATGGTCTGGGCCCAGTGGGGGAGTTGGTCGTGGGTGATGCCCCAGGCGAGTTTGGCGAGGGTGTCGGCCTCCAAACCGGTCGCGGTGGACAGTTGGGACGCGGCTGCGGCGGAGGGGGCGAGGCCGACGACGGAGTGGCCGGAGGCCTCCCACGCCGCGGCAAGGGCGTGCATGGCGGTGGTCTTGCCCGACCCGGCCGGCGCGATCGCGAGCTGCACCAGACGCCCCGACGTGGCCAGCTGCTCCACCAGCGCCGCCTGGCCCGCGTTGAGGGCGAAACCCCGCTCGGCGGCTGACACCGCCAACAATGCCTCCAGCACCGGCTGCGCAATAGACGTCCCGCCGTCTGTGCCGGCAAGGGCAAGGATGTCTCGTTCGGCGTGCAGGATGCGGTGGGAGGTGAACAGGGTCGATCCGGCGACGGTGTACACGCTCGACCCGTCCACCCGGCGCAGCGGTGCGGGTTCGGTGATCCCGAAGGTGGGCTTCTCCAATGGGACGGATGCTTCGAGGGCCATGGTCGTGAGCAGGTCGACGGCGGCATCGACCTTGCCGGTGGGGGTGGCGGTCAGTCGCACCTGTCGTTGGGCCTCGGCCCTGACATCGGTGCGTCGCCACGTCGCGCCACGTCGTTCCATCGCCGCCACGACATGTGCGGTGGCGGCGTCGAACCAGCCACTGTCGGCCACCGGCAAGTCCTGCGTTTGGATGGGGTGCAGGGCGGCATCGACGACCGTGTTGATCGCCTGCGGGCTGCCGAGGATGTCGATGGCCTCGGCCCGCCACGCGGCGCGTTGCTCGGCGATGGTGCGGGGAGCGTGTTTGGCGTCGCGGGTCTCGAGCGTGGCGCGCTGCGCCAGGTCGTAGCCCTCTACGACAGTCGGCGGACGTCCATGGTCGTCCTGGAACGAGGACGCGAGTTCACCGCGTCGCTGTTCGATGGCTCGACGCCGCGACGACCACCGCTCGTTGAGTTCGGCCGGCACGCCGACCACCTCACGCACCGGACGCTTGCCTGCGCCCATGGCGCGGTCCTCGAACCGCAGCCCGTGCGCTTCGAGGCGCTTGTAGAGGGCGGTGTTGTAGGTCTCGGAGGCCGCGACGACGCCTTGGTAGAGGAGCCGGGCGTCGATCGCCAGCCACTTGCCCGAGCCCGTGGCACGGACCTTGTTCGCCACCGCGACATGCGTGTGCAGGTCAGGATCGCCGGCGCGGGAGTCACGGTGGGTGAACGCCGCCCCGACCAGACCGTCGACGTCGACCTGCCGCACCCCCTTCGCCCCTTCGCGCGTGTAGAGCAGATGCTCCTCGACGAACCGCAGCGCCTCCGCCACCGCGTCGTGGTGGGCGCGTTCGACCATCGCCGCGGTCGGCAAGTCGGCGATCGCCCACAACGTCGACACGCTCTTCGGCGGCGAGAAGGTCAGGTCGAAACCGGACACCACCGAACGCCCTGGCCGCGAGTACCGCGCCACCGCACCCGCCAGCTCCCGAGCATCGGTGTGCGGGCGGCCCATCTCCCGGACGAAGAACTCCGCCGCCACCTGGCTGCGGATCCCGGCCCGCACCTCACCCGGAACCCGAGCATCCGCCTCCAGACCACGGCTGACGTTCCACTCCGCCACCCGACGCGCCACCTCGACACGGAAGTTCGACACCTCCGATGGCAACTTGAACGATGCCCCCAACCGATAGGCCGCCAACAGCTCACGCTCCGACGCATCCGCACCCAGCCCGGCGGCCCGCTCGTGCCCCAGCGGGTGCTGCCCGGCCCCGAACAAGAACTGCATCTGCTCAGCAGTCACCTGCGACCCGGCGAAGTCGTCACTGATCGCCGCGCAGCCCCTGCCCACCCAAGTGCCGGGGGTTTCGCCTTGCTCGGAGTAGTAGGTCGTCAGGCCTTGGTGGCCCTTCTCCGTCGAATCCTGCACAGCAACCTGCCGGGTCAGGTAGTCATACCCAGACCCGGCCGACAGCTTGTGCAGCGACATGGTCACGACTGCCCAACCCAGGGGTCGGGGCGTGGTGCCGAGTATCACGAACGAAGGCAGATCGCGCCGAGTCACGGACGTTGGCTCGCGTCACCCCATCCGCCAGTGCCGTCCGGGACATCGGGACAACCAAGACCTCGGTTAGGCGACAAAGGCCCCAACCTCGAGTTCGAAAGCGGCGTCAACCTCCGGCTGGAGGGCCTCCCCGAACGGCACTTCCTGGCCCTGAGTGCAAGAGGTGTGTGGCGCTTGATGGGCTCGTGTTTCCCCGGAGGTTCGTCCTGGCGGCTGGTGAGCACCGGGGGCGTCGCGTTCGCTTGGGTCTTCGTCAGGGTGGCTCGGAAGGGGCGAAGTCAATGGGACGTCAGCAGGAACGGGTGGCTGCGAGGCGAGCGATTCATGAGGCTCGGGTGGCGCGGTTGCAGCAGCAGCGCGAACGGGAATCGGCGTTGACCGATCTGGCCGTGCGTGTCCAGGTGGAGCTGCGCACCGGAGCCAAGGCGCTGGCCGACGCGGAGGCGCGCGCCGGTGCGCTGATCGAGGAGATGGTGACCGTCCACGGGTTGACCGCGACGCAGGTGGCTGAGTGGTGCGCTGGCGGGCTCAGCGTCCGTGAGGTCGGCCGGCTGCGGCGTCTTGATCCACATCAAGATGCGACTGGCGGAACGTCGGGCGAGTGAGTTCACGACAGTGACGAACCGCATACCGAATGAGTCACTGAGGGGATCTGCGAGGCAACGCGTGCTCAGTGTCGGTCGAGGTCGACGTCGACTTCGGCGGCGATGGCTCGCACGAGTCTGGTGAGGCGGGCTGTTCGTTCGGGCATGGTGGTGCGGTAACCGTGCAGGGTGAGCAGGCCGGGGCCGGTGAAGGCGTGGGCGCGGGCTCTGAGCCATGTGGTTTCGTCAGCGCCTGCGGCCTCGCGCAATGTTCGGCGTGCTGGAGGGTCCAGGAAGCTCCAGGCGTAGAGGAGGTCGATGGCGGGGTCGCCGATGCCACATGATCCGAAGTCGATCACTCCGGCCAGGTGTCCGTCGGCGTGGACAAGGATATTTTCGGAGGATAGGTCGGTGTGTACCAAGCACGGCGTGGTGGTGGCCGGGGGAACATTGTGGACTCGGCGCCAGGCTTCGCGCACGGCGGCGGGGTCGAAGAGATCCGCGAGCGCGTCGGCGGCCTCGTCGGCCCAGGCATCGCTCTGATCTGTGACCGGTTCACCGCAGCGATAACCCCACCGTTCGGCTCCGGTGGGCGTGCCGGCGACATCCACGCGATGGAGCTGCTGCAGGAAGGCTCCGAGGTCCTGCGCCAGGACGTGTTGCTCGGCGGGCCCCAGTCCCCCGAGGCGATTGCCGCTGATCCAGGACACGATTGCCCACGGACGTTTGAACGTGGCCGATGGCTTCCCGAACACGATGAGCTCCGGCGTCGGCGCGCTGGTGGCTGGAGTGACTCGCGGCAACCACAGCTCTTCGTTCTCGATGGCTTCGACATAGTCGTCGGTGCGAGGTAGGCGGACTGCCAGGTCGTCGCCGAGCCGGAAGACCCAGTTGCTGCTCCCCGCATCCAGGCTGGGGCTGATGGGCAACCGCTCCAGCTGGGGCGCTTGTTCGCGCACCAGCTGCCTCACCACGTCGATGTCAGGAGTGCGGTTCGCGGTGCCGGCCAAGTCCGGGGTCACAGGGTCACGATTCCACGCATGGGCTGAAGGGGGCCAGTGATTTTCGTGAAGAATCCAGCTGGCGTTGCCGTGCTGTCAGTCAGGTGAGGGCCAGGGTTCTGCTCACCCCTCAGATCGGATTCATCGAGGAGGTCGGTGTCGCTTCCTTTGCAGCCGTGCAGCGCCGGTGTTCGTGTCGACGACGGGTGAAACCTATGCAGGAAACGACGGGCGAAAACTGAGCAGCCCGGAGGAACCTGTCAGGGGTGATCACTGTGGAGGACTGGGCCGAGATCCGTCGGCTGCACCGTGCTGAGGGCCTCTCGAAGGCCGCCATCGCCCGCCATCTGGGCATCTCCCGCAACACCGTCGCCGCCGCGCTCAAGTCCGACCGGCCACCCCAGTACCACCGCCCACCGTCCGGGTCGCTGGTCGACCCGTTCGAGACACAGATCCGCCAACTCCTCGCGCAGTACCCGACGATGCCCGCGACCGTGATCGCCGAACGCATCGGCTGGCGCCACTCCATGACCATCCTCAAGGACCGCATCCGCATCCTGCGCCCGTACTTCCAGCCACCAGACCCCACCGACCGGATCACCTACCAGCCCGGCGAACTCGCCCAGTGCGACCTGTGGTTCCCCGCCACACCCATCCCCGTCGGCCACGGCACCGAACGGATCCTGCCGGTGCTGACCATGACCTGCGGCTACTCCCGCCACACCAGCGCGGTGATGATCTGTTCCCGCAAGGCCGGCGACATCCTGGCCGGCATGTGGCACATCCTTACCCAGTGGGGGCGCGTCCCGCGAACGCTGGTGTGGGATCGGGAAGCCGCGATCGGCGGCACCGGCAAACCCTCGGCCGAGGCCGCCGCGTTCACCGGCACACTGGGTGTCCGCCTCCACCTCGCCCCGCCCCGCGACCCGGAGTTCAAGGGCCTGGTCGAACGCCGCAACGGCTACCTCGAAACGTCCTTCCTGCCCGGCCGGGTCTTCACCAGCCCCGCCGACTTCAACACCCAGGTCACCGACTGGCTGGCCACCCACGCCAACCAGCGCCGTATCCGCGCCCTCGGGGCCAGCCCCACCGAACGCTGGACCACGGATCGGGCCGCGATGCT
Source organism: Luteococcus sanguinis (assembly GCF_039527675.1). Taxonomy (NCBI): domain Bacteria; kingdom Bacillati; phylum Actinomycetota; class Actinomycetes; order Propionibacteriales; family Propionibacteriaceae; genus Luteococcus; species Luteococcus sanguinis. The sequence goes on from NZ_BAAAKI010000005.1 coordinate 16,060, forward strand.
CGACCTGCCACCCTTGCCGCCCGTCGTGGGTCTGCACCACCGAGTCCGCCTCGCCCGCGACTACTACATCCGTGTCGACGGCAACGACTACTCCGCGGACCCGCGCGCGATCGGCCGGTTCGTGACCGCGACCACCACCGACGACCAGGTCCGGATCCTGTGTGACGACGCCCTGGTCGGGCTCCACACCCGCTGCTGGGCGACGGGCCAGACGATCACCGACCCCGCCCACCAGCGCATCGCCCACGACCTGCGCCACGCCTACAACCAGCGCGCCCGCCACACCCCGACCACCCGCGCCCACGACGACGGACACGTCGTCGCGATCCGCGCCCTGCCCGACTACGACGCCCTGTTCGGCGTCGACTTCCACACCCACCAAGGAGCCTCATGACCAGCAAGACCACCGCCCCGAACACCCAGCCCACCACCACCACGGGCTTCACAGCGTCTACCAGTCAGGACGGGGAACGGATCGCCTCCCAGCTCGCCTTCCTCACCCGCGTGCTCAAGATGCCCACCATCGCCAAGACCTGGTCCGAGATCGCCGACCAGGCCCGCGACCTGGGCTGGTCCCACGAGCAATACCTCGCCGCCGTCCTCGAACGCCAAGCCGCCGACCGGGAAGCCGCCGGCACCATGATGCGGATCCGCACCGCCCACTTCCCAGCCATGAAGACCCTCGAGGACTTCAACTACGACCACCTCCCGTCCCTACGCCGCGACCTGCTCGCCCACCTCGCCAACTCCACCTACGTGTCGAAGGCCGAGAACGTGGTCCTGCTCGGGCCGCCCGGCATCGGCAAGACCCACCTCGCGATCGGCCTGGGGATCAAGGCCGCGCAAAACGGCCACAGCGTCCTGTTCGACACCGCCAGCGCCTGGATCAGCCGACTCCAGACCGCCCATCAGGCAGGGCAACTCGACGCCGAACTCAAGAAGATCAAGCGGTACCGCCTGGTCATCGTCGACGAGGTCGGCTACCTGCCCTTCGACGCCGACGCAGCCAACCTGTTCTTCCAACTCGTCGCGTCCCGCTACGAACAAGGCTCCATCATCGTCACCAGCAACCTGCCCTTCGGCCGCTGGGGCGAAACCTTCTCCGACGACGTCATCGCCGCCGCCATGATCGACCGCCTCGTCCACCATGCCGAAGTCCTCGCCCTCTCAGGCGAGTCCTACCGCACCCGCGCCCGCCGAGAACTCCTCACCAAAGACCGCAACAACTGATATGGGTGTGGTTCCTGTCAAGAGGGCAGGATGAGGCGCCGCCGGGCTGGATGCCGGGTGGCGCCTCTCCTTGTGTTGGCCCGAAGTGGTTTTGACGAGGGGTTTCGCGTGTCTGTCGACGGCGATGTCAGTCTGATATTCGCGGGTTGGTTACCGCAGGACGGTGCTTTCGGCTCGGAACGTCACGCGTGTCTAGGATCGAGCGTCGCCGCCGGTCAGGGCGGCTGCTCATAGTTGTATCGCGGGTCGGTCCGGTCGCTGCGTCACCTCTTCGCCTGCCGGTCCTCGGGCCAAGTTTGTGGCCTCGAGTTCAGTCCTCGAGGACGGCGAGCGACCAGCACCAGTCGGCGAGTTCGCGGGCGATCGCGGCGTTGGCGACGATGGGTCGCTTCTTGCGGGCTTTGAACTGGTTCCAGCGGTGGTTCAACCGCCGGTTGCCCAGGTCACCGCGGGCCCGGGCGGCCGGGGACGCGAGGTCCCAGCGGTCACGGATCGTCTTGCCGGGAACGTAGCGGTGCTGGTGATGCCAGGCGGCCTCAACCAGGAGTCGGCGCGCGTGACTGTTGCCGGTCTTGGTGATCGGCCCGAGCGAGCGGGACTGGCCGGACGAGTTCTCCGAGGGGATCAGGCCGACGAACGAGCCGATCGAGTTGCCGGTGAACCGGGTCCAGTCGCCGATCTCGACCGCCAACCCGAACCCAGTCAGAGTGGAGATCCCGCGCAAACAGCCGAGCCGACGGACGGTGTCGCTCCACGGACTGTCGGCAGCCATCGCGGCGATGCGTTCATCGAGACGATCACGGCGCGCCGTGATCGTGACAACACTGTCGTAGGCTTCGTCGAACGCGGCCTGAACCAAGGGCGAGTCGAAGCGCTGCCGCTTGAGCCAGGCGTCATGCGCGTTGCTCCAGGTCTGCCCGCCCGAATAGACGATCCCGTGGCGCAGCAGGAGCTTCGACAACCGATGCCTGGCACGCATCAAGTCACTGCGGCAGTCCTCGCGGGCGCGGACCAGATCGCGGGCAGCTTCGGTGAGCTCGTCGGGGACCGTGACCGCCGAGTACGCATCCAGCCGCAACAACGTTGACAGGTGTTCGGCGTCGATCGCATCGGTCTTCACGCGGCTGCCTGAGGGGCGTTGCAGTTTGGATGGGGCCGCAACGACCGTCCTGATGTCACTGGCCAGCAACGTCCTGGCCAGGCCATAGCCGGTTGGGCCGGCTTCATAGATCGCCGCCGCTGGTCCGGGCAGGGCCTTGATCCAGCCGGTCACTTCGACCGGGTCGGGGCAGAGTCTTGCTTTGAAGATCTCGCCGGTCTGGACGTCCATCGCATGCGCCACCACGGAGCGGGCATGCACATCCAGGCCAACACTCGTACGCTCGGTAAACAACCGGGGCCTCCCACGTATGTCGGAAAGGCCAGACAGGCCGCCCCTGTCCGGCAACCCACGAATCGTTGCGCGGCGAGGCCCCGGCCTGCCAGAGCCTCACCCCCGATCGAGTCACCCATACCGTCTAGGGGCAGAGAAGAAGATGCGTGGCTGGGGGGCACCCCACCTCGCGCCAGGGCTCACCCATCAACACGTCAGCTGCTGCTGTACTATTCAGCACATGCTGACCATTGCTTCGCGTCTTGACGCCCTGAACCGCATCGGACGGGCCCTGGCTGACCCCACCAGAGCGCGCATCCTGTTGAGCCTGCTGGATGCGCCCTCGTATCCCGCCGAACTCGCCCAGAGTCTGGACCTGACCCGGTCGAACGTGTCGAACCATCTGGCCTGCCTGCGTGACTGCGGCATTGTCGTGGCCGAGATGCAGGGGCGCAAGGTCCGCTACGACATCGCCGATCATCACCTGCGCGACGCCCTCACTTCGCTGGTCGAGGTGACACTGGCCGTGAACGACGCCGCACCCTGTCTCGATCCGGCCTGCAGCGATAGCGCCTGCCAGGAGGTCCGCTGATGTTGGCCACCATGATCCAGGCCGTCGGCCTGTTCGTCGCGACCAACATCGACGACGTCATCGTGTTGTCGCTGTTCTTCGCTCGTGGCGCTGGCCGCGCAGGAACCACGCGACGCATCGTCGTGGGTCAGTACCTGGGATTCCTGGGCATCCTTGGCGCGGCTCTCCTGACTACTTGGGGCGCGAGCCTGGCCCTGCCGGAATCCGCCATCCCCTACTTCGGTCTGATCCCCCTGCTCTTGGGGCTTCGCGCCGCATGGGAGGCATGGCAGGGCGAGGACGATGACGAGCTCGATGACCGCAAGAAGGTCGCGCCGTTGACCGTCGCGGCTGTGACCTTCGCCAATGGCGGGGACAACATCGGTGTCTACGTCCCCGTCTTCCTCAGTGTCAGTCCAGCCAGCATCCTGACCTACTGCGCAGTCTTCCTGCTGTTCGTCGCAGTCCTCGTGGCCATTGCGAAGTTCGTGGCCACCCGGCCGGGCATCGACGAGGCCCTCGAGAAGTCCGAACACATCCTGTTCCCACTCGTCCTGATCATCTTGGGCGTCGTGATCCTTGTCCAAGGAGGCGCTTTTGGCCTGTGATCTCAGTCGGACGGCGCCCGGACCTGCTCAGTTTTCAGGCGTCGATTTTTGCTCACTTTTCGGCCGTCGTTGACAGTTCGTCACTGGACGTCGTCGCCCCATCTGTGGCCATCGGCACGGGTCCCCCGGCGCGGTGTTGGGGGAAGTGAGCCAGCCCGTGGTGGGCGTGGCTGGAAGGAGCGGTGGTGATGGTGGCAGCGGAGGGTGTGCGGAGCCTGGAGCGCGTGGTCGGGTTGTTGATGACCGCGGCGGAGCGTTCCCGGTTGGCGACGTGGGATCTGGAGGAGCTGGGGGCCTTCCAGCGGGACACGGCGGTGAACGAGGCGCTGTGGTCCGCCACCGGGTTGTTGGAGCCCGACGTGGTTCCCGTTCCGGTGGAGGTCGAGCAGGTCGGCGTCCTGGCGGTGTTGGAGGAGGTTGAGCGGGAGCTGCGTCGGGTGGCGATTGGCGCCTATCCGGCCGGGACGAGTGCGGTGGTCGCGTTGGTGTGCGATCTGGTCGGGGAGTACCGGTGTCTGCGCTGAGGCCGTTGCAGGCAGACCGGTTGGCCCGTCGCCTCCTCATCGACGATCCCGGTGACGTGGCGGCATCGGTGATGGGCTTGGCCTACGTCATGGACGCTGCCAGGCAGCGAGCCAGGCACGACGCGGATCGTGTTGCGTCGATTCTGGGGGTGTCGGCGTCGGCGCTGACCCACGTGCTGCAGTCGCGTTCCTGGAAGACAGAGGCTCCGGCGCCGGCGATGGTGGCCGTGGCGGATGCCATCGGTCAGATTCAGCCCGGGCCTGGTGTGGAGCGTGAGCTGGTGCATGTCGCGTACTTGGCGGCTCACGCCACCTCGGGGGTGTCTGCCAGGGCGGGGGACGGTGAAGTGCTGGGGGCGGTACGGGCGGTCGAGCTGGGCCTGGATGCGGCCCTGCATGGCCAGGCACCGGGCCAGCATCGTCCCGATCTGGGCAGTGAGTTCGGCGCGGCGGTGATGGAGTGGGCGCGTGCTGTGGATCGCAGTGCGCTGCGGCCGTCGGTGATGACGCAGTTGGTGACGGCCCGGGCCGCGGGTTCGGTGCTGGGGGCGGTGGACGCGATCTCCCAAGCCCAGGCGAGGCGGAGCAGCGAAGCGCTCGTGGACTACCGCGACGCGATCAAGCCGGCGCTGGCCAAGAGCTTGCGGGCGTGGGGTGAACACCACCGGGTGTGGGACAAGCTGATGTCGCCGGGGGAGCGGGTCGACCCGGACCTGATGGCTGCCACCACGAGGCTCATGCGCGCCAGCCGTGACGTTCCCGTTGGTCGAGGCGAGTCGCGGTCCTGGGATGCTGCGGTCACGGCCCTGAGCCTGACGCGGCATGTGGCCGTCGTCAGCAGCCAGCCCGTTCACCCCGGTTCTTTGAAGGCGCCAGCGGAGCTGGTTGCCCCAATGCTGGCAGCCGCGCTGCCGCCCAACGGTCCAGAGCTGCAGGTGGTGTGGCTCAAACTCGAGCGCCTCGAGGGACGCGCAAACGTGACAGTCCCCGAACCAGTGCTCGCGAAGCTGGCCGCGGTGGGTAACGCGACCGTGCGAGGTGCTGACCGGGCCCTGCAGTCGAGCTACCTCCTGATGAGCCCTGTTTCGGCGCCGGCGACGGTGCCAGCGGGCAGAGCTCGCGCAGTCCCGGATGTGCCTCACTCAAGATCTGCGCCGTCGCCCAGGTGCGTGTGAGCGCTGTCACGCCGAAAGTCGGACGTTGCGGTTCGCCGAGATTTGCGTTGCCGTGCCCCCGGCGACCCGCGAAACTCGTCGCATGGCGAACACTTCAGACCGCAACGACTGGCGCGAGCGCCTGACCTTCACCCCAATGACCGTCGAGGCAGCCCAGGTGGTCGCTGACCACTGGAAGTACCCCGCGCCCTATGACTTCTACGACGCCACGGCTGACATGGAGGACTACAAGGAGTTCGTCACTCCCGCCCAATGGCCCGACCGGTTCTGGCAGGTCCGCCACCACGAAGACCTCGTGGGCTTCTTCACAGCAGACACACGCGATGACGACCGTTGCGAGATCAGCCTCGGCCTCCGCCCCGATCTGACCGGAGGCGGCCGTGGCCTCAGCTTCCTGCAGGCTGCCTTGGCCCTCTTGGAGACCGAAGGGCTCACGCAGTCACCGGTCACGCTGAGCGTTGCGGCATTCAACCAGCGGGCCACAAAGGTCTACGAAGCAGCCGGCTTCGCCACCATCCGGACGTACACGCAGGCCACCAACGGCAGCACCTACGACTTCATCGAGATGGAGCTGCGCAAGCACTGATCGACGCCCGCTCTTGCCGCGGCGGTCTAGTGCCAGCGGGCGAGCGCGTCGGCAATCTCGGGGAGGCTCAGGCGCCCACTGGCCACAGCGATGACCAAGTCGTAGGCGTCGTCATCCGGCGCCTCCACCCAGGCGCCATTGATGTCGAGGAAGACGACGGTGGCGAGCCACCCGAGGCGCTTGTTCCCATCCACGAGAGCGTGGTTGCGGACCAGCGATTCCAACAGTGCAGCAGCCTTCTCGTCCAGACTCGGGTACGCCTCACGACCCCACAGGCTTGTTCGCGGCCGATGGGCCGCCGAGTCCAGCAGGCCCAAGTCACGCAATGGACCAACCTGCAGGTCGTCGACCAGCGCGAGCAGGTCCTCCAGGTCGAGGTACTCGGTCACTGCCCGAGTCGCTCCAGCACGTCGGCATAGCGCGCACGAGCTCGACGGGACGAACCCGACACCTTGCGCTCATGCCCCCGCCGCTCGGCCGCCTCGTGAATCGCCCGGATCGTGGCCTCCTGACGGCTGATCCCCTCGTCCTGTGCCAGACGTGCGAGAACTCGCTCATCGTCCTCGGTCAACCGCAGAGTCATTGCCATGACTCCATGATACCAATGTGGTATCGCACTCATGCCGCGATCGGAAAGGCGCGACCGTTTCCCGCGAAATCAGATGGTTCTTACAGCGGAGCGGCTGTTCTCGATGTGCCAGGCCATGAGGGCCGCGTCGTCGAGACCGGTCGGAGTGGGGTTCTTGGCGCTACGAAGCAGCTCGGTGACCCCGCCCAGGGGGAGGCAGTCGACACCGAGGATCCCGTCATAGCCGTCATAGCCCTCGTGCAGGCGAAGGATTCGCCCGTCAGAGCTGAAGACCTGCGCTTCGGAACAGTGCTCTTCGGGGGCTCCCACCGTGGCTATGGCTGCGCCGGCGGTGGAATGGGCGACGAGCCAGCCATCGTCGAAGAGGGCGAACCACGTGGCGGCGGATCCACCACCCGGCAATGCCGGGAACGATGCATCCGGCAGGCGACCTTGGAGGACGAAGCGGCTTCCGAGCCACCATTCGTGGTCGGCGAACCCGACCCGAGTGGAGAAGCGAGAGCGCCAACGGCGCGTGGGGTGGGAAGCCAGAGTCTCCAGAAAGATCTCAACGTGAGCTGCTGAAGCCCAGTCGTGACCCATGCCACAACCGTGGAGATAGGCGTGGATGACACCGTTCTCCCGGTACTGTACCGCCTGCAGTTCCGCGCCATCCGCCCAAGACAGCGTGACCGTTGTGGCCCCGTGCTCCTCCTCGACTGTGGCCGACGCCCCGTCCCTGGGGCGAGTCAGCACTTCCAGTCGAGGGTCCATGCCAGCATCCTAGAGAGGCTAGGCACGCACCATCGACCATCGCACGGACATGCCGCAGACCGTGGGGTGATTGTCCTGGTCCTATTCTCAATGCCGGCGTAGCCACCCGCGTTGCCAGGGGGACTCGACGGCGCCAGGGTCGTACACATCCCGCACCCAAGCGACAGCTGCATCTGCCTCGAGCCCGTCCAGTATGGCCATAGCAGCCAGAGCAGTCCCCGTACGGCCCCGTCCGCCACCGCAGGCCACCTCCACCCGCTCGACCTCCGCCAATCGCCATGCCCGCTCGATTCCAGCCCATGCTGCCTCCCGGGACAGGGGCAGCCCGAAGTCTGGCCATTTCAACCAGGTGTACGGCCATGGGGATTCGGGTCGTGCCACAAGGCGTAGAGGCCGTGCTCGGCGGGAGTAGTGGTGCGTGCTGACCAGCGGCGCCCACGAACCAGGCGCCCGCTCGGCAACTCCGCCACGCCTCGCCGCCGGGCTCCCACTGCATCCAGTGTGCCCGCCAGAAGACACTCTCTTGACGCGTGGTGCGTAGCCTTCGGCTGTCGCGCTCTCTTGCCGCTGCCGGAGCGAACATTCGCTGGCGGAGCTGTCCATTCCGACGACACTGCTGGCATGACTTGGACCATGACATCTGAAAAACACTGACCGCTGAAGCGGGCAATTGCTGGCTGCGGTGGGCCTGTGCCTGCTCGACCATGTCTGGCCGCGCACCACCAGCAACCACACAAGCCAGGTGACCGCGAGTCCGCAGCCTTACTCACTGTCGCGGGTGTCCACCAACCTCCGCGACCGCCTGTGGCTTGCGGGCGAACGAAGCGCTCCGTTGGACGACGAGCGCGACGGTGCCATCCGCACGGGTCTGGTTCGTCTGGGCGGCAGGAAATGTGCTCGTCCGCTCACAAGGCGCCCAGATGCCCGCCACTGTCACAGACGTGGAGCTGCAGGACTCGCGACCGAGGGATGACCCGGGCACCTCAACCTGGTGGGAGGGTCTGAAGATCGCCGCGTCCCTGAGTCCCACCTGGGAGCCGGCGCGTTCGGGCAGCATCGCCGTGCGGTCTGCCGCGACGTTGCGGGCGACTGTCTCTGCGAGGGCTTGGCCAACGAAGCGTGTGCTGTCTGGTGCAGCGGTGGCATCGAGGATTTGGTGCGCCGTCTTGAGGACGCGGGTGCCGGTGGTGTGGATGACGTCGGCGATGGTGGTGCCTTCGGGGTGGTGGGGGAGTGCTTGTTCGGCCCAGCCGGCGACGTAGGTGAAGGTGTACTGGCTGCTGTCGAGGCCGTGGGCGGCGGTGACGAGGTAGGTGACGGATTCGGCCTCGACTTCGCGACTGCCCGGACAGACCGGGGTCGCGTCGGTGGTGGGGTTGTGGAGTAGGACGTGGCCGAGTTCGTGGGCCAAGGTTTTGACGGCCTGGGCGTCGTCGACGTCGTCGCGGATCTTCACGGTTCGGGTGGTGTAGTCGGTGTAGCCGTTCGCGCCGTGGCAGTCGCCCCGCTCGAGGCGGAAGCCCCGGTCGCCGACGAGTGTGGCGAGGGCTTGCCAGAGTCCGTCGGGTGCTTGGCCGGTGAGCAGGGCGGGGCGGGGTGGTTCGGGGACGGGGTCGCCGGTGGTTTGGCTGATGTCGAAGACGCTGGCCGGTTTGACCCCGACAATCTGGGTGGCCATGAGGGGTTTGCCCTTGTCGTCGAGGACGGGTGTGCCGTCGGGCTTGAGTTTGGAGGCGGCGGGTGACGGGCGCGAGGATGCGGATGCCGTGTTCGCCGCGGGTGACCTGGCGGTGGAAACTCTTCTGCCAGGTGGTGTAGCCGGCGACGAGGGTGGCGTCGGGTCGTTGGGTCCAGATCAGGATGGTGTTGTTGAAGCTGTACTGGTGGAAGCGGCTCGCGACGCGCAGCCAGGCCTGCCACTGCTCGGAGCTGGTGAGGTCGGCGGCCTTGTCGGCAATCTGCGCGTGCAGGTGCTCGAGTTGTTCGCCTCGTTCTGCCTTCTGGGTTTCGGTGGGTGGTCGGCGGGCCATCACCGCACCGCCGGGGTCTGGGCGGTGAGTAGTTCCAGGGCGGCGTGGATGAGGTCGTCGACCTGGTCGTGGGATGCGCCGGCGGCGCTGAGTTCGTCGGCCTCGAGGAGCAGCTGTTCGATGACGAGGGGACGATCGGCGCTCAGTTCGTCAGGGCGTGTCATGCCCACCCAAGCCGTGGGGGTCTTGACCGTGCCGGCCGGTCAGTGCTCCGTCTGGAGCGGCGACTGCTCTGCAACGGTCACGGCGCGGTGCCAGGCTGCGAGGGTGACGTCGTGGGCTTCTTGGGGAGTGACCTGCGGCTGGCACTGGTGGTTCAAGGAGGCGAACCATTCGTCAGGGGAAGGGGCGCCTGTGGGGAGGTTCCAGGGCTTGGGGTAGCCGCCCGTCGGGCCGATGCGTCGATAGGTGCGTGCTGCTTCGGCGGTGATGTGTCCGGCGGTGGCCAAGGCCCAAAGGTCGTAGAGGTCGCGGGGTGCGTTGCGGGTGGTGTCACTCCAGGCCATGGTCTTGGCCACCACGAATCCTTCTGGGGTTAGGGTGTTGAGCTCGATGTCGAGCAGGCCGTGGTAGTGCTGATGGACCAGGGTGGTGCAGCGGGGGAGTGGGATGTAGTTGCGTCCATCGATGAGCTGGATCCGCAGCGCGGTGTTCCCGATCCGGTAGATGCAGGGGTCGGTGTCTCGCTTCGCCGTGGTGAGGGAGGGTTCTGCCGTGATGCGGCCGAAGGTTCGGGCCAGTCGTGTGCGGATCGCGCCGTCCAGTGCCTGGGCCGCGGCTGGGCGGGGTCCGATGGAGAGTAGGTCGATGTCTTCGCTGAGACGCAGGCCATCAAGGATGGTGCGACTGAGTGCAGTTCCGCCGTAGAAGACGAACTGGTCGCGCAGGGGAGCGATGGCCGCCAGGACATGTGAGATGACGAAGTCGTGCTCGATCGACTCGCGGGGAACGCCGTAGTGCTCCATCTGGCGACGCGCATCCGCGTCCGAGAGCTTGTGCGACCCGGCGGTGGCTGGTTGCCGTGTCACTCTGGGGGAGCGCCGAGCAGTAGGGGTGTGGTCGTGTTCTGGGGTGGTCATGGCAGTGCCTCCTCGACAGCCCGGGCGAGGGTTCTCGCTCGTGGGTTCGCGATACCCAACGCAGTTTCGGGGTCGACGTGCGCGGCCAAGGCCTTGACGGCTGCGCTGGCTTCGTTGGACAGGCCTCCAAGCTGGGGTCGGGCGATCAGGTCGACAAAGGTCTGTTCGGGGGTGGTGACGAGGAAGGCGCCCAGGCGGCCGGTCTCGAGCCGGGCGTCGAGTGCGTCGACGTCGGTGGTGGTGAACGTCACCTGTGTCTGGTCGGTGAGGACGACGGGTCGGTGCTGCTGCGGGACGGCGATGACTGTGGTGGCGATGGCGCGGGGGATGGCGTGGTGGAAGCGGGCGGCGCCGATGCCGTACAGGACGGGGATGCGGTCGCCATACTGGGCTGTGGCGTAGGCCATGGCCGCTTCCTCGGGGTTGGGTCGCCAGGGCATGTCAGGGTCGACGTCGTCGGGTTTGACGGTGTAGGTGCCTGGGGCGATGCGCACGACACGTCCGGCGCGTTGCAGGCGTAGGAGCTCCTTCTCCGGGTTCGCATACAGGTCGCGCAACATCACGGGGCGCACTGTGCGCAGCGGGGCAGCGGCCAGGGCGGCCGGGACACCTGTCGTCTTCACATCTCACCTCCAGTATGCAAAAGACTACCCTGTAGGGGTCTGGATGCATATTGATGGGTGTGAGCGAGGCTTCTTGGTTCTGTGATGCAGGGCGAATCGCTGGTGACCCTGCTATGAGTGTCGCCGATGGCAGGATGGTCTGCATGCGAAGCGACCTGGCCGACGAGGTCTTGCCCTTGATCCGCTCGAGTGGCGACCTGCACCGGTATCGGGCGGCCAATGAGCACGGTTCCCGGATGCACGAGGCGGTTGACATCCTCGAGGGGGCGGTGGGCGTCGAGGATGCCTCGGTGGTCCATGACGTGTGTCAGCGGGCCTTGATGTCGTCGCTTCGGATCATCATGCGTGCCGATGATTCGTCCGGGATCATCGGGGATGCCTGTCAGCGTCTGATCGCGCTGCATCCGGTGACGGCCACGGCGGCCAAGGTGCCGGTGGCACGGCTGGTGGCATGGATGATCAAGTTCCAGTTCGACGAGGAGTGCGACTTCTTCACCCTGGATCCGGTGGCCTACGCCCCGGTGCTGGGGGAAGCGGGCATCGCGCATTACCGCGCGGAACTGGCCCGACGGGAGTCCGACCTGGCTGGGTGTGCGCAGGCGCGCGACGGCTACTCGCACGAGAGGTTCGTGCTGGAGCACAATGCCCGACGGCTCGCCGTGCTGGACCGTGATGCGGAGGCGATCATCGCCACTCATGCCAGGGACGGGTCGGTTTCGGCGTGGGCGCTGGAGACGGCTGAGGCATTCGTTGAGATCACGGAGGTGGAGCGGGCCATTGACTGGGCCCGGCGGGCGGCCTTGATGCCGCCCGAGCACCAGGCGCTCCGGGCAGGCAGATTGTGGCGGGACTTGCTTGCAGAACACCGCCCCGGCGAGGTGTTGCCGTCCAGCCTGGAGCTGTTTGAGCGATGGCCGAACCAGAGCACCGCGGCGCAGGTGCACGCAGCGGCGGGCGACAGATGGCCAGGACTGCAGCAGCAGGTGGTTGGGCGCCTCATCGAACGCCCGTGGGAGGCCGTGGCCTTCCTTTTGCGTCAGCTGGCTGATGTGGATACCGCGTGGCAGGTGGCCCACGAGCACGCGGACCTGGTGGGCGCTGGCTTGTGGGGCGAGCTGGCTGAGGCGAGGGGCCCCTCCCACCCCGAAGAGGCTGTGCCTGTCTTGGTCCGGCTGGCCGACGATGAGCTTCGTGAGACGGGTGCGCGGCACTACCGTGTCGCGGCGAGTCTCCTGGTTCGCGCCCGGCGGTTCGCCGTCGCCGCTGGCCAAGGAGACGATTTCGATGCCGTCGTTCGTGAGTTGCGCGAGGTCCATCGCCGTCGTCCGCGGTTGCAGCAAGAGTTCGACGCGGCCGGACTGGCAAGGTCAGCTGGCCGCAGTGACCTCATCTGGAAGGCTCCACGCCGCTGCTTGGGTGGGGCGATCCAGGTCGAGGTGCGGCAGGTCGCCGGCGACTTCGGGTCCACCAGTTACGATCGGCCATGACTCCTTATTGACACAATATGTCGCTCATGCGACGTTATGTGTATGGAAGTGACCGTCGCTGAGGCTGCCCGGATAGCGGGCGTGAGTCCGCGTACAGTGCAACGGGCCCTGACCGATGGCAGCCTTGGTCTGGCCCGGGTGATTGGCCGTCAATCAACGACGGATGATCTGGCTGTCCAAGCGTGGCTGCGAACCACATGCCGGGGCCGCAAGTGGTCACCCCGGATCCGGCAGGCCGCCCTTGACCTGTTGTCAGGTGGCTCAGCGGATTCCATCGCTGCATCCGAACGCTCCAGGCTCCGGACAGCACTGCGAGGCATGAGCGCGCAGCAAATGGCGTCATCGGCTTGGGTCGGCACGTGGGCGCGGTACCGCGGCCTCGGCGAGGTGGTCGTTCAACCGATCGGTCCGAGCGTGGTTGCCGCGTCGTCCTTGGGGATGGTGGCGGGGGAGTCGTGGATGCGGTTTGCGCAGGTGGACGACCTGGGCCGTTTTGAGGCGACACAGCCAGTGCTCGCGGATCCTGATGGGGATCTGGTCGTCGTGGAGCGGGTGCGTGACGACCGCTGGGCCCGCCAGATGGTCGACACCTATGTGCTGGGCGATTCCCGCGAATCGGCAGCGGCCGCGCGGGCATTGGAGGAGGCTGCCCGTGCGGTCTGACCCCTTCGCTCTGCTGGCGGAGCTCGCGACGCGGCGCTGGATCCTGCCGGTTGGGTGCTGGTGGGCGGGTTGATGGTGCACTGCCACGCGCATCTGGCCGGGATCACGCATCAGCGGCCCACTGATGATGCCGACATCGTCGTGGAGTTGCAGACCTCCACCTATGCCACGCACGCCGCTGCGTTGGTGGGGCTCGGCTTCACGCCCCACGAGTCGGTCGATGCGACCGCCCCGTTCCATCGCTTTCTGCGCGATGGTGAGACTGTCGACCTGATGGTTCCTGATCGGGAGTCCTGGTCGCCTCGATATCTCGGACGGGAACTGGTCAAGGTTCCCGGATCTGGATCCGCTCTCAAGCGCACCATTGGGTGCGAGCTTCCCGGCGGGAGCGTTATCCGCCTCCCAGACCTCGCATCCGCTCTGTCGCTGAAGGGGGCTGCCCACCAGGTCCCGAGTGTGAACCCGTCGAGACACCTACAGGACGCTGTCACGCTCTTGGCATGCGCTGGCGCTGCTGGCTTCGAGCCGGCGCCGAGCAAGTCGATGCGGGGCAATATCAACCACTTGCTGAAGTTGGGCTGACCCCGTTTTGTAGGTCCGGTGGTTCTGGGAGTCGTCCTGTCGCCCGTGGTTGCGGGCA
>NZ_BAAAKI010000006.1:0-63822 GCF_039527675.1 Luteococcus sanguinis
CGTGTGGGCCGAGCTGACCAGCTCGGGCACGCCGCGAGGCTGGCTCTACGACACCATCGCCACGTCCGACTGGCAGCCCGGGTCCCGCTACGAGATGCGGACCGAGGATGGCTTCTTGATGATCGACGGGGAGGTCCTGGAGAGCGAAGCACCGAACCGTTTGCACCTGGGCTTCGGCTGCCACTGGGACGCCGAGGTCGACGCAGAGGAGCCCGGCACCCTCAGCTACGACCTGCGCAGCATCGGCGATGCCACCGAACTCACGGTCACCTCCGCCGACCTCGGCCCAGCCACGCGCGCCTCCGCCGAGGAGAGCAATGACGAGATCTACGCCGGCCTCAAGGCGCAGCTGGAGTCCTGAGCCCCTCACCAGCGCTCAGCCCAGTTCGGCGTCCAGTTCGTCGATGGTGGCCACGGTGCGGGTGCCGGACGGGAACTCCTCCTCCCCGAAGAGCCCGGTGGTGATCGCGACGAACGCCAGCCCCGCGGCGGTGGCCGCCTGCTCGTCCATCAACGCGTCCCCGACGTAGGTGACGTCGGCCACGCCGAGGTCGGCGAGCAGCGCGCGGGCATTGTCGAACACCGCCGGGTCAGGCTTGTGGACGGGTGACTGGTCGGCCCCCTGGACGAGGAAGAGCCGCTCAACCGGGAACCCGCAGCGCGTCAGGTCGGCCAGCGCCATCTCCGTCCGGGTGCTCGTGACCACCCCGACCTGCGCCCCTTCGTCCAGCAAGCGGGTGACAAGCTCCACGGCCCCGGGGACGGGTTGTTTGGGGAATTGCGCCGCGCTGGACGCATTCGCGGCGCGCATCTCGTCCGGGGTCGCCGAGTGCCGGTAGTAGTGACCGATCATCTCGTCGAACGGCTTGCCCCAGTGCGTGCGCAGGGTCTCGTCGTCCAGCTCGATGCCGTAGCTGGTGCGGGCGACATGACGATGGTGGTTCCACTTCACCTCGCGGGTGAGCAGCAGGGTGTCGTCCATGTCGAAGATGACGGCGCGAGTCTTTTCCACGCAGCGAACCTAGTGGCCAGCGGCCAGAACGGGGTCAGTCCGCCAGGGAGGCCAGGAGCGCAGCCAGTTCGTCGGGGCAGCTCAACATCGGCCAATGGCCCGAGTCGATGTCGAGGTACTCCAGGTGGTCGACACCTTGTAGTTCGGCAATGTCACCGGCGTCGAACCACGCCTTCGCGTCCTCGACCGAGTACTCGGGGCAGACCAGCACCACCGGCACCTTCTTGCGGGCCGGGTCGGTGTAGTGCACCGTCGCGTGCGTCACGGAGTGCGGCACCGGGTGCGCGCCGGCCTCCATCGCCGTCTTCTGCTGCTCGCTGAGGTCGTCGGAGTCGGGCCCGGCGAAGGTTGCCCAACCGGGGAAGGGCATGTGTCCGTCCACGGGCTCGAAGAAGGGGGCATATGCCTCGCCGCCCGTGGTCGGCATGCCGCCCACCAGCGCGACCTTGGCGACCTTGCCCGGTCGACGATCAGCCGCCAGCCAGGCCAGCGTCGAAGCCGCCGAGTGGCCGACCACGAGCACGGGCCCCGATGCCGCGTCCACCGCCTGCACGACCGCGCTCAGCTGGTCGTCCAGGGTCGCATCCTCGGGGCTGGCGCCCTGACCGGGAAGGGTCACGGCGACGGGTTCGTGGCCCGCCTCCCGAAGACCGGGCAGCACTGAGTCCCACGCCGAACCGTCGAGCCACAGGCCCGACAACAACACGATGTCCACGGTTCTCTCCTTCCTCGGGCGCACCTGGTGTGCGTTGGCTCCAGACAATCAGGTATCACTGACAAACCCCAACCCCCGCCCCTGTGGGTGCACCCTAAGGCGAGCCACCCATGCAGATGTCGAAGGATCCGCCCTCGTGGTTCGCACATTGGCCAGGACAAGGCAGAATGGATGCAACAACTTCGATGGGGATGACGTGAGGGAAGCAACAAGCTGGCGCATGCCTGATGTTGCTGCGCTCGTGCACGTGCACCCCCAGGCGATCGCGTGGCAGTCCGAAGACCCCAACAAGCTCCAGGTCGTCACGAACACCTCCCGCGGACTGGTGCCGGGCGGGTACTGCGTCTCCCCCACCCATTTCCGCGACCTGCAGCACGATCCCGCCAAGGTCGCCGAGCTGACCACCGCCACCCGGATCTCCCTGAAGATGCCGCCGGTCGTTCGGATCGACCCCGCAGCACTGGGCCACTGGCGGGCCGTGTTCACAGAGCCAGGCCAGGTCGGCATCTCCAAGACCCTCGACTCCTGGCGACTGGCGCTGGAACTGGCGGCCGCCGTGGTCTCCAGGCAAGGGACCCGCGAGGTGCTGGACCAGCTGATCGGCATCGGCGAGGGCACCAAACCGGTCGGTGACCAGGTCGTCGTCGGCGTGCTGGCCGGCCTGAGCGCCCGACGGCAGCTGTCGGACGAACTGTCGCTGCTGGTGCGTGAACGCCTCGATCGGACGACCGCCTCGGGGCGCCACGACCTCGCGTGGGCCATCGACGGTGAGTTCAGCGAGCGGATCCACATGATCGTCCTGTCGCTGCACACCCCGGCCGCTGCCCGGGCCCAGGCCCGACGCGCTGGCGGCTGGCGCGGTGCGTCCGGTCTCGACCTCGCGTGCGGCGTGATGGCCGGCATCGAGGCGCCCGGGGTGCCGACCCCGGCGCACGTCCGCACCCGCGGATGATCCAGGCGCCCACCATGTACGAGCACCTGTTCTGGGACATGGGCGGAACCCTCGTCGACACCTATCCGCAGCTCGACGAATCCTTCGTCCGGGTGGTCACGGAGCACGGGCGCGAGGTGGCGCCACTGGAGGTGGCCCGGCTGACGCGCCGTTCCACCGGCGAGGCCATCGCCACTTTGTCGAGCCGGTTCGGCATCGACGCGTCCGCCTTCGAACAGGCACATGACGAACTCAAGGCGCGCTGGGAGCGCGAACCGGCACCGGTGATGCCGGGAGCTCGGGAGTTGCTGGCCGATGTCCGTGCCGCTGGTGGGCTGAACCTGCTGGTCACCCACCGCGACCGCGCCAGTGCCCAGTCGCTGTTGGACGGGCTGGGACTGGTCGTCGACGACCTCATCTCCACAGCGGACGGCTTTGATCGCAAGCCAGCCCCCGACATGTACCTCGAACTGCTGCGCCGGCACGGACTCGACCCGGACGAGTGCCTGGCCGTCGGCGACCGTCCGATCGACGCGCTGGCAGCGCATGCGGCAGGAATCAGGGCCGCGACCCTCGAGAGTCCCGACGCGCCGGTTGATGACGAGGGAGACTTCGAGATCGCGGCCCTGGACCAGTTGCGGCCCCTGCTGGGGCTGCCGGAACCTGCCTGAGGCAAGGTTAGTCGGCGTTGGCCTCCCGTTCGGCATCCAGCTCGGCGAGGTGCTCGTCCGTGACGACCGGGATGGTGGACGTGTCGACCAGCGCACCGACGCCCTCACCGGGCTCGGCGGACTCGACGGCGAGGTGGAAGTCGTCGCCGTGGGTCATCACGCCGTGCACGACGGCCTGCTCGACGGCTGCCTGCGCGTAGCGCCCCCGGACGATCATCGGGTCGGTCGCCAGGTCGCGGGTCAGCGCGACGACCATCGCCACCATGATCACCATGAACGGCAGGCCAGCGATGATCGTGATCGCCTGGAGACCACTGAGCGCGTCCGCGCCCCCGGCGGTCAGCATGATCGCGGCGACGGCACCGGTTGCGACGCCCCAGAAGACGACCGTCTTGCGGGTCGGCTCGATGGTGCCGTTCTCGCTCAACGTCCCCATCACGATCGACGCCGCATCGGCTCCGGAGACGAAGAAGATGCCCACCAGGACCATCACCAGCACCGACGTGACCGAGGCCAGTGGCATGGTGTCGAGCAGGGAGAAGAGGGTGCCCTCGGCGCTCTCGACCTTGCTCAGCGCGGCCCCCGCCTTCTCGGCGTTGATCGCGGCCCCGCCGAAGATCGAGAACCAGATCAGGCTGACGAGCGTCGGGATGAGCAGCACGCCGGAGACGAACTGGCGAATGGTGCGTCCCTTGGAGATGCGGGCGATGAACATGCCCACGAAGGGGGTCCAGCTGACCCACCAGGCCCAGTAGAAGATGGTCCAGCCGGCCAGCCAGTCATTGGCTCCCTCGGCGCCCGAGGCACCGGTACGGGCCGACATCGACATCAGGGTCTGCAGGTAGGTGCCCAGCGTGGTCGGGATCAGGTTCAGGATGAAGACCGTCGGGCCCAGCACGAAGACGAACAGCGCCAGCGCGAGGGCCAGCACCATGTTCAGGTTGGACAGGTACTGGATGCCCTTGCCGACGCCCGAGACCGCGGACAGCACGAAGCAGATGGTCAGGCCCGTGATCAGCAGGATCAGGAAGATGTTGCCCGTATGACCCGCCCAGCCGACGATCTCGACGCCGTGCGCGATCTGCAGGGCACCGAGGCCCAGCGAGGTGGCCGAACCGAACAGGGTCGCAAAGATCGCGAAGATGTCGATGACCTTGCCGGCGGGGCCGTAGGTCTGGCGCTTGCCGAGGATGGGCTCGAAGACGGCGCTGATCGTCAGCGGACGGCCCTTGCGGAAGACGCCGTAGGCGATGGCGACGCCGACGACGGCATAGATCGCCCAAGGGTGCAGGCCCCAGTGGAACAAGGTGGTCGCCATGGCCGTCTGGACGGCGTTGACGTTGCCTGCCTCACCGGTTCCGGGCGGCGGGGTGACGAAATGGGCCAGCGGCTCGGCCGCGCCGTAGAACATCAGGCCGATGCCCATGCCGGCGCTGAACATCATGGCGATCCAGCTGACGGTGCTGAACTCGGGTTCCTCACCGTCGCGGCCCAGCGGGATGCGTCCGTACGGGCTGATCGCCAGCCACAAGACGTAGAACACGAAGCCCGTGGCGGCCAGCGAGAACAACCAGCCGGCGTTGGTGACGACCCAGTCGAGGCCCGACGAGGACGCAGCGCCGAGGCTGGTCGGCGCTCCGATGCCCCAGCCAACGAAGGCCAGCATGAGGGCGGCGGAGATGAAGAAGACCACCTTGTCGAGCGAACCGGGGCGGTCGCTCTCCATCGCCTCGGGCGGCGGCTCGAGGGCGGGGTGGGCGGTGTCGACGACGCGACCGTCGCCGGTGACGCGGGCCAGCCCGGCTGCTGAGCTCAGCAGCCCGCGGCCACCGCGGTGGGTGTTGATGGAGCTGTGGTTGCGGGAGCTGCGGGATGCCCCGGTACGCCGCTTCCTCTTGTTTTCAGATCGATCTTGCTCGGCCATGCAGTGCGCCTCCTGGGATTGATGAACCCAATGAACCTACGTGGTGACAGGGCCATCCGCCATCTGGACGGGGATCCGCAGGGGCGTCGAGCGCAGGACATACCCCTCGTGGCCGCCAAAAGGCACCTCTTTGGAGCGGTTCGGTCCTGCTGCGGGACCGGTTTGCGCTGACAGGGCTCTTTTGGCGGGGTCAGGGCTCTTTTGGCGGGGTCAGGGCTCTTTTGGGGGTGGTCGGGCTGCGGGCGTGCTTGTGTTGGCTCGTTGATGGGGCCAACCGAAGGGGACGTGATGGCAGCGAGCTCGATCGTGGTGCTGGGGAGCGCGAACACCGACCTGGTGGTGCAGCTGGACCGCCGGCCCGGGCCGGGTGAGACCGTGCTCGGCGGCGACCTGGCGGTGTTGCCGGGCGGCAAGGGTGCGAACCAGGCGGTGGCCGCGGCGCGTAGCGGCGGTTCGGTGGTCTTCCTCGGCGCAGTCGGGCAGGACGGCAACGGTGACCTGCTGCTGGAATCGATGGGCGCTGCCGGCGTGGACGTCTCGCAGGTTGCGCGAGTGGAGCGCCCGACGGGGACGGCGATGATCCAGGTCACACCCGAGGGGGAGAACTCGATCGTCGTGTCACCGGGTGCGAATACGGAGCTGACCAGCGATTTTGCCGATCGATTCACCGACATCTGGGGCGCAGCCGCGGTACTGGTCTTCAACTTTGAGTGCCTGCCGGCGACCGTCGAGCATGTCGCGACAAAGGCGGCCGAGAAGGGGGTGCGGGTGGTGTTGAATGCCGCGCCTGCCTTCGAGATCGAGCCCGGGCTGTTGGCTGTGGCCGACCCCTTGGTGGTGAACGAGACGGAGGCGGTCATCGTCGCCGGGCGTGAGGGCGCGCCTGGGGCGAGCGCCGACCCGGTCGAGTTGGCCGAGCGCCTGGTGGGAAGGGGCGCACGGTCGGTGGTGGTGACACTTGGCGCGGCGGGCTGCGTCCTGGCAGGGGCGGGAGTCACGGCGAGGGTCCCGGCGTACGTGGTGAACGCCGTGGACACCACCGGAGCCGGGGACGCCTTCGTCGGCGCCCTGGCCTGTGAGCTGTCCCGCGGACGCTCGCTGGAGGAGGCGGTTCGATTCGCCACAGCCACCAGCGCGGTGTCGGTGCAGTCGCTGGGGGCGCAGTCGTCCTATCATCCCCGTGCCGAGGTCGAGGCCTTCATCAGCTCGCACTGCTAACCCCGATCGGGCGCCACACCAGCGCCAACAGCACCGCGACGACCGCGACCCCCACAGCGATGGACCAGGTGGCACCGACCAGGAAGATCAGCACCATGCTGACCAGCACCGGCCCGAGCAGGCGCAGCGCCGTGACGAGGTAGCCGCCGAAGCTCGGCATCGGGGTGCCCTGCGCCTCAGCCACGGAGCGGATCATGAAGTTTGGACCATTGCCGATGTAGCTCAGCGCGCCACAGCACACCGCACCGAGGCTGATCGCGACCAGATACACCTCCGGGACGCCGGCGACGCGCGGCTCACCCGGCATGGCGGACGCGAGGTCGAAGAAGGTGGCGTAGGTGGGGGCGTTGTCGAGGAAGGCGCTCAGCCCGCCGGTGAAGCCGAAGAAGGTGATCTCGTTCAGGGGCAGGGACGGAGCGACGTGGTGCAGCACCTTGAGCGCGGCGGGCATGGTGAGGAAGATGCCCAGGAAGATCGCTGCGACCTCGAGGATCGGGTCCCATTCGAAACCAGCGTCGTGACGCACCTGCTTCTCGCCCCACAGCCAGGAGATCACCCCGAGCGTGACCAGCGCGATCTCCCGGAAGGGGGACGACACCAGCGCGACGGTCAGCACGACGCCCACCAGGAGCAGGAACTGCCGCCGTCCGCGCAGCTTCAGGGGCTCGACCGAGGTCTCGTCCCATTCCCGGTGGGCGGCGTCCTCGTCGCGCCACAGCCGCCGGTCCATCAGGTAGTAGGCGACCAGCAGGACGCCGTTGACGAACAGCCACGGGCCGAACAGGTTGAGCGTCCACAGGAAGGGAACCCCGCGCAACAGTCCCAGGAAGAGCGGCGGGTCGCCGAGGGGGGTGAGCAGACCGCCGCAGTTGGCCATCACGAAGATCGCGAAGACGACGGTGTGGGCGCGCCGGGCCCGTTCGGAGTTCGTCGACAGCAGCGGACGGATCAACAGCATGGACGCGCCGGTGGTCCCGATCACGGACGCGAGGACGCCGCCCAGCGCGAGGAAGGCGGTGTTGTTCCGCGGGGTGGCGCGCAGGTCACCGGAGAGATGGATGCCGCCGCAGATCACGAACAGGGCGCTGAGCAGGGCGATGAACCCGACGTACTCGTGCAGGGTGCTGGCCACGTGTGCTGCATCACCGGTTGCCAGCAGCACGGCCGCAGTTGGGAGCCCGAGCAGGAGTGAGACCCCGAGCTGGTGCAGCGGTTTGCCCCACCAGTCGGCGGCCCGCGGCACCAGCGGCAGCACCGCGATGCACGCGAGCAGGGCGACGAAGGGCACGACTCCCAATGCCTGCAGCATTCTCGGACCCTATCCCCACGACTGGGTCGATCGGCTCCCGTAGTCGGTAGGTGGTTTCCCCAATCCGAGGATCCGAGGTGTTTGACTGGGGTCATGCCCGAGTCTGACGAGCAGCGGTTCCAACAGATCGTCCAGCAGTTGTTGGACGATGGCATGGCGCCCCAGGACCTCTTCGCCGCCTTCAACCAGGAGATGAGGGCTGCGGTCCCCTCTCCCTTCGCGATCGCCGAGAACACGGAGATTGCCCTGCCGGCACCTCCCAACACGGCGGAGGTGCTGCGCGTTCGCATCGACCTCGTGGGGGCCAAGCCGCCGATCTGGCGACGGCTCGATGTTCGGGGCGACGTCACCCTGGACCATCTCCACCACCTGCTGCAGGCCGCCATGGGATGGACCGACTCCCACTTGCACCGCTTCACGCCTCACCCCACTGCGCGCGGCCGCGACCCCTGGTTCGTCACCGAGTTCGACCGGGATGAGGGCGAGGAAGGCACGCCCGAGGAGTCAGCGCGCCTTGACCAGGTGTTGCGCGCCAAGGGCGACGTGCTCAGCTATGAATACGACTTCGGCGATGGCTGGGAACACCGGATCGTCCTGGAGTCGAGCCGTGTGGCGAACACGGATCACCCGGTGATGACCTGCGTGGCTGGACGACGACTCTGCCCACCGGAGGACGTCGGCGGTATCGGCACCTGGAACGAACTCTCGGAAGCGTTGCGCCGGAACCCGGACCCCACGAAGCTCACCGGCGACCTGCAGCATTACTCGCAGTGGCTGCCACGCACCATCCAGCCCGACCTGTTCACCGTCGAGGCCACGAACCAGATGATCCAGCTCGTGGACCTCTCCCCCTCGGAACAGGTCGACCGGCTCTCGGCGCTGGGCCTGCTGCCGGTCACGGTGGCGTCCCTCGACGAGATCGCGACCCTGCTCCCTGACCACCGGCTGCAGGACTTCGGGGACTGGATCATCCAAGCCTGGGACCAAGCAGGGCTGTCCCCCAACCCCGTACCACCGCCCACGGACCAGGAACTTGAGTGGTTGCTGCAGCCGTGGCTGCTCATGATCGAACTGGCACATCCGGACGGGATCCGGCTCACCCAGGCTGGTTTCATGGCGCCGGAGGTGTGCCTGGAGATCACCGCAAACAGCCGCATCGACAACTGGTACGGCCAGGGGAACCGCGAGTCCAACAGCCAGGAACTCGCGCTGCACCGACGATTGGCGATCGACGCGGGACTGCTGCGCAAGCACAAGGGACGCCTGGTGCTCACCCGCGCAGGCAAGAAGGCGCGCACGGATCGGGATGAGTTGGTCAGGTGCGCGTCAGCCTCCTTGCTGGGAGGTCGGGATGAGTTCACCAAGCATGCCTGGACGCTGGCCGTTCTCCTGCTCTCGCGGCCACCGGGAGCATGCAACCCGACGTGGTGGCCGACATGCTCACCGAGATCGGCTGGACGGTCGACGGCCAGCCGGTGAAGCAGTGGTCAGCTCGGTTGCACCCGCTCGATCTTGCCCTGGGGTGTGGGAGCACGGCGCACCGACACAACGGCCCGGCGGTGTCACCCGCTGCCATCCGTTACCTGGCCGCCCGGGCGCTGTTCCGGGAACTTTGACCAACCCAGCTCGGACTGGGTGGCGAAACTGCCGTAGTTGGCAGGAAATCCACCCAGTCCGAGGCGCGCCGAGCGATGGAGACTACTTCACCCAGGCCAGCGGAACTGCTTGGTGCCCCGGCGAGGCGGATCACGTGGAAGGGGTACATGACCGTGACCGCGGGTGGGACTTCCTCGGTGGCGGCGGTCTTGAACACCTGTTTCGAGCCTCACTCAAACCATCGCCAGCAACCTCAACGGCCCCGTGCCGGTGCTCAAGGGGGGCACCCCTGCGAATTGATCGGCGTTATGCGGGGGCTGGCAGGCTGGGTGCCATGAATTCCCGCCTCACCTGCTTGCCGGCCCTCGCTGCCCTGGCCCTGCTGGCCAGTTGTGCAGGGGCACAGTCGACCTCGTCCCCGAGCGTCTCCATCCCCCCGGATGTCTCGAAGCGCGTCATCCTTGGGGCAGCGATGACCAAGGAACAGCTGCGCGACCCGGAGATGATCGGCCTTGTCAAGGGCACCTTCACTTCCCTGACGCCGGACAACCAGATGAAGTGGGGCATCCTCCAGCCGGAGCGGGGCCAGTTCGACTTCTCGTCCGCGGACGAGATGATGGCCATCGCCAAGCAGAACGACATGCGCGTCCGCGGCCACGCCCTGATGTGGTACCCGGTGCCCGACTGGGTCAAGGAACAGGCCACCACCTGCGACGCGGCCAAGGACATCCTCAAGACCCACATCACCACCGTTGTCACGCACTTCAAGGGGCAGGTGCCGGAGTGGGACGTCGTGAACGAGCCCCTGGACGAGAACGGAAACCTGCGCGAGGAGGACCCCTTCCTCAAGGCTTGCGGGGAGTCGATCATCGACGACGCCTTCATCTGGGCCCACGCGGCCGACCCCGACGCCGTCCTGTTCCTGAACGACTACTCGACCCTCGTGCCGGACGCGAAGGGCACCGGCCAGTACGAGCTGGTGAAGCGCCTGGTCGAGCGCAAGGTACCGATCAACGCGGTCGGGTTCCAGGGACACGAAAAGGTTGACAGCCTGGGATCAGGCGCGGCGGAGAACATGCAGCGCCACGCCGACCTGGGGCTGAAGGTGGCCCTCACGGAGGTCGACGTCCGGCTGGAGAAGAAGGGCGACGCCCCGACCGAGGAGCAGGTGACCCAGCAGGCCGACACCTACCGTCAGCTGGCGGTGCTGTGCGCGGTGAACCGCTCATGCATCGGCTTCACCGTGTGGAGCGTCAGCGACCGTACCGAGTGGGTCCGCAAGCAGACCGAGGGTTTCGACTTCCAGGGCATGGCCGACCAGGACCTCGTCCACCGTCCGGCATGGGACGCGGTGGTCAAGACCCTGCGTCCCTGAGAGCTCACCACCGGAGCGGGACCGCCCCCGGATCATGTGATGCCCCAGGTCGACCCGCGTCGAACTGCCGCGCCCACCTCGGCCGTCTGCTCATCGGTGAAGACTCGCTTGCGGGTGCGCAACCACAGCCGCAGCATCCGGCGGCTGACCACGCGGACGTCGTCCGGCTGTTCCTTCACATCCCACTGGGCAACGTCGTCGAGAACGACGACACCGCGTACCTTGACGTCGAATCCGCACACCTGGGTCAGCACCTTGCCCACCCGGTTTGCCTCGTGTCGGCTGTTGCGGACGTAGGGCTGCCGCTGCCCGTTGACCAGAACGGTGTCCCCCTTGACCCAGACCTTCGCGCCGCGGTGTCGCTTCGTGTTGAGCGTGAAGACGCCACCCGGGCCGACGACCACGTGGTCGATGTCCGCCCCTCGCGCTCCGATCGGCAGGGAGTGCACGACGGTCCACGGCGAATCCTCGCCGAGCAACTTCTCCAGGGAATCGCCGACGTGCTGCTCTCCGATCAAGCCCTTCTCCCAGGACGAGATGGCGTCGTTCCCCAGCAGCAGCTTGCGCCAGAAGGTCGGACGTTGGCCCGCCGCCCGGGCCTCAGCCACCTTCGTCTCCAATGACTCCCCAGCGCGGCGGGTGGCGAGGTCAACCTCGGGGACGGCAGGGTCAGACGGCCCCGACGGCGCACTCTTGGTCACCTGTACAGACTAGACCCGACTTCATGGTCCCTCCGTCTTGGGGTGGTTCGGAGCCTGGAAGGCAGATGGAAACCAGCGCTGCTGGACGGGGAATCCAGCAGCGCTGGTCAGGTGCGCTTGAGCGCACCGGGAGGGTCACGCCACGCGCGGTCGTTGCGGGCGGCGCGGTCCAGAAGGGGGTGGGTATCTGAACTGACCATATGGAAACACTGGGGAACTGTTCAGGTGAAGGGTTTTCCATCACAATTCTTGTTGGACATTCGTCCACGCGCGTTGCCGTGGGCATCGCCGCAGGTCACACCTCGGGGCGTGGCGGCCACCGCCTCCGTGCAGCGACACTTGTCTGATGGACCCCATCCGCGTCGCCAGCGTCCCCTTCAGCCAGGTGTACATCCGCCACATCGGCCCCCTGCCCGCGGACGAGGGACGCGTCGTACGCCTGGATGACCCGCGACCCCGCCGCGGGGACGGGACCGAACAGTCAGGCTGGTGGCCGCCGGCGATGCTGGAGCCCGGCTGGATCGACGAACACGCGGACGACTTCGACCTCATGCACGTCCACTTCGGCTTCGACGCCCTCTCCCCCGACGACCTGCAACGCGTCGTCGACGACCTACGGCGCAACAACAAGCCGCTGGTCTACACCGTCCACGATCTCGGGAACCCCCACCACACCGACCCGAGCGCCCACGAAGCCGCGCTCGACGTCCTAGTCCCCGCCGCCGATGCCCTTGTCACGCTGACATCTGGCGCCGCAGCAGAGGTCCGGCGCCGATGGAACCGCGATGCCGCCGTGCTGCCCCACCCGCACGTGCTGGGCCTGGACACCCTGATGGCTCCCCCGCCGCGACGAATCGATGGACCCCTGCGGTTCGGCGTCCACCTCAAGAGCCTGCGCCCCAACATGGCCACCCGCGAGGTCGTGGAGGCACTGGTCGAGGGCGTCAACCAGCTCGACGAACCGGCCATCGTGCAGGTGAACACCCACCCCGAGGTGATGACGGGCGGCGGCCACCAGTCCGTCGAGGGCCTTGGCGCCTGGCTCGAGAACCGCGCCAGCCAGGGCGTCATCGACCTGCAGGTGCACCCCTACTTCGACGAGGACGAGCTGTGGACCTACCTCGCCAGCCTCGACGCATCCGTGTTGCCCTACCGTTGGGGCACCCACAGCGGCTGGCTGGAGGCCTGCGTTGACCTCGGCACCGCTGTCATCGCCCCCAGCTGCGGCTTCTACGCCCAACAGCGTCCGGTCTTCTCCTACGCCAACAGCAGGGACGGCCTGGACGCCCAGTCCCTGGCTCGGGCAGTGCGCGCCGTCGCCGACCATGCCCGCGACCTCGCGCGGACCTACCCAAGGCTTGACCCCGCCTACCGCCTGACGGAACGTCGCTGGGTCGCGGCCGAGCACGAGCGGATCTACCGCGGATTGCTCTCGTGACGCCACAGACCCAGCAGCATCTCCTCGTAGCGGTCGACCATCACGTCCACGGAGAATCCCTCAGCCCGACGCCTTACCTGGGCCCGCGACATTCCCGCCGCGCGCAAGATGGCACGGGGCAGGTCCTCGGGACCCTCGGCCAGCTCCCCTCCGGTGGCCCCCAGCAGTTCGGGCATGGCACCCGCCCGCAGAGCAGCGACCGGCGTCCCGCACCCCATCGCCTCCAGCGGGGCCAGACCGAAGGGCTCGTCCCACAGGGGTGTCGCCAGGAAGACGCTCGAGTCGCCCAGCAGCGCTGGCAGCTGCCCGTGGTCAAGGTGGTGGACGTACTCGATGCGCCAGGCGCCCGCCCCGCCGATCGCCAACCGGGGCGCGATCTGTTCGTCGAAGTAGCCCTGGTCGCTGATCGGACCAGCGATCCGCAGGCCCACCCCAGCCGCACGCGCCGCGTCGATGGCGACGTGCAAACCCTTCTCGGGCGTGATGCGCGCGGCCCACACCGCGGCCGGCGAAGCCGCCTCGGTGGCCGTCCACCTGGACAGGTCGATGCCGTTGTGCACGACGCCCACCGGCACCGGGTCGAGCCACTCACGCCAGCCTGCCGCGTTGAACTCGGAGACGCTGACCCAACGGTGCCGGGCTCCGGGACGCCAATCGGACACCTGCACCACCCGATGGACACGCTCCAGCGTCGCCGGCGTGTGCAGCACGGTCAGCATCGCAGCGTCCGGGAGCGCCCAGTACGGCACCGGGGACAGGCTGTTGTTCAACACCACGTCGTGACCCGCGGCCTGCTCGCACGAGCGCAGCGTCGCCTGGTCGAGCCTTTGGTCGTCCCCCTGCGAACTGCCCGGGCTCCAGACGAAGGATGCAGGCATCATCTCCGCCACCCGCACCCGAGGGTGCATGACCGTGCTGCCCTCCTTGCAGAAGAGCGTGACGTCATGACCGCGGGACGCGAGCTGCGCGCACACGATCGCCGTGTGGGCCTCGAGCCCGCCACGGTATGGCTCCGCGATCGGGTGATGCATGTGTCCCAGTACGGCAATCCTCACGTGCGCAGCATGGCAGCGAATTACCTGCCAACCGCCCCACCACCCCGCGATACCACCCCAATACCGCCCCTAGGGAGGGGACGATGACTTCGGTTTCGGTGCTTGTCATCACCCATCGACGCGACGACCACCTGCTCCACCAGCAACGCGCCCTGCAGCGGGTTCCCGGCTGGGACGAGGCGGTGGTCACATTCATCAATCAGCCCGACGCCCCCTGGGCTGCTGCACCGCCCCGCGTCCGGGCCGAACACCTGACCGCCGACGGGTTGGCTTTGGCGCAGGCCCGCAACCACGCCGCCCGCGCCGGTCGCGGCGAGGTGCTGGTCTTCCTGGACGTCGACTGCCTGCCCGGGCCGGGGACGATCGCCCGGCTCGCGGACGAATGCCAACCGGGGCGGGTGGTGATGGCCGAGCCGCGCTACCTGCCCCCGAGCTGGACGCCGAACACGAGCCCCGAGTCGGTCGCCTTGCCCCACCACTCCCGGGCCGGGTTGCCGGTGGGCCGAACCGATGCCTGGCACATGTTCTGGTCGCTCGGCTTCGCGATGCGGGCGGACGATTTCGCGTCCGTGGGCGGATTCGACGAGGGTTACAGCGGCTACGGCGGGGAAGACACCGACTTCGCGTTCGCCTGCCGGCGCGCGGGCATGGGACTGTGGCTGTCATCCGCGCCGGTCTTCCACCAGGCCCACGCCGTGCACCGGCCACCGCTGCAACACACGTCCAGCATCGTCATCAACGCCCGCCGATTCCGTGAGCGCTGGGGCACTTGGCCGATGGAGGGCTGGCTGGCGGCGCTGGCCTCACGCGGGCTGGTCGCCTGGGGCGACGACGACCTTGAGCTGCTGCGCGAGCCCACCGCCCAAGAGCTGGCCGACTCGCTGGTTCCCGATGCCCGTTTCTAGGGGTTGACGCGGGCTGGCCACCTCCTCCAACAGCTCGCGCACCCGGCGTCCGAAGACCTTCCGGGACACCAGCAGGGCATCGGGGAGCACGCGTCCGTCGAGGCTGCTGGCCAACAGACCCGGCCAGTCGGCGTCGTCCCAGCCCTCCACCAGCGGGACGCCCAAGCGCTCGTGCAGCTGGCGGGCGAACACGAGTTGTTCGTCGTGGGGACGCATCTCCGGCGCAAGGACGACGGGCCGACGGGCGGCCGCGGTGGCCGCGATCGTGTTGTGGCCGGCCCCGCAGACCACCACCTCGGCCCGTTGCAACCACTCGAGCGGGTTGGGCACCCAGCCGTGCAGATGCAGGTTGTCGACTCCGGCCAGGGCAGCGATGTCCCCCGTTGGCCCCAGGACGTGCCACTGCCGGTGCGGGGTCTGTCGGGCGGCTCGCATCAGGTGGGCGAGGTCAACCCCTCGTCCGCCGGCCCCGGAGACGACGGTCACCACGCCGGGTTCCGGCGCCACGTCGGGCAGGTGCGGGTGGTCGTCCGGCATGCCCAGCCAGCGGGTCTTGTCGGCCCACGCGAACTCCGGTTGCTCGAGCTCGCGCGGGTAGTACGCGAACAGCCGCTCCGACAGCGAATACGCCAGCTCGTGCGGTGGGTCGGTGCGATCGCCCGGCATCCGGCGGTGCAGGACGGGGTACCCGGCGAGGTGGCAGAAGGTGGCCGCCTCCACCGACACGTCAACCATCACCAGGTCGGGGTCGACGTCGTCCAGCACCTGCTGCAGCGCACTGAACCGACGCCTGACCTGAGCCGTGGTGGGGGTCCAGTGGAAGGGAGAACTCGACGGTTGCACGTGATCGTCACCCGGGACGACGTCCGGCGGCAGCTCGACGTCCGCGCCCCGGCCACCGACGACGACCACCTGCGCCACTCCCAGCGACGCCAGCCGCCGGGCATGGCGCAGGTGCCCACTGCCATGGTGGTGGGCGTAGTAGACGAGAGTGAGCGGGGCGGCCACCAGCACAGAGTAGGAGCGAAGATGCCCGATTTCCTAGCGCCAGAGGGGGGTGTTCGCGCGGTGGGGGCTGGATCCCTGCACCAGTGGCCTTTCCGACCGATACCTGGGACATAATGCGTAGCCGCGCCTAAGTTCGCAATACTAGATGAGCCTGAAGGACGGCTGTTGGCTGCCCCTGTTCGCACGGGTGGGGGCGCTGGTGGCACCTAGCCTGTTGGTACTCCCTCACCAGCTGAAAGGCGTTCCGATGGCACACACCGTCCCGGGCGGACTTGGGGTGCTGTGCTGCGCCCTGACTGCCTGCTGGACGACGTCGTCCTCGGTGGCCGCGCTGCTTGGCGGCGAGGATGCGCGGGCCGTGTGGTTCGCCGTGGCGAGTGCGCTGGCGATCTGGGGAGCCGGGCTGTGCTGGTTCTTGCTGGTGCGACCCGTGCGGGTGCTGGTCCGTCATCCCAAACCGTCGACCAATCTCACGGCCTCCTCAGCTGGCCTGCCGGTGCTGGCGACGTGCCCGTTGGCCGCGCAGGAAGCTGACAGCAGCGAAACCGAGCAGCGTTCGGTTCCCGCCGCCTGAGTTTCGCCCTGCGTCACCACCGGCTACCGCCTTTGTGGCGCAGCCGGTCCAGGGCCCCGGCCAGGTGCTCGGCCTCGGTGCCATTGGTGGGCGGTTCCCACGGTGTGCTGATGTCGACGATGCCATGGGACGCATGTGGCCTTGCCGTCGACTTCTGCGAAGGTGGTCGGCGCGGGCTCCCCCCCGCGAAGACACCGAGGTGAGGAGACCCATGCCACGCAAGGACGTCGGCCTGGCCGCGCTGGTGATCTGCATCTGGGGCGTGAACTTCGTCTGCGCCAGCCTTGCGATGGAATCGCTGCCCCCGCTGTTCATGGCGGCGGTCCGGTTCACGCTCGTCGCCCTGCCCGCGGTCTTCTTCGTCAAGCCCCCGGCGGCCGGGTGGAAGCCCGTCGTCGCGTCCGGACTGTGCATGGGAGCCGTGCAGTTCGGGTTGCTGTACACGGCCATGAACCTCGGACTACCCGCCGGTCTCGCCTCCCTGGTGCTGCAGGTGCAGAGCCTGTTCACGGTGGGCTTGGCCGCCTTCATACTCGGCGAGCACCCGTCGACGGTGCAGGTCTTCGGCATCCTGGTCGGGATCCTCGGGATGGGCGTGGTCGGCTGGCAGTACCTCGCGCACGCACCCGTGCTGCCCTTCGCGCTGGCGGTGCTGGCCGCGCTCGGGTGGGCCGCCGGCAATATCGTCACCCGGCGCCACCCACCCCGCAGCGGGTTCTCCCTGGTGATCTGGTCGGCGCTGGTGCCACCTATCCCGTTGCTGCTCGGCTCGATGGTGCTGGAGGGCCCGATGGCCGGATTCCACGGCTTGGCGCACCTGAGCCTGCGCTCGGCGCTGGGCGTGGCCTTCGTGACCTATGGCGCCTCCATGGTCGGCTACGGCCTGTGGAACCTGCTGCTGAGCAGGCATTCGGCGGCCACCGTCTCGCCCTGGTCGATGTTCGTCCCGGTAGTTGGAGCGATCACCGCCTGGTTCTACAACGGCGAGGTCCCTACCCCAATGGGCATTCTGGGCGCCGCCATCACCGTCGCCGGCGTGCTGCTGGCCCTCGGGGCGGGAAACCGTCTGTTCGCCCGTGCCGACGTTCCCGACCCTGAGCCAGCGATCGAGCCCCCGGGCCTGTGAGCCCAGACAGACCTTGGCATTCACACCACGCCACCCTTGACGGTGACTGAACAGGCGTTCAGACTATTGAACGTGAGTTCAAACCCCGCCGACCTGACCACCGAGGCCCGCATCCGTGCCGCTGCCGTCGAGCTCTTCGGCGAGCAGGGCTTCCCGCACACAACGATCCGCCAGATCGCCGAGCGGGCAGGGGTTTCGGCGCCACTCGTGATGCACCACTTCGGGTCCAAGGACAAGCTGCGCGAGGCCTGCGACAACTGGGCGATGGAGGCCCTCTCGCAAAAGACCGCCTTCCTCTCCCTTGGCTCGATGCCCACCATGGACACCTACATCGAGCAGCACCCCGAGTACCGGACGCTGATGGCCTACCTCGTCTCGGGCCTTCGCGCCGGCGGCCCCACCGCCGACCGGATCTTCGACCGCCTGATGGAGACCTCCACCGAGATGGTCGACCAGGCCGTCGAGACGGGCGTCATGCGCCTACCCGACGACCGGGAGGCCGCGGTCGCCTACCTGGTCGCCTCCTCCTGTGGAGTGATGCTGCTCGGTTCCCAGTTCAGCCGCCACCTCGGCGGCACCGCGCTGACAGACCCCCGGGTCGTCCACCGCTACAGCGCCGCCACCACCGACCTGCTCACCCACGGCGCCTTCACCGCCGAGTACCGCGACGCCCTGCTGGCCTCACTCGGGCAGGCCGATGAGCAAACCACCACCAGCACCATCACGCAGGAAGAACGGAAATGACCCAGAACGCGATCGAGGTCCAAGGCCTCGTCAAGACTTTCGGACCCACCCGCGCGCTGAACGGGTTGACGATGCAGGTCGCCACCGGTCAGGTGCACGGCTTCCTCGGGCCCAATGGCTCGGGCAAGTCCACCACCATCCGGGTGTTGCTGGGCCTGTTGCGGGCCGACTCCGGCACCGCGTCCCTGCTCGGTGGCGACCCCTGGGCCGACGCGCCCAGCCTGCACCGCAGGTTGGCCTATGTTCCAGGCGACGTGAACCTGTGGCCGAACCTGACCGGCGGCGAGGCGATCGACGTGCTCGGACGCTCCCGCGGTGGCCTCAACCCCACCCGCCGCGCCGAACTGATCGACAAGTTCGACCTCGACCCGCGCAAGAAGGGCCGCACCTACTCCAAGGGCAACCGGCAGAAGGTCGCCCTGGTCGCGGCGCTCGCGTCCGACGTCGAACTGTTGTTGCTGGACGAACCCACCAGCGGCCTGGACCCCCTGATGGAGCGGATCTTCACCGACGAGATCCTCGCCGACAAGGCCCGCGGACGCACCGTGCTGCTCAGCTCACACATCCTGTCGGAGGTTGAGAAGCTGTGTGACCACGTCAGCCTGATCCGCGCCGGACGAATCATCGAGACCGGGACGCTGAGCGACCTGCGCCACCTCCACCGACTGGACATCACCGCCGATCTCGACCGTCTTCCCGCCGAGGACCTGCACCAACTGCCCGGCGTCCACGATTTGGCGATCACCGGGAACACGCTGTCCGCGCACGTCGACGCCGATGCCCTGAACGGGCTGCTGTCGGCGCTGACCAGCTGCGGAGTGCGCTCGCTGACCTCCACCCCACCCTCGCTGGAAGAGCTCTTCCTCTCCCACTACGACGGGACGAAGTGATGTCGTCCACCGGCCACAGGAGCACCAGCACCGTGACCGGGCTGGGCAGCTCGCTGCGGCTCGCGGTGCGCCGCAACCGATGGTTCTGGCTGTCCTGGATCATCGGCCTGGCCATTCTGATGCCGATGACCGCCGCGCAGTACGAGACGATCATCCCGGCCGGCACCGACCCCCGCGACACCCTCGAACCACTGCGCAACAACCCGTCCATGCTGGCCCTGCTCGGCCCGGCCTTCGACATCTACACCAAGGGTGGTTTCGTCTTCTGGCGCGTGGGCGGCTTCTGCTCGATGTTCGCCGGAATGATGGCGGGCTTCGGGATCATCCGCGCCACCCGTGCCGAGGAGGAGGAAGGACGCCTGGAGATGGTCCGCTCCGGGGCGATCGGACGACATGCCCCGCTCGCCGCCGGCATCCTGCTCGGCGCGCTGGGTTCGGCCACCCTCGGCATCGTCACCGCAGCGCTGCTCGTCGCGTCGGGTCTTCCGGCCACCGGGTCGGTGGCCTCCGGGCTGGCGCTCACCGTCGAGGGCCTCGCCTTCACCGGCATCGGCGCGGTGGTTGCGCAGGTCTTCGGGAGCGCCCGCACCACTCGCTACTGGACCCTCGGCGCCCTGTGGGGCGGCATGTTCGTCGTCCGGATGATGATCGACGGCGGCGGGGAGTCCGTGCCGGGATGGCTACGTTGGCTGGTCCCGATGGAGTGGGGCATGCTGATCCGGCCCTTCTCGGACGAGCGATGGCGGGTCGCCCTGTTGCCGCTGGGGCTGTTCGTGGCGCTGGTGGCGCTGGCCTTCCGGTTGGAGTCCGCCCGCGACCACGGCGCCGGGCTGGTCCAGCCCCGTCCGGGACCCGCCGCGGCATCACGCTCCTTGTCAGGACCATTCGGGCTCGCTTGGCGGTTGCAACGCGGCGGCGTGATCGGCTGGGTGGTCGCGATTTCCCTGAGCGCCCTGGGCTGCGGACGGATCGTCTCCCAGATGGAGGAGTCCTTCGCCGCCAACCCCGAACTCGGCGAGATGGTCGAGAAGATGGGCGGCAGTGACGACATCTTCGTCGCCTTCTACGTCGCGATGCTCGGCATCATCGGCACCGTCACCGCGATCTTCGCGGCCACCGTGCTGAACCGGCTCAAGTCCGAGGAGGTCCGCGGGCACGCCGAACAGATGCTGGCCACCGCCATCGGACGGACGCGCTACGCGGCAAGCCACTTGGGGATCGCGTTCGCCTTCACGACGGTCGCGTTCGTGTTGACCGGTGCCCTGCTGCCCTTTGCGCAGGCCCAGCGGGACGGCAACTGGTCGCTGGTTGGGACGTACACCCGCAGCGCCTTGGGGCTGTTGCCCGGGCTGTGGCTGGTGCTCGGGTTCGCGATGCTGCTGATCGGTTGGGCGCCACGGCTCACCGGGCTGGTGTGGGGGCTGCTCGGCTGGACCCTGTTCGCCACCTGGTTCAGCGTCCTGTTCGACCTGCCGGTCTGGCTGACCAAGATGCAGCCGTGGGGTTACCTGCCCCACCTGCCGCGCGACCCGATGGGCTGGACGGCCTTCCTGGTGGAGTTGATGCTCGCAATGGCGCTGGTCGTCGTCGGGCTCGTTGGGTACCGCAGGCGGGGCATCCCGGGCTGAGCGGGGGCTTCCACCCTCGGAGACCTCAGCCCTCGGCGGTGCGGGGAACCTCTCGCGGGGCAGTGCGGGCGATCTGCTCGCGAATGTCGATCAGGCGCTTGGCGTGGGACTGCAGTGCCAGGTCCTCGGGCAGGGTCGGGTTCCATGAGCGGACGGCGACCTTGCGCGAGCCCGTCGGGTCCAGCGCCACCAGCACCATCAGGCAGTGGGTGGTGGTGTGCATCTCGCCGCCGCTGCGGGGATCCCCGGACCGGACATGCACCGAGACGTGCATGGACGAGTGGCCGGTGTGGATCAAGCGCGCCTCGACCTCCACCAGGTGCCCGATCTGGATCGGACGGTAGAACCGCACGCCACCAGCGAAGACGGCGATGGCGGGACCTTGGTGCCACTGCTCCGCGACCAGGTTCGCGGCCTCGTCGATCCACTGCATCACGGAGCCGCCGTGCACCTTGCCGCCCCAGTTCACATCCGTCGGCTTGGCCAGGAACCGCAGCGTCCGGCGCAGCGAGGCCGTCGCCTCCGTGTAGACCTGATCGGCCATGTCGGCCTCGATCTCCCGTCGTCCGTTGATCCGGCGCACGGCGATCTGCTGCTGCTCGCGCTCCCAGTCGTCGGTCGGCTCGAAGGCGGGCACCTCGCTCGGGTGCCCGTTCTCGTCCGTCGCGACGAAGACCATCAGGCACTGGCACGTGACGGCCCGCTCCTCCGATCGCGGCGACCCGCTGGAAACGGTGCAGACGATGTGCATCGAGGTCCGTCCGGTGTGGACGATGCGCGCCTGCACCTCGACCATGTCGCCGACCAGCACGGGGCGGCTGAAGCGGACATTGCCGACATAGGCGGTGACGCAGTACTGGCCACTCCACGCCACCGCAGCGGCGTATCCGGCCTTGTCGATCCACTCCAGCACGAGGCCGCCCTCAACACGTCCCTCGGTGTTGCCGTCCATCGGCGCCGCCAGGAATCGAAGGGTCAGGTGGCGCTGGGTGCCGGGCACGATGTGCTCCTTGTTGAGACGGTGGACTGTGATGACTAGGGGAATGGTGCGTGTCGGGTGGGATCGCCCACCAGCCTATCGCCGCGACACGCGGCCCCAGTAACCTTGAGTCCTTGACGTGAGAGGAACGACGACGTGACACAGAACGCGGACACCTACGCCGGTCTCGGCCGGATCCTGGTGATCATCCCGACCTACAACGAGCTGGAGAACATCGGCCCGATCACGTCGCGGTTGCGCAAGGCGGTCCCCCAGGCCCACATCCTCATCGCGGACGACAACTCCCCCGACGGCACCGGCGCCAAGGCCGACGAGCTCGCCGCCGCGGACGACCACATCCACGTCAACCACCGCAAGGGCAAGGAGGGGCTGGGTGCCGCCTACCTTGATTCCTTCAAGTGGGGTCTCGACCAGGGCTACGACGTCCTAGTGGAGTTCGACGCGGACGGCTCCCACCAGCCCGAGCAGCTTCATCGACTGCTGGACGCGCTGGCCGACGGCGCCGACATGGTCAAGGGCTCCCGCTGGGTGAAAGGCGGTTCGATCGTGAACTGGCCCAAGCACCGCGAGTTCCTCTCGCGCGGCGGCTCGGTCTACATCCAGCTGATGCTCGGCATGCCGATCAAGGACGTCACCGGCGGCTTCAACGCCTTCCGCGCGGACGCGCTGCGTCAGCTCGTCTCCGAGAACATCGACCGGCACGGCTACGGGATCCAGCGCGACCTGACCTGGAATGCCTACCGCAAGGGCTTCACCATCGTCGAGGTTCCGATCGACTTCGTGGAGCGGGAGATCGGTGACTCCAAGATGGGCAGCGATGTCGTGAAGGAGGCCATCAAGTCGACCACGAAGATGGGCCTGCAGCACCGCGGCAGCCAGCTGCGCACCCTCGGCAAGGGGGTCGCCGCCAGCGCCGGCAAGGGCTTGGACGCCGCGAAGCAACAGGTCGCCAAGCGCCGCGGCTGAACGCCGCCGCCCCGAAGTCACCTTCGTCCATCCATGGCGACCCGTGAGAACACCAGCCGGGAACAGCTGGCGCGCGAGGCCTTCGCGCTCGTCTTCTCCGATGCCCTGCAAGCGCGCGGCCTGACCCTGGACGGCGTCCACGCCCGGCTCGTCGCGGCGGGTTGTCCCGTGTCGATCGCCACCCTGAGCTACTGGCAGACCGGACGCTCACTGCCCACCCGGATGGCGTCGATGGCGGCGCTGGCCGAACTCGACCGGATCTTCGAGCTGCCCCCCGGCTACCTCGTCTCCCTGCTGCCTGCGCGCACCGACCGGTCGTGGCGGTTGCGCCAGGTGCTGGACTCCTACGACCGGGTCGAGCAGATCTTCGCGGGTTGGGGTTCGTCCACCGACTCCCAGCTGACCAGCATCGTCGTCCACGAACGGCACCTGGTGCAGGACGAGGGCCAGCGGATCGTCTCCCGGATGCGGCAGCTGATGCGCTGCACCGGGGACGACGTGACGACGACGCCATACATCTTCCAGCAGCCCGCCGCGCACGTCGCGCCTCGTCCACAGGCCCTGACCGGCTGCGAGATCGGCAACTCCTTCATCGATCAGGACGCGGGGCTGGCCGTCGGCGAGTGGGTCTTCCCGCGGCCAGTCCAGGCCGGGGAGCTGGTCTGTTTCGACTTCGAGATCGACTGGGTCTCCTCCGACCCGCTGGACCGCTGCTTCGAGCGGCTGTTGGCCGACCAGGCGCAGATTCTGTCGATCCAGGTCGAGTTCACCGGACGTCCACCCGCCCGGGCCAGGCGCCAACTGCGCGCCAACCATGACACGGATATGCTGGTGGACGAGCCGCTGCCGGTGGACGGCAACCAGGTCACGTCCCTGGTGGTTGACCCGCAACCCGGAGTGCACGGGGTCCGCTGGGAGTTCTGACGCGGGAATGTCGTCGCGGCAGGGAAGTAGGCGTACGGCCGCGCGCGTCCATCAGAATTGACCAAGAAGAAGAGGCACGTGGCACCTCCGCTCCACTCACCAAATAGAAGGCCACCCTTGCTCAGCCCAACGCCAATAATCGGTCAGGCCCTCGCCCGGGGCCCCGGGAGGCCTAGATCATCGAGAAGAACACCCATATTCGCCGAGGTCTAGCTTCGCCAAGGAATCATACTGGACAACCTCCTCTACAAGCACTGCCTGCCCGTCCTCCATATGAGACGGTACCTCAACCCAAATTTCGCTGCCGTTTTCGGCCACGCCAGTAACCAAGCGTCCTGCAACGGAGAATCCTGCTTGAATGCCTGGGGCGAATTTGACACGGACACCGGCCGTCGATCGTCCTGGGAGTTCTGCGGGATTCACGCCCGTCAGATAGTCATACTGCGCCAGTATGGAATCCGTCGGCGTGCCGCCCGAGTCAATCGATCTTACTTCCATCCTCCTAAAGGCATCTTCACGGCATACGGAGCCAGCGATCCAAACGCCACCCCCTCAGGGCGACGAACCCGGGAGAGTAGGGGCGTGAGGGGGCGCATGACGCAACGAGCAGCGACCATGCCGCGAACAACAGGAGTTTCGTAAGGCGGTGACGTTCCGCAATTTCAGCTAACATGCTCCATCTTCCGGCTCTCATAGATCGGGGAGTTGGGACTCTTGGGCCAGCGAAGTCATGAACACCGAAATCACCTCAAGAGGTCCAACTCAGGTCCAAGTTGACCGTGCCCAAGTAGTCAAGAGTGTCACTGGACTTCTTTAACCTGCAGCAGTCGACAGACGTTCCACAATTGTCTATTCAGTTCCTCAGATCTGGAGAAGGCTGCAGCGGGCAAGTAGGCATACCGCCGCGCGCGCCCATCAGAATTGACCAAGAAGAAGAGGCACGTAGCGCCCCCGCTCCACTCACCAAATAGAAGCCCACCCTTACCCAGTCCAACGCCAATGACGTCATCCGCACCGAACGATACCTTTCCAAGGGGTCGGGGTACCTCTATCTGCCTCGTCACCCCATCGAACTTCACAGCTCCGAGCGACAGGTATCGGAGGCCGGTGCAAGCAAAGAAGACCCCTAGGGAAGCGACGGCGACTGCCGACTTCCCGCTCATGTCTGTCGCGGCCAGTATCGCAACCAAGGAATACATTCCAAACGACAGGGGCGATGCCACTCGGAAGTACCGCGTTGGCCGCGCGATAGTTTGCCGGCTCACCACGCAGAATACCGATGAGTCGAAACGTAGGCGGCGCCTGTATACATGCCGATATGGACGTTCATTCCCCACCGGACCGATCGTGGAATGTACGACCCTGCTCGTCGACGATGTCTCCAGGTAGCGGCGTACTTTCCACCTCGTCGCGCATAATGCCCGCCGCCATATCTGTAGACGCGCTCCATCACACGACCGCCAACACGTCCGGGCAGGACACCCCATGCAAATGTGCTGCCTGCTTCCCTCCAGCGACGCTGCCTAGCATAGGCGCCCATGTATATGCCTACGAACGTGTCGAAAACCGCGCTACCGGTCACCTGCGCATAGGTCGGGTCGATCGTCACCGGGAACACCCGCGCCGGGTCGGTCAACCACGCCGCGTCCGTCACCACCTGCAACGACCCCCGCGACTTATTCTTCCCCTTGCCCACACCCGGGACCTGGGACCGGGTACCCAACCGGAACTTCGCCGCCTTCGGCGTCCCGTGGCCCTGCACCTTCGCACCCGCCGCGTCCCACACCAGCGGGGCGTGCAGCTTCGAACGGGTCTTCTTCGACCCATCCACCAACGCCACCCCACCATCAGTCGCGGTCGCGTCTGCGCCGGTCACCATCAACGTGGTCGGCAACACCACCTCACCCTTGCTGCCATAGCGGGACACCAGCGCCTCAGCGCCCCGGGCCGAGGTCACCGACCACACCAACTCGAACCCCGCCGGGCGGGCCTCCACCCGCACATCCACGCCCGGCACCACATCCCGATAGGTCGCCGTCGACCCGTCCAGGACCGGCTCGGGCAACACCACACCATCCAGACCAACCTCGGCGCCCACACCATCAGCGCCGGTCATCGACACCACAGGTTCCGAACCACCACCCGACAACGACACCTCCCCCGGCACAGCCGCCGGCCGCACCCGCGACCCATCCGCCACCAGCGAGGTGTCCACCCGGCGCCACTGCGCCGCCGACGTGCTCGTCGCCGGGGACTCGAACTGCACCGGACCCGCCGCGGCCTCCTCCTCCACACGTCCATCCGGGAACACGAACACCCGACGCGACACCGACCGCTCCGACAACACCTCCACCGGACCACCCGACCCCCGCGCCGTCACCGACGCCGACACCCAATCCGGACGCGTCACCACCCCATCCAACGCCACCAGACCATCCGCGCCCCGCGACAAACCCTTCGCCGCCGGAGTAGAGGCCGGTGCCGGGTCCTCCGCCCACGCGTCACGCTGCGGCAACCCCGCCCACGCCAACGCCAACGACACCGCCCCAACCACACACCGCACACCAACACGACCAGCAACCGACGAGACCATGGCCACACCCTCGGGGGAGAAGGAACGAAACGCTCACAGAGTGGCAGAACCCACAGCCCCTGCACAGACCCCCAACCCGGCCACCGGCAGACACCGACCCGCCGACTAGGACATTCGTCCATCACCGTGACGAACATCACTTCGGAGACCGCCGGGGTCGGCTCGGAATTCTAAGTTCACAACCCCCGGACGGAAAGGTGCACCTCGATCTCGTCACTGAGCTCGATGCCCTCGGCGCGGCGCAGCGCGTCCTTCAGCGGGAGCAGGTAGCTGCCGTCCTTGGGCCACAAGGCCGTGTAGCTGGTGGTGTCCCCGATGGTGAGGTCCACCGGGACCATCCCCCAGCCGTAGGTGACCGCCTTGGCGACGTCGGCCAGCACGTCCGCGACGTCCTCCGGCAACCGGACGAAGTGGTAGGGCGCCGGACCCCGCCACTCGATGACCGTCCCGGCGAAGCTGACCTCCATCGGCTCAGCCGATGCGCACCCAGTTGGCGCCCTTGCCGTTGGGCACCTGCTGCAGGAGGGTGA
Organism: Luteococcus sanguinis; assembly: GCF_039527675.1. Taxonomy (NCBI): domain Bacteria; kingdom Bacillati; phylum Actinomycetota; class Actinomycetes; order Propionibacteriales; family Propionibacteriaceae; genus Luteococcus; species Luteococcus sanguinis. The sequence goes on from NZ_BAAAKI010000006.1 coordinate 26,834, forward strand.
GCTGGCCCTGCTCGTCCAGCCGGAACAGCGAGACCTGCTCGCTCTTCTCACCGACGCAGAACACCAGGTCGCCGGTGACGTTGAAGCCGCGCGGCTGCTTCTCGGTGTCGACGATGCAGACCTGGTCGGCGAGGCTGCGGTCGGGGTTGAGCGGCAGCACCGACAGGGTCGACTCGCAGCGTTCCGAGACGACCAGGAAGTTGCCGCAGAAGTGCAGGTCGGCGCCCCAGACCAGGTGCTCCTCGACCGGGTCGGCTCCGAAGCGGGAGTGCTTGAGGCCGCGGTCGGTGGCGTGGGCGGTGGCGACCTGTACGAGGGTGAGGTTCCCGGACTCGGGGTCGCGCAGCAGGTGCAGCACCTCGCCGGAGAACTCGGTGACGCAGTACAGGTGCAGCCCGTCCTCGGAGGCGATCAGGTGCCGTGGGCCCGAACCTTCGGGGGCGGCCAGGGTCGGCTGCTCGCAGGGGGTCAGCGAACCGTCGTCCCCCAGCTCGTAGCAGGCGATCAGGTCCTCGCCGAGGCTGACGAAGTAGGCGTGCCGCCCGACAGTGATGACGCAGTGCAGGTTGCGGAACTCGACGTGCGCGGTTGCCTCACCCAGCCCGTCCGCAGTGAGCGGCCAAACCTCGCCGTAGCCGTCCGAGTACTGGGCGCCGAGCAGGAAGCGTCCGTCGGGGGTGGGGTGTAGGTAGGTCATGTTGGACGGCGTCGGGGTGAAGCCGGTGACCTGCCAGCCGGACCCGTCCCGCAGCAGGTGGGCGATGCCGGGCTGCTTGGTGGAGGCGAAGGCTCGCTCGCTCTCGGGCACCAGAGCCAGCGCGCTCACCCCCTTGCCCACGGGGATCGTGGCGGCCGGCGTGAGGTGTCCGCTGCGCAGCTCGAAGGTACGGATGTCGCCGTCGGCGGCGCAGGTGGTGCTGACCAGGCTCATGCCGTCGAGCCTAACCCGCCCGCTCGATGACATTGGGTGAGGTTGAAGGGGACAATTCGACCCGAGATCCAGCAATCATTCGGCGGGGCTGGATAGCCTGCCGCCAGAAGCACTCGAGGAGGCGTCATGGAGCAGCAGGCGGCAGTCGAACGGCACCAGCAGAGCCGACGACCGGACGGGTCGGTTCTGCACGTCTGGCAGCCGGAGGCCCACCCGCGCGGACGCGTCCTGCTGCAGCACGGCCTGTTCGAGTACGCCGAGCGTTATGTCGTCGAGTACTCGCAGCTGGTCCCTGAGCTGACCAGCCGTGGTTTCGAGGTGTGGGCGCTGGACCTGCTGGGGCACGGGGCCTCGTCCGGTGATCGTGGCGTCGTCGACCTGGTGGCGGCCCTGGAGTCCCACCTGTCCGTCCGACGCGAGGCCGTGGCCGACGGACTGCCGCTGCTGCTGCTGGGCCATTCCCTGGGCGGGCTGTTGACCGCGGCCTCGGTGGCCGCGAAACAGTCCGGGATCATCGGCGCCGTCGTGATGTCCCCCGCGCTGGCAGGCCCGACGTCGGCGAGGGTCCGGCGGGGGCTGCGCGCCGCGGCGCACCGTTGGCCTGGCGCCCCGGCCCCGACCCGGAAGGCCCCGAGGTCCGGGCTCACCAGCCGGGCGGACGTGCTGGAACGCTCGGCGATCGACCCGATGATGGGTGAGCGCGGCATCTCGTTGATGGTGGGTTCGTCGGTGCTGGACATCTCGGACGTGGTGTGGCGCGCGGCCGACGACTGGCGGGTGCCCACGCTGGTCGTCCACGGCGAGCTCGACCGCTGGACCAACCCGCGCTGGTCGCGGGAACTGGTGGAGCGGATCAATCGCGACGACGTCGTCCGGGTGGAGGTGGCCGGCGGGTTGCACGAACTGCTGCACGACACCGACGCGACCAGCACGCTCGAACTGGTGCTCGGCTGGGTCGAGGGACGCTTCGGAGGGAGGTCCCCGCGCGCATGAGCCAGCTGCTGCAGCGCCGCACGATCAAGCCACGCCACCTGGACCAGTGGCGCCAGACCTGGCCCGAGGAGGTCAGGCTGCGTCGCGAGCACGGCTTCTCACCCCAGCGCGCCTTCTTGGAGACCCACGCCGAACCCAAGCTGACCTGGCTGTTCACCCACGACGACATGGCCGACTACACGATCACCCCTGCCAAGGAGATCGGCATCGGCTGAAGTCGCTGCCGGGTCGGTGGGGTCAGTTCATCGGGATTTCGGCGCATCAGGGGTTCGGGGTCGGCTCCGGTGGCTCATCGATGTCGGTGCGCTCGCCCAGCTCGATCCATTCCGAGTCGCACCCGGGGCACAGGTAGACCGGTGCGCCTTCAACCGTGCGGGCGGTCTGCTTGGTGCCACAGGCGTCCTCGCAGGGATTGCTGACCAGGTAACGAGCGGGCACAAGGATCTCCAGGTGTTTCGGGTGGGAGGGTCAGGCCACGTGGTGGCAGGTGCAGTCCTCGCAGGCGCACTCGGTGCACTCGCAGGAACCGCCGTCGTGGCAGGCGCAGATCTTGGCCTCGATCACGGCGATCAGGCGGCGGGAGTTGTCCGGTTGCGGCAATTGGAAGGCGGCGCGCTGCACCCGGGAGGCTTGCTCGAACCAGTCGGCGCAGGCCGCGCATGCAGCCAGGTGCGCGTCCAGTTCGGCCCGCTCGGTGGGCGCGAGCTCCCCGTCCAGCGCGGACGACAACGCGTCCTGCCAGTGCGGATTGCAAGCGACCATGCCCCGCAGACTAACCCGATAGCCTTGCCACGTGAACACCCCGGGCGACCACGATGCCGTGACCCGCGCCGCGCTGGCGGCCGGTCTGGGCGATCGCGTGGCCCTCGGGGATTTCGTCCGGGCCACCGAAGGTGACGTCCGGCGCTTCATCAGCCACCTCACCAATGCCGACGCAGACGACCTCAGCCAGGAAACCTACCTGCGCGCGATCGATGCGCTGCCACGGTTCGAGGGACGTTCGTCGGCCCGCACCTGGCTGCTCACCATCGCCCGCCGCGTCGTCGCAGACCAGGTGCGCCGTGAGGTGGCCCGCCCGCAGGTCGTGCGTCCCGACTCCTTCTTCGAGCGTCCGCTGGCCGCCGACGACTTCGCGCTGGTGGAGGCCCGGCAGTTGATGACGCGAATGGACGACGAGCGCCGCGAGGCCTTCGTGCTGACCCAGCTGTTGGGCTTCAGCTATGCCGAGGCCGCGGACGTGTGCGAGGTGCCCGTCGGGACGATCCGGTCGCGGGTCTCGCGGGCACGGGCAGATCTGGTCGCGTTGTGGGGCACCGAGGCGGACGCTCGGGAGGAATATCGGGCGCGCGGGACGGGTTGAGCAACCCGACGGCGCCGTGCCGTCCGGGGGCTAGACCCACATACCTGGAGGACACATGAAGATCGGAATCGTCGTCGGATCCATCCGCGAGGGCCGCAATGGCCTGGCCGTGGGGGAATGGGTGGCCGAGCAGGCCAGCCAGCGCGACGGCTTCGAGTACGAGATCGTCGACCTGAAGTCGTTCGACGTCCCGCTGCTCACCAGCGCCACAGTTCCCGGAGCCGCGAACAAGAAGTACGACTCCGAGGCCGTCACCAAGTGGAGCCAGGCGATCGACGCCCTTGACGGCTTCATCTTCGTCACCCCCGAGTACAACCACTCGATCCCCGGTGCCTTCAAGAATGCCTTCGACTCGCTGGGCTCGGAGTGGCAGGGCAAGCCCGTCGCCTTCGTCAGCTACGGCGCCGACAGCGGCGTGCGCGCGGTCGAGCACTGGCGCGCGGCGATCGCGAACTTCTCGATGCACGACGTGCGGGCGCAGGTGCCGTTCAGCCTGTTCACCGATTTCAGCGCGCAGGGCTTCCAGCCGGCTGATCGTCACCTTGACGCCATCAAGGCCGTCTTCGACCAGCTCGAGGCCGCGACCACCAAGGCGCGGGGCTGATCGCTGCCTCGGGCTGGGCGGGCTGGCTGGGTCAGCTCGCTGGGTGGGCTGGTTGGGACTGTAGGCTCCCCGCGTGGCCAAGAAACCCCGCATCACCGTGCTCCAGCCCGACCCCGAGGTTCCGCTCGACCGCTTCGACGATTGGCTCCGCGCCGGCGTCCGGATCACGCTGGTGACGCTTTGGGACAAGGACGTTCCCAACCTGGAGACGATCGGCGACGGGCTGGTCGTGCTCGGCGGCCGGATGGACGTGAACTCGGACGCGCGCTGGGTCGCCCAGACCAAGGACCTGATCGCCGACGCCGCTGACATCGACATCCCCGTGCTCGGCATCTGCCTGGGCCACCAGCTGCTGGCGGAGGCGCTGGGCGGCGAGGTGGTCGTGGCGCACGAGGCAGGCCCCGAGGATGGTCCGGTCGTGCTCGAATGGGCGCCCGAGGCCGCGGAAGACCCGGTGCTCGGCGCCTGCGCGGCGAGCGGGGCGCCCGTCCCCATGTCCCACAACGACGTCGTGACGCGGCTGCCCGAGGGAGCCGTCGAGCTGGCCTGGTCGCCGACCTACCGCAATGCCGCCTTCCGACTGGGCTCGGCGGTTGGCGTCCAGTTCCACCCGGAGGCCAGCCCGGAACTGATCCAGCACTGGTGGGCCGGCAAGCACGGCGGCAAGTCGACGGCGGTGCTCGACCGGATGCGCGAGGCGGACCCGGCGCTGGCCCCGGCCATGCAGTCGATCGCCGAGGGCTTCAGCGCGGTCGTCCTCGAGAACGCCTGATGAAGGGCTCGACGCTGGGCGTGCTGGCGGCGCTGCTGCTCGCTGCGCTGCTGGCCTGGTTCGCGTGGGAGGGCTTCCACACGCTGACCTGGCGCCTCCGGTATTTGGCCCCGGCCTTCTTCTCGGGTGTCGTCGTCGGGGGGATCGTCGTGGGACTGGCCACTCGACGCTGATCTGCGCACGCTCCCCGAGGCTGTCGAGGGTCCCTCCGGCCAGCTCTGGGGATGTCCCACGCTCGGGGAGCGCTTGGAGCATGTGGGACGATCGCCTCATGGAGATCATCGAGGTGGGCGGGGACATCCGGCTCGGCCAGTTCCTGAAGCTCGCGAACATCGCCGACACCGGCGGGATGGCGCGCGAGCTCATCGCCGAGGGCCTCGTCAGCGTGAACGGTGAGGTGGACACCCGCCGTGGCCGTCAGCTGCAGACCGGGGACGTCATCGTGATCGACACCGGGGAGCAGCGCGTCGAAGCCCAGGTCGGCTGACACATACCTGATTCACGGGGAGACCCACAGAAACCCGAGGCACTGTGGGTGACCCCACTCGAAGGGAGCCACCAGTGAGTGCAACCCCGTCGGCCCTGCTCGACCTCGCCCTGCTCGTCATCCTCGCCAGCCAGGCGATCCGCGGTGCCCGGACCGGACTCGTGCTCGGCGCCTTCGGACTGGTCGGCACCGTCTGCGGCATGCTCGCCGGAGTGTGGATCGCACCGCGCGTGCTGGCCCACTTCCCCGAAGCGTCCAGCCTCGTTCGCACCTTCGCAATCCTCGCCGCTGGCTGGATCGGCTCCCAGATCGGCAGCAACCTGGCGCTGCGGGCCGGCGCGCGCATCAGGCCGTCCCGCCCCGGCAGCCGCACCCGCCGGTTGGACGCAACGCTCGGCGCCGCCGCAACCACCCTGGTCACCGCCTTGGTGATGTGGTTCATCGGATCTGCCGTCCGCCCAGTCGTCCCGGTCTCATGGGGGCGGGTGATCAACGATTCCGCGGTGCTCGCGAAGACCGACCAGCTCGTCCCCGCGCAGGCCCGCTCACTGCCCGGACGCTTCACCGCCGCCATCGACGACGTCTTCCCGCGCGTGTTCAGCGGCCTCACCCCCGAGCCCTCGCTCCCCGTCGAAGCACCGGACGCGAGCGTCGCCAACTCGTCTGCCATCCAGGCCGTCAAGAACTCCGTGGTGAAGGTCACCACCAACGCTCCCAGGTGCAATGCCAGCTTCGTCGGCAGCGGTTGGGTGGTCGCGGGCGAGCGGGTGGTCACCAATGCGCACGTCGTCGCCGGCTCGAGCTCGGTGAGCGTGCAGGTGGGTACGTCGATGGTCCGGCACGAGGCCCGGGTGGTCGCCTTCGATCCCGACCTCGACCTGGCGATCCTCGCAGTCGACAACCTTGACGCCCCGGCGCTCAAACGCGCCGCCGCCGTGGAGCGCGGCACCAGCACCGTCGTCGCGGGCTACCCGCTCGGCGGCGCGTACACGCTGGCCGCCTCGCGCGTCCGGGGTGTCGTGGACGCGAACGGCGACGACATCTATGGCGGCTCGGGCGTGCACCGCGAGGTCTACTCCCTGCGCACCACCCTCGAGCACGGCAACTCCGGCGGTCCGCTGCTGACGAGGTCTGGACGAGTCGCCGGCACCGTCTTCGCAAAGTCCATGGCCGACGGGACGACTGGCTACGCCCTCACCGACGACGCGACGGACTCGATGCTGGACAGGGCCGCGCAGTTGACCAGCTCGGTGTCCACCCAGGGGTGCGCCGAAGGCTGACCGCAGCCGGTACGCGGCCCCCACCCAAGGTCGTTGGGCATGGGAACACTTGGCCGAGGTGCCTAGGCTTGGGGCGTCAGTGCCTCCAGAAACCGTTCGGTGGCACAGAACACTTCAAGGAGTCACCCCATGATCAACCCCATCCGCATCGCCGCCCGCGGCCTGCTCGCGTCCGTCTTCATCGGCGGCGGGCTCAACCAGCTCAAGGCGCCGGCCGCGATCGCCCCCGCCGTGGAGGCCGCCGAGCAGCAGTACGGCATCAGCCTGCCCATCGCGGCCAAGGATCTGGTCACCTTCAACGGCGCCGCCATGGTCGCCGGAGGCGCAGCACTCGCGTTGGGCATCAAGCCCCGCACCGTCGCCACCGGACTGGTCGCCTCACTGGTTCCGACGACCATCGTCGGCCACCCCTTCTGGGCGATCGAAGACCCGCACCAGAAGTTCGAGCAGCAGAACAGCTTCTTCGCCAATGCCGCCATCATCGGCAGCCTGCTGCTGGTCGCCCTGAACGGTGACGGCCGCGACTGATGTTGATCGGGGTCGGTGGGTGAATGCGGGTATCGCTGACAGCGCCCGTATTCACCCACTGATTCGTTCCGGGCTCAGGTGACCTTGATCAGGCCGCGGGCGCCTCGCTCCATCTCCACGAAGGAGTGGTTGACGAAGGTGTAGGTGCCAGCCTCCTCGAAGACCATCTCCACGAACCCGCCCTGAGCCGCGGAGAGGTCGAGCGCCTGCGCGCCCCCGCCCTCGGCATTGCCCGGGCGCAACAGGTAGGCACCCTCCTTGAAGACGGTGTCGAACTGCGTCCCCACGACGTGGAACGACACCCCACGCGAGGGCCCCGCGCACAGCACCCAGATGCGCACCCGCTCACCCACCTTCGCGGTGAGCGGCGCGAAGACGTACTGGTTCGCGTGCCCATTCCAGGCCGCCAGGTCAGGTCGTTCGTCCGCGATCTTGGACGCGTCGAGCTCCTCGCCGTGGTGGCCGAGGTAGAGCTCCTGCTGGACGAGGACGTACTCCCGTGCGGCCCGAGCGATGCCCTTGGGCGGAACCACCACCGCGCCGTACATGCCGGCCGCGATGTGGGAGCTCATCGGCATCGTGGAGCAGTGGTAGAGCCAGATGCCGGCCCGATTGACGCGGAATCGGTAGTCCAGGCTCTCGCCCGGCTTGATGGTGCGCATGTTCTCGTCCGGTGAGACGGTGCCGGCGTGGAAGTCGATCGAGTGGCCCATCGTCCCCTCGTTGGCCAGGTGGCAGTCGATCGTGTCGCCGATGTGCGCCCCGATCACCGGACCCATCACGCGTCCGTTGTAGGTCATCGCCACCTGGGTCCAGCCGGGGGCGACCTCCTGCACCGCCTCCTGGACCGTCAGCGTCAGCGCCTTCGTGGTGGCCGTCGCGATCTCCGGGAGCACGGCGTCCCGGGTCTGGAAGTCGTCGCCGGGGGCCTGGGTCAGGTCGACGACCACCCGGCTGGTGGCGCCGGACGATCCGCTGCCGCTGGCCGACGTGCCATCGGCCGTGACATGGAAGACCATCCCCGCGGCGCGGTGGCCGACGATCGTGCACCACCCCTCGACCGGACCAGCGATGACGCCCGCGTCGACGCTGGCGCTGGCGCCGGGAGCCACGCGTCCGGAGGTGGCGCCGCTGTCGAGGTAGAGGTCGTGGACCATCGTCGGGTCGTCGTTGACGAGGTTGATGACCAGCCGGTCGCCGAGGGGGACGTCGACCGTCTCCGGGTCGAAGCGCATCCCGGCAGCGTGCACGTCGACGGTGGTCGTGTCTCCGGTCGGGGTGACCTTCGTTGACGTCGTGGACGTCGTGGACGTCGTCCCGCCCGTTGTCATGCGCTGGCCGAGCTTGGCAGCACCCCAGACCGCACCGATGCCGACCGCCGCCTCCAGCAGGTCGCGTCGCCCCGGGGCAGGCTGGGTCTTCGGGGCGGGGTGGGTTTTCGGGGCGGGCTGGGTTTTCGGGGCAGGCTGGGTCTTCGGGGCGGGGTGCGCTGCCCCGGGTGTCGCAGAAGTTGCCGGCGCCGCCACCGCGTCCGTGGTGGGTGCGGCAGCGGCCGCAGCCTTGGCCTTCCGCGCGGCGACCGACGCCTTCACCATTCGCACCACCAATGGCACGAAGGCGGCCAGGGACGCGAACGCGATCAGGGAGGTCAGGGCACGCGTCCACGAGTTGTCGGTGGCGAGATAGGTGACCAGCGCGGCATTCAGGGCCGCGACCCGCAGGGCGCCGAAGCGGTTCATCTCCGCGCAGGCAGCTCGGACGACCGAGGGACCACCACCCATCACGGTCGGCATCAGGTAGCTCATCGCGCCGAACAGCAATTGCGCGCCGAAGCCGGCGACCAGGGCGATGGTCCCGCCCTGCACGTCCGCGGCGACCAGGTCACGGGGGGTGCTGAACAGCTTCCACGCCAGCCACACCAGACCGGCCGGCAGCCAGACCAGCGCGGCGCCGATCGAGTAGGCGGGGAAGTCGCGCGGGCTCTTTCGCACCGCGCACCGCACCAGCGGGACGTAGATGATCGCGAGCCCGGCGAGGTAGCCGATCACGGCCAGACCGGCCAGCCAGCGCAACCCGGCCAGGGCGGCGACGACGCCCACCAGCACCGAGACCAGCATCGTCCACAGGGCCCGGCGTCCCGCGACGTCCTGCTCGGGCTCCATCTTCGTCCGCAGCACGGTGGGCCACAGCGTGACCAGCGTCCCCACGGCCGTCAGACCGACGAAACCGCCGACATTGCTGAACAGGTGGGCCAGCAGCAGACGTCCCTGCCAGGGCTCGGGTTGGCTGAACGACATGAAGCCACCAAACACGGCGCCCAGCGGGAGCAGCATCGCCGCCACGGCGTAGAAACGGACTGTCGGCGTGAACCGGGCCGGGAGCGCCGAACGCACCTGGAACAGCAGGGAGACCGCATACCAGGCCAGTGTCGACCCAACGACCGTGGCGCCCGCGACCGTGATCCAGTGCCACTCGCCGACCATGCCCGTGGCCGTCAGCGCGATGCCGAGGTTGAGCACCATGATCCGCCGCACCTGGAGCCGTCGTCCGGCCTCGTCGGCGCCATTTCGCAACAGGGCATCGGTGAAGTGTTGTCCCCACACGAGAATCGAGTTGGTCACCATCCCGAGGGTGAACATGTGGACGAGCAGCCAGCGCGACTGGGGTACCCAGCGGTGCACGAAGGCGAGGACGACCAGGCCGACCAACCAGACAGCGACTGGGCGGGTGGCGGTGCGGTGCCAGGCGCGACGGTCCATGGGGTCGGGACGGGGGTCGGTCTCGGGCCGGGTGGACGGGGTGTTCTGCACGATGATCGCTCCGGGTTGGGAGTCCCACCCTAGACGGCCCTCCCCATTCGTCAGCAACAACTTTCCGGGCGGTAATGTTTGCCCGCGCATTTTCTCGACACTTGATAGAGGGTTAGCTTGAAGTCGGTCGATGGCTTGGGTGACCAAGTTCGGGGGAACTGCACGGGGAGAGTCCTCACGCCATCGGAAGCCAATCGAGCGCCTCACTCCGGATGGGAGGGAGGCGCTCGCTTGCTCCCGGAAACCGGTGCAGGGGCCCGTCACTGACCGTCACACCTGGCCGTCGAGGCCGTCGAAGCCCTGGCCACGCTCCTGCCAGCGGGCCTCGATCGCGTCCGGTCCAATCCGCGAGGCCCTCGATGCCGCGCCCGCACTTGGTGGAGAGCACGAACTCGTCGCGGCGGTGGCTGATTGGCCAGGCCCACCGGCACTGTTGCGCTGGACCGGCCGCGTGCGAGGCTGGCACCCCCAGTGGAACAAGCCCACGAGAGGAGCACCACATGTGCCGCAACATCAGGCCGCTGTTCAACTTCGAACCGCCGGCCACCACCGACGAGGCGGGCGCTGCCGCGCTGCAGTACGTCCGCAAGGTCTCGGGCTTCACCAAGCCCTCGATTGCCAACCAGGTCGCCTTCGACGAGGCCGTCGAACAGGTCACCCGCGCCACCGAGAAGCTGCTGTCCTCCTTGGTCACCACGGCGCCCCCCAAGGACCGCGCCGTCGAGGCAGACAAGGCGCGCGCCCGCAACGCCGTCCGGTTCGGGCTGCCCGCATGAGTCGCCAGCCTGGGCAGCCACTGGCCCGTCCGGTGAGCGCGCTGGTCGCCACCGCGAACGAGAAGGTCACCTCGCTGGACGCCGACCAGGTGGAGGCCCTCATCGAGGATGAGAACACCTGCATCGTCGACATCCGTGACGTCCGGGAGCTGGAGCGCGACGGGACGATCCCCGGCGCCATCCACGCCCCGCGCGGGATGCTCGAGTTCTGGGTCGACCCCGAGTCGCCCTACTACCAGCCGCGTCTGGACGACGGCCGTCGGCTGGTGCTGTTCTGCGGCGGTGGCTGGCGTTCGGCCTTGTCAGCAGCTGCGCTCGTCGACATGGGGCGCGAGGACGTCGCCCACTTGGACGGTGGCTTCGGGGCCTGGCGCGATGCCGGCAAGCCCATCGCCCCCCATGAGAAGAAGCGCTGAGCGTCCGTCCGCTTGGGCAGACGACGGCACCGCCCACCGCGATGACGCGAGGGGCGGTGCTGATTGGTTGGGGGCGAATCAGACGGCGGTGATGACCTTGCCGACGAGCAGCATCACGATCACGGCGGCCAGGGCCAGACGGTAGACCACGAAGGACGTGAAGTTGTTGCTGGCCACGAACTTCAGCAGCCACGCGATCGAGGCGTAGGCGACGATGAAGCTCACGACGGTGGCGAGCAGGGTCATGCTCCAGCCGACACCCGCGGAGATCTCGGGGGCGACGGTGACCATCTCGAAGGCACCGGCGGCCAGCAGCGCGGGGATGCCCAGGTAGAAGCTCAGCTTGGTGGCGGCCAGGCGGTCGAGGCCCTTGAACAGGCCGCCGACGATCGTGGCGCCGGAGCGGGAGACGCCGGGGACGAGCGCGAGGCACTGCACGAGGCCGAGGATCGCGCCGTCCTTCCAGGTGATCTGCTCCAGCCCGCCCTTCTCGGCGTCGGGGGTGTTGGCGGAGTGGCGGTCGCCCAGGTACATCGCGATCGACCACAGGATCAGGCCACCGACGACCACCCACAGGCTGCGGAAGGCACCGGTGATGAGGTCCTTGCCGAGGAAGCCGATCACGCCCGTGATCAGGGTGCCGACGATGACGGCCCAGCCCATGTTGTAGTCGGCCCCGCGCTTGCTGGCGTCCCGCACTCCGGCGAACCACCCCACGACGATGCGGACGATGTCCTTCCAGAAGTACATGACCGCTGCCAGGATGGCGCCCATCTGGATGATGGCCGTGAACGCCGTCAGGCTCGGATCATCGATCGGCTTGTTCATCAGCTTCTCGACGATGGTCAGGTGACCCGTGCTCGAGACCGGCAGGAACTCCGTGACGCCTTCGACGATGCCGAGCAGCACCGATTCCCACCAGTTGAGCATTGCTGTCCCTTCGTCCGTCCCCGCCCCTCGGGGACAGGCACACACTAGGTTCGCGGTGATTCAGCCCTCGAACGGCTCTCAGGCACGACTCAGCGGGCGCCACCCACTAGGGTGGCCTGTGCTGGCACCCACGCCAGTGCGCAGCACCCAGCGAAGCCGGTCAGAACCCGGCGCTGTCCCGCAACGGTGAAGCCCCTCCCACCAGGGAGTGGACGAGTCCGGTCGCCTGGCTGCCGCGCGCCAGACCCGCCCTCGGCGCAAGGGCGGACGGTCTCTCCGTCCCTTCGCCACCGTCGCGAAAGGGAGCCAGTGCGCTCACAGGTTGCGCGTGATGACCTCACCGTTGGTGATGGGGCGCCACTCGACCTCGCGGTGACCGACGTCGTCGATCACGGCCAGCAGCACGCGCAAGGCGTCCCCGTGGCTGACGAGAACGAGTTCCTCCGAACCGGAGGAATCGGCCAGCGTGCGCAGGTGGTCCAGCAGGCGCGCGCAGCGGGCATACAGCTCCTGCACCGACTCACCACCGCCCCACGCGATCTCGTTGATGTGCTGCCCCTCGGGCACCGGCTGGGCATGCAGTTCGGCGCGGGTGCGCCCCTCGAGTTCACCGAAGTGGTGCTCGCGGGCGAGTTCGGTGGTGACCGGTTCGACGCCGATCCGCTCGGCGATGATGTGGGCCGTCTGCAGGGCGCGGACCTGGTCGCTGGAGACCAGCAGCGGACGCGCGACCAGCGCCGCAACCTGTTCGGCGGCCTGCTGGGCCTGCTCCCGTCCCAGGTACGTCAACGGGATGTCCATGGTCTGGCCCTGAAGCCGCCCCTCGAGGTTCCAGACCGACTGTCCGTGACGGACCATGACCATGTGCATGCCCTGAGCCTATGGGGGCCGCGGGGGTGGGGCCTCGCAGTCGGGTCGGCGGTGGACGCGGTGCTGGGCGACCCCCAGCAGCACCACCCCGTGGCGTGGTTCGGGAGCTGGGCCTCGGCCGTGGAGTCGCGCACCTACCGAGATTCCCGGGTCGCCGGGGTGGTGCACGTCGTGGCCTGCCTGGCGCCGGTGCTGGCGCTGGGGGCCGCGGCCGAACGCGCTGGGCGGGGACGGCCGGTGGTCGCCGCGGGAACGATGGCACTGGCGACCTGGGCCTGCGTCGGGGGGCGCAACCTCGCCGACACCGGCGTGCTGCTGGCCGACCTGACCGAGACCGACCTGCCCGCCGCCCGCGGTCGGCTGGGTTGGCTGTGCGGGCGGCTGGCGGACGACCTGGGCCCCGATGAGCTGTGCCGCGCGGGCATCGAGTCGTTGGCCGAGAACACCGCGGACGCCGTGGTCGCGAGCCTGTTCTGGGGGGCGGTGGCAGGAGTTCCTGGCGTGCTGGCGCACCGCGGCATCAACACGCTCGACGCGATGGTCGGCCACCACAACGAGCGTTACGAGAACTTTGGCTGCCTTGCGGCCCGGCTGGACGACCTGGCCTGCTGGGTGCCGGCACGACTCACGGCCGTGCTCGGCGCACTGCTCGCACCGGTCGTCGGTGGATCGGTGCGCACGACCTGGCGGGTCGTGCGGCGGGATGCGTCCAACCATCCGTCCCCCAATGGCGGCTGGTGCGAGGCCGCCTGGGCGGGCGCCCTGGGGGTGCAGCTGGGTGGGCGCAATGTCTACCCCGGCGGACGCGTGGAGGTGCGGGGACTGTTGGGGGACGGCCCCCGTCCCGGCGCGGACGACCTGCGCCGCGCAGCACGGCTCAACCGGGCGGCGCAACTGGCGGCCACGGTGCTTTTTGCCGGGGTCGGCTCGGTGGTGGGCAAGAGTGGTTCGACTGGTGGTGGCCAAGGCTCCCCAGTGATTCATGGGAGGCGCTGAATGGCAGGGATCCTGATCGCCGGGACGTCCTCGGACGCCGGAAAGTCGCTGGTGGTGACCGGTCTGTGCCGGGTGCTGGCTCGTCGCGGCATCGACGTCGCGCCGTTCAAGGCGCAGAACATGAGCAACAACTCCATGGTCGTTGCCGACGGTGAGATCGGGCGGGCCCAATTCCTGCAGGCGACGGCCGCCGGGCTCGAACCGAGCACCGCGATGAACCCGGTGTTGATCAAGCCAGGCACCGACCGGAGGGCATTCGTGGTGGTCCGCGGCCGCCCGGGTGGGGTGCTGGAGGCAGGCCAGTACGCCACCGGAAGGGCACACCTGGCGGAGGCCGCCTTCACCGCCTACGAAGAGTTGTCGGCTGCGCACGACGTGATCGTCTGCGAGGGCGCTGGATCGCCCGCCGAGATCAACCTGCGCTCTGGCGACTATGTGAACATGGGCCTGGCCAGGAAGTTCGGGCTCCCGGTGTTGCTGGTCGGCGACATCGACCGAGGCGGGGTGCTCGCGTCGATCCACGGCACCTGGGCGCTGCTGGACGATGCCGACCGCGCGCTGCTCAAGGGATACGTGATCAACAAGTTCCGCGGCGACCCGGAGGTACTGGAGCCGGGACTGGCCGACCTGAGCCGCCGCAATGGGCTGCGCAGCTACGGCGTCCTGAACTGGTTGCAGGGGGTGTGGCTGGACTCGGAGGACGCGCTGGCGATTGGCGGCTGGAGTGCGGTCGGCGCCACCGCCAACCCGCTGCGAGTGGCCGTCGTCCGGCTGCCAAGGGTCAGCAATGCCACCGACGTCGACGCCCTGGCCGCCGAGCCGGGCGTGCGGGTCGAGGTGACCGCCGACGCGTCCGTCTGCGCGCAGGCCGACCTGGTCGTCGTCCCCGGAACCCGTTCCACGGCAGCAGACCTGGCGTGGTTGCGGGAGCGCGGGATCGCGGACGTGCTGGCCGAGCGGCACCGCTGCGGGCGCCCCGTGCTGGGCATCTGCGGCGGCTACCAGATGCTGGGGCGCGAGGTCGCCGACGAGGTCGAGGGCGAGGTGGGGACGGTCGAGGGCCTGGGCCTGCTCCCAACTCGCACTGACTTCGGCGTCGAGAAGGTGCTGGCCCGTCCACGTGGCACGTGGCGGGCAGAAACCACGTCCGGCTACGAGATCCACCACGGCATCGTGACGATCGAGGGCGATGCGGACGAGGCCTTCCTGGATGGCGTCCGGTCGGGGGCGACCTGGGGGACGATCTGGCACGGCACACTCGAGCACGATGGCTTCCGCCGGGCCTGGCTCACCGAGGTGGCGCGGCAGGCAGGCCACCCGTGGACGCCCACCGTGGGGGCGCCGGGGTATGCGTCCCTCCGCGAGACCATGATCAACACCTTGGCGGACGCGATGGAGGAGCAGGTCGACGTCGACGGCCTGCTGGAACTCGCCCGTTCGTCCGAGCCCCCGACCGCCGCAACCCCAACCACCGCAACCCCAATCACCGTGACCCCAATCACCGCGACCCCAATCACCGCGACCAAGGAGAATTGATGCAGGGAACACCGCTGGTAAAACCCGCCGGGATGACCACCCGCCAGGCCAGGTTGCAGCCGCGACTCATCGTCCACACCGGTGATGGCAAGGGGAAGTCGACCGCGGCCTTCGGGCTGGCGCTGCGCGGTTGGAACCAGGGCTGGTCGATCGGGGTGTACCAGTTCGTGAAGTCCAAGAGCTGGCGTACCGGTGAGAAGAATGCCTATGAGGCGCTCGACCAGGTGCACCGGGAGACCGGCGTCGGCGGCCCGGTGGAGTGGCATGCGATGGGCGCGGGGTGGACCTGGCTGCGGTCCACCGACACCACCGACCACGCCGCAATGGCGCGCGCTGGCTGGGAGAAGGTGTGCGAGCAGATGGCTGCGCAGACGCATGACCTCTACATCCTGGACGAGTTCAGCTACGTTCTGGCCAATGGCTGGCTCGACGCCGACGAGGTGTTGGCGACGCTGGCCGAGCGTCCCGGCACCCAGCACGTCGTGATGACCGGACGACGGATGCCGCAGACCATGATCGACGCCGCGGACGTCGCCACCGAGATGACCAAGCTCAAGCACCCCTTCGACAAGGGCGAGAAGGGCCAGGCGGGAATCGAGTGGTGAGCCCACAAACAGAGCCCGCCGAACCAGACCTCACACACCATGGCGACCGAGACCTGGTGGCCGGGCTGGTGGACTTCGCGGTGAATGTCCGTGACGTGCGCCCACCGCAGTGGCTGGTGGAGGTGCTGTCGCGCCCCGAGCGGTGGGCCGCCTACCCGGACCCCTCGCAGGCGCGGGCGGCGATCGCCCGTCGGCACGGCGTGGACGAGACGCTCGTGTTGCCCTGCGCCGGGGCGGCGGAGGCGTTCACGCTGATGGCACGCGGGTTGGGGGTGGCACGCGGTTTGGGGGTTCGACGTGCGTGCGTCGTGCACCCCCAGTTCACCGAGCCGGAACAGGCCCTGCGGGTCGCGGGGGTGCCGGTCGAGCGGGTGGTGCTGTCCGAGCCCTTCGAGCTGGACCCCTCGCTCGTCCCCGATGACGCGGACCTGGTCGTCGTCGGCAACCCCACCAACCCGACCGGCGTGCTCCACCCCGCCGAGGTGCTGCAGGAGTTGGTCCGTCCGGAACGGGTGCTGCTGGTCGACGAGGCCTTCCTGGACGCCGTGCCGGGCGAACCTGAGACCATGATCAAGAGCGACATGGCTGGGGTTCTCGTGACCCGGTCGTTGACCAAGACCTTCTCCTTGGCCGGTCTGCGGGCAGGCTACGTCGTCGGCGACCCTGCGCTGGTGGCCCAGTTGGCCGCCGTACAGACGCCGTGGTCGGTGTCGGCGCCCGCAGCGGACGCGATGGTCGCCTGCTCATCCCCGCAGGCGGTGGCCTGGGCCCACGAGGTCGCCGAGCAGGTCGTCCGCGACCGGGAGCAGATGATCACCCTGCTGAGCGCCGCTGGCGTCCGGGTCTGTGCGGACTCGTCCGCACCCTTCGTGCTCATCGACACCTCGGCCATCGGGCTCGGGTCGCAGCGTGAACCCCTCTCCCAGCTGGGATTCTCGGTGCGACGCGGGGAGAGCTTCCCCGGCCTCGGCGAGCACCACCTGCGGCTGGCCGTCCGCGACCCCCGGGTGGCACGGGAACTGTCCCAGGCCCTCGCGACACTTGCTCCATCAGGAAGGACGAATGCATGACCATCGAACTGGATGCCCTCGATCTGGGCACGATCGCGCCCGTCGACGAAGACGCCCGCCAGCAGGCGGAGCAGCGACAGTTGACGCTGACCAAGCCCCCCGGTGCGCTCGGCGAATTGGAGGTCTTGGGCAACCAGTTGTCTGCCATCTCCGGTGAATGCCCACCGCCGGTTCCGGAGCCTGGGCTGGTCGTGGTGTTCGCTGCTGACCATGGCGTGCAGGCACAGAAGGTGTCGCCGTGGCCGCAGGAGATCACCGTCCAGATGGCCGCCAACATCGCTGCCGGCGGGGCTGGCGTGAACGTGCTGGCGCGGGCCGCCGGTGCCCAGGTGCGCATCGTCGACCTCGGGATGCTCACGCCCGTTCCGGGTGTCGACGACCGTCGGATCGCCCCCGGCACCGCCGACTTCACGGTGGGGCCGGCGATGACCCGCGAGCAGGCACTGACGGCCATCGAGACCGGACGTGAGCTCGCCCGACAGGCCGCTGACGAGGGCTATCGAGTGCTCGTCCCCGGTGAGGTCGGTATTGGCAACACCACGCCCGCAGCTGCCCTGGTGGCGGTGTTCACCGGGCGTCCCGCCGTCGAGGTGACCGGGCGCGGGGCTGGCGCGGACGACGTGATGCTGGCCCGCAAGGCAGCGGTGATCGACGCCGGGATCGCGCTCAACCAGGCGTCCGCGGACGATCCACTGGGAGCGCTGGCAGCAGTCGGAGGCTTCGAGCACGCGGCGATGGTTGGGCTGATCCTGGGCGCGGCGGAGCTCCGGCTGCCGCTGGTGCTGGACGGTGTGATCGCTTGTTCGGCAGCCCTGGTGGCGGTGGCGCTGTGCCCGGCGGTGCAGGGCTACCTGGTCGGTGGTCACGCGGGTGCCGAGCCGGCGATCCAGGCGGCGCACCAGAAATTGGGGCTGCGTCCGCTGGTGGACCTCGGGCTGAGGCTCGGGGAGGGTTCCGGCGGCGCGGCTGCGCTCCCGCAGGTGGTGATGGCGGCCAGGATCCTGCACGAGATGGCCACCTTCGCCGACGCTGGCGTCACCGACTCCCCTGAGCCCCCGACCACGATCTCCGGGCCCCCGACCACGATCTCCGAGCCCCCGACCACGAACCCCGGGCCCCCGGACACGACCCCCGAACCCATCGAGGCATCCGCATGAGGACGCTCGTCCTGGGCGGCGCACGCTCCGGCAAGTCGACCCACGCGGAAGCACTCGCCGGCGCGTCCGAGCGCGTCGACTACGTCGCCACCGCGCCTGCTCGTCCCGGGGACGATGAGTGGGCCGAGCGGATCGCGCTGCACCAGCAACGTCGTCCGTCCAGTTGGCGCACGCTCGAGACCGGGGACATCGCGGGGGTGCTGGGACGCAACGAACCGGCGCTGGCGCTGGTCGACTGCCTGGCGCTGTGGTTGACCCGGACGATGGACGAGGTCGGCATCTGGTCCGACGAACCCGGTGGCCCAGAAGCCCTGCAGGCGCGCGTTGACGAGTTGGTGGCCGCCGTCGAATCGACCACCCGAGAGGTGGTGCTGGTCAGCAATGAGGTGGGCATGTCGGTGGTTCCCGAGCACTGGTCGGGGCGCTTCTTCCGCGACCAGCTGGGCATCCTGAACATGCGGGTGGCCGCCGCCTGCGAGAGCGTGCTGCTGTGCGTCGCAGGAATCCCGATGACGGTCAAGTGATGGGCTCGATCCCGGAGCCTGACCCGACGCTCCCCCCGCCCGCCCTCTCCGATCCCCACGCCGCCTCGCCACCCCTGCTCGTCCTCCCCCGCATCGTCGCCACCCTCGGGATGTTCACCCTGCTCCCCGTCCCCCCGGCGATGGATGTCGACCGCACCACCTCCCGCTCGAATGTGACCGGCATGCCCATCGTCGGGCTGGTGCTGGGGCTGCTTGCGGGCGCCGCAGCGATTGTCGTGCAACTGTGCGGCGCCGGTGACTGGCTGGCCGGAATCATGGGTCTCGCCGTGCTCGCCGCAGCCACGGGGGCACTGCACCTGGACGGTCTGGCCGACACTGCGGACGGGCTCGGGTCGCGCAAACCAGCCCAGCAGGCGCTGGAGGTGATGCGGCGCTCCGACATCGGGCCGATGGGGGTGGCGACGCTCGTCCTCACGCTGCTGGTTGATCTTGGTGCGCTGACCTCGACCCATCTTGGCGGGTGGCGTCTGGTGGCGGCGTTGGTTCTCGGCCCGATGGTCGCGCGCACGGTGGTGGTCCACGCCACGCGGGCGGGATTGCCGGGAGCGCGGACGAGTGGTTTCGGCGCCCTGTTCACCGGGGTCACCACCCGCGCGGATGGCCTGTTGTGGTCCGGCCTGGTGCTCGCCGCGACCGGTGGGATCGGCGGGCTCGTGACCGGTTTCACGTGGAACCTCGTCGCCTGGCCGGTCGCCGCGCTCCTCGCCTGGGGAGTGGCCGCGTTCTGGCGCGGGCATCTGGTGAAGCGGCTCGGCGGACTCACCGGCGACACCTTTGGGTCCATGATCGAGGCGGCTGCGGCGACTTTCTGGGTGGCGCTGGCCTTGCTCTTGCGCTGACGCCGGGCATCGGGGCGGACGGGAACCGGTGGTCAACAACTTGCTGGGAGAATGGTCAGGCACCCGACGAGAGGCCTGACCCGTGAAGATCCCCGCTGAACTGCTTCCCCGCGATGGGCACTTCGGCTCCGGACCGTCGAAGATCCGCGCCGAGCAGTTCGCCACGCTGGCCGCGAAGGGCCCCGAACTCCTCGGCTCTTCCCACCGGCAGACCCCGGTGAAGAACCTCGTGAAATCCTTCCAGGAGGGCATTGCCCAACTCTTCGACCTGCCCGAGGGCTACCAGGTGGTGCTCGGCAACGGCGGCGCCACGGCCTTCTGGGATGTCGCCGCCTTCGGCCTCGTGGAGCGCCGCGCCCACCACCTCGTCCTCGGTGAGTTCAGCAAGAAGTTCGCCAAGGAGACCACGCGGGCGCCCTTCCTGGAGGAGCCGACGGTCCAGCAGATCGAACCCGGGCAGGGCGCGGATCCCCAGTTCTCCGCCGGCGCCGACCTCTACGCCTGGCCGCAGAACGAGACGTCCACCGGCGTGATGCTGCCCGTCCACCGCGTCCCCGGCACCGGATCGGCCCAGCTGATGGCCATCGACGCCACCTCCGGCGCAGCGGGTCTGCCCGTCGACCTCAACCAGTGCGATGTCTACTACTTCAGCCTGCAGAAGGGCTTCGCGTCCGAGGGCGGGCTGTGGGTGGCCATCCTGTCGCCAACCGCGATCGAGCGTGCGCGCAAGATCGCGTCCACCGACCGCTGGATCCCCGACTTCCTGAGCCTGACCACCGCGATCGACAACTCCGCCAACGCGCAGACCTACAACACCCCGGCCGTCGCGAGCCTGATCCTCGCCGACGAGCAGGTGCGCTGGCTCAACCAGTCCGGCGGCCTCGACTGGGCGATCGCCCGCACCGCGGACTCCTCGCGGCGGCTCTACGACTGGGCGCAGCAGCGCGAGTGGGCGACCCCCTTCGTCACCGACCCCAAGTACCGCTCCCAGGTCGTCGGAACCATCGATCTGGACGACTTGATCAACGCGGACGAGGTGTTGGCCACCCTGCGCGAGAACGGGATCATGGACGCCTTCGCCTACCGTGCGCTGCACCGCAACCAGCTGCGGGTCGCGATGTTCCCGGCCATCGACCCGGACGACGTGACCGCCTTCACCCAGTGCGTCGACTGGGTGGTCGAGAACCGCTGAGCACCTTCTGGGGCAACACCTCAACTGCTCACAGGTGACGCCAAGGGTGTCCGAGCAAAGTCTTCCTTGTCAGGGCGAACAGCCCGGAAACCCAAGGAGACGACATGGACACCACCCAGCACACCCCCGCCGCGACCCTCTCGTCCGCCACGATCGCCTGGGCGCTCAAGACCCGCCCCGTTTCCGCCTCGATCCACCACGTGGGCACCGACCGGGTGAAGCTCACGCTCCTCAAGGCCGCCTGATCGCGTCACCCCGCGAGCGGCAACGACCCTAGGAGAGGAGCCCGATCGAACGATTCCCGTCAAGTCCCCCCAACAGGCCTCGCCTCCCCTTCCTTGGCGAGGCCTGTTGCGCGTCCGCGTGATCCAGCGCGTGTCCCGCCGCTCGCATGCCCGTGTTGCAGCAACAGCGCCTGCGGTTCGCCCGAGCGGCTACCCCTCACAACCGCTATCGCCCTGATCTGGTGGTGCCCCGACGCGGGGGCGCGGTGAGCGGGTCCTCGGGCCAAGGGTGCTTGATGTAGCGGCCACGGTTCTCGGCCCGGACGCTCGGGTAGGCATTCGTCCAGAAGGATGCGAGGTCGTCGGTCACGGCCAACGGACGCTGGGCGGGCGACAGCAGGTGCATCAGGACGGGTACCCGTCCGTCCACGATCCGCGGGGTGTCGACCATGCCGAAGCACTCCTGCAGCTTGACGGAGAGCACGACGCGGTCGGCCGGGTCTTCGGGGTAGTCCAACCGGATCATCGCTCCCGTGGGCACCTCGATACGCTCCGGCACCAGCTCGTCCAGCCGTGCCGCTGCCGGCCACGGCAACAGCCGACGCAGCGCGGAGGTCAGGTCCAGCGAGGACGCCGAACCCCCTTCCGCCAGCCGGTCCAGCTCCGGCGCCAGCCACTCGTCGGCCCTGTCCAGCAGGGACTCGTCGTCCATCGCCGGCCACGGGTCCCCGAGGGCGTGGTGCAGCACCGCCAGCCTGCAGCGCAGCGTCTGGACGCCCTCCCGCCAGTCCAGTACCCCGCGCAATCCCTGTGTGCGCAGAGCTTCGGCCAGGGCCGCGCGACCCACCTCGGGGGTTGCGCTGACCGGGGTCGACGTCAGTTCAAGCGCCCCCAGCCGGGTCACCACGCGGGCCGTCACGCGTCCATCGGTGAAGCGTCCGATGGTCTCACGCACCAATAGCTCGGACGCGCACCGCTGAGCCAGGTCCTGCGAAGCGATCGCCCCGGAGCGGACGACAGCTCGCTCACCGACCCGGGCGACCTCCGCCACGGCCAGCCACTCGGCGCCTTTCAGCCGTGAGTCCGAAGGCAGGGTCACGCCGGTCCCGGAGACGGTCAGGTAGTCATCGGTGCCGGGACGACGTCGGGCGATCCGGTCGGGCCAAGCAGAACCGACGACCAGCGAGACGGCCTCCTCGTCGCCTACCCCTCGACCGGCCCGGGGATCACCATGATCACCGGGGATCATCCGCTCCAGCCGGTCGGACTCTCTCCGCAGCACCGGCGAGCCCTTCGTGGAACGCCAGACGGCGAGCAGGTCGCCACCCACCATCCGCTCATCCCCGGACAACAGCGCGACGACCTCCGCCGCTCGCCGGCGTCCCACCACCGGGGCGCACTTCACCAACGCCCGTCCCAACCGCGGTTCCACCGGCAACAGCGCCAACGCCCGGCCACGCGCGGTCGCCCGTCCCGTCTCGTCCACGGCCCCCAGCCCATGCAGCACCGCGAGCGCATCGCCCAACGCCTCCGTGGGCAAAGAGTCCGGGAGCGGCAGACCAATCCCACCGGGAGACCCCCAGCAGGCAAGGTCCAATGCCGCGCGGGTGAGGTCGGCGGTCAACACCTCCGGCATCGTGAATGGGCGCAGCCGGTGCCAGTCGGCCTCCGGGAAACAGCGGACGACGACACCCGGCCCCAACCTCGCGGCACGTCCCGCGCGCTGTTCCGCGGACGACCGCGGCTCCGCCACCGTCACCAGCCCCGACATCCCCCGTGCCCGGTCACGCCGCGGCTCGCGCGACAGGCCTGAATCGACGACCACCCGCACCCCCGGCACCGTCAGTGACGACTCGGCGATCGAGGTCGCCACCACCACGCGATGCGCCCCGGACAGGATCGCGTCCTGCTCTCGCGGCGCCAGGGAGCCGTGCAGCGCCGCCGCGTCGACGCCGCGGCTGACAAGGCGTGACACCACCTGGTCGCACTCCCGGGCACCTGGGGCAAAGGCCAGTACCCGTCCACCGTCGGGGGCCTCGGCGACACAGCCAGCGGCGACCGAGGCCAAGTGGTCCAGGAAGGCGGGGGTGACGCCGCGGGCGTCCTGACGGGCCCCCTGTGCCGGAGCCCACCGCACCTCCAATGGGTGCAGGTCGGCCGACACCCGGACCACCGGCGCACCACCCAACAGCCCTGCCCAACGGTCCGCGTCCAGCGTGGCCGACATCACCACCAGGCCCAGATCGGGCCGCAGCTCCCGCAACTCGGCCAGCATGCCGAAGGCGAGGTCGGTCTCCAGCGCGCGCTCGTGCACCTCGTCCAGCACCACCGCGCCCACCCCGGGCAGCTCCGGGTCTGCCAGCAACCGTCGCAACAAGACCCCGGCAGTGCAGAACTCGACCCTGGTCGATGGTCCGGTCACGACGTCCCCGCGGACGACGTACCCGGCCAGTTCTCCGACGTGCGTCCCGGTCAGCGAGGCCAGCCTGCGGGCGGCGGCGCGGGCGGCGATCCGGCGCGGCTGGGAGACCAGGACCCTGCCGGGGGTGAGATTGGCCACCAACGGCGGGACCAGGGTCGTCTTGCCCGTGCCGGGGGGAGCCTCGACGACGGCGACGCCAAGAGATTGGGTGAAGGAATGTACCGCTCGCGGAACCGGATTCCCCCGATCCCCACGCAGTGTCGCCACCAACTCGTCCACCGCGCCGAGGACGGGCAGCCCGCGTCCGATGGCATCCAGGTCGAAGGTCACCGGACCAGTTTGGCGCACCCCCGCGGCAGGCCCCTTCGGGACGCCCGCACCCCGGAAGGCCCCTACCTCCGGATGCTCCGTCTCAGACCGAAGTCGTAGCTGTCGCCGCGCGCTCGCACCCGCCGACGGATGCCCGATGAGACCTCGGCTGGCGAGCATGGAGTCATGACCACTGGAACCATGACCACGCGCACCCTGACCACGCGCACCCTGCACCCCTGCGGCCTCTTGCTCGTCGCCGCCGTCCTCGCCACCACGGGCTGCGGCGTCGCAGAGAGCAGCGCCCTGAGCAGGGACGTCAGCACCCCGCTGGCCGAGGCCATTGACGTCGACGCGCTGGCGCGGGCCCACACCCGCTACCTGGGCGACAACTCCGCCGACGCATCGATCCTGGACGCGCTGCACCTCGAGGTCGTCGGCGCCCGGACCTTCGAGTTGGTCACCGACAAGCAGCCCCATGAGCTCAAGATCAACTTCAACACCTCCGCGCAGGGCCTCACTGACACCACCGCGCACTCCGCCTTGCGCAAGCGCGCCGTGCTGGCGATGGCCTGCATCGACAATGTCGAGAAGGTCTCGTGGAAGGTCCCGCACCTCCAGCAACCCACCGGCAGCATCACCCGCGCCGAGGCCCAGAAGCTGGCGGGCGGCACCCTGGCCTGCGGCACCCAGGAGCTGAAGTCGCTGGTCACCACGCTGGACGCCTGACGCGGATTCCCCCATCCCGGACACCTCAGCACCGCCGCCCGCGCTGGATATGGTGTCGGCCATGGGTATCCAACTGGTCGTCTTCGACGTCGACGGCACGCTCCTGCACACGGGCGAACGCCTCGCTGACGCGACCGCCGAGCGCATCGCCGCCCTGGCCGGCACCGGTGCCCAGTTGGCGCTAGCCAGCGCCCGCCCCACCGAGTCCCTGCGCCTGGTCCGTGACCAGATCGGGGTGCCGATGCACCTGGTCGGCTTCAACGGCGCCGAGGTGCTCCACGCCGACGACACGCCCGTCCGCGAGGTGGGCTTCGCAATCGAGGGACGCCTGGCCGCCGCGCTGGCCAACTTCGTCGCCGCCGGCGGCAACGCGATCAATGTCTACTGCTCGGACGGACGCTGGCTCGGCATCGGTGAGAAGGAGCTGTTGGACCGCGAGGAGCACGACACCTGGACGAAGGCCACCAAGCGCCTGGCCAACATCCGCGCTGACCAGCTGCTCGGCCTGCGGGTGCGCAAGATCATGGCCGAGGGGGACGACCGGGCGATCCCGGAGGTCCGCACTGCCGTGGAATCCGTGCCGGGGCTGGTCTTCACCCATTCGGGCATGGGCCTCAACGACATCTGGCACGTCGACTCCGGCAAGGGCAATGCCCTGGTCGCGCTGGGCAAGGCGTTGAAGATCCCGCTCTCGGACGTGTTGGCCGTCGGTGACTCCGACACCGACGTCCCGATGCTGATGGCCGCTGGGACGAGCATCGCGGTGCTCCCCGGAGCCTCGGACGCACGCGCCGCCGCCACCCACTCGGTGCGCGGCGCCGGATCAACCGAACTGTTCAAGCTCGTCACCCGACTGATCGGCCGAGGGACAATCCCGACGCAGGCCTAGCCCCCAGCAGGCAACCGGACGACGAAACCAGCTCCACCTAGGTCGGAGTCGACGACCTCGATCCGGCCCCGGTGCGCCCGGACGATCTGCGCCACGATCGCCAGGCCCAGCCCCGATCCACCCTCGTCCCGGTTGCGGGACTCCTGCAAGCGGACGAAGCGGTCGAAGACGCGCGACCGGTCCTCCTCGGCGATGCCAGCCCCGTCGTCGTCCACGCGCAGCACGGCACCACCGTCAGGCTCCTGACGCACCGACACCCGGACCATCGAGTCGGCGTGCCGCATCGCGTTGTCACCCAGGTTCACCAGGATCTGGCGAAGCAACGAGGGGTCGGCCACCAGCCGCGCCGGGTGCACGTCGGCCTTGACCTCGCGGGTCGCCGAACTGCGCAGGCGGGCGACCTCGGTCTCGGCCAGGTCGTCCAGGTCGACGTCCTGCTTGTCGAGCGTGAGACCTGAGTCGTCCGCGCGGGAGAGCGCCAGCAGCCCTTGGACCAACTCGTCCAGCCGCTTCACCTCGGACCCCATCAGCCCCGACATCTCGCGCCAGGTCTCCAGGTCGTCGGCCATGGACGCGATCTCAATCGCGCCGGACAGCGTCGCGACCGGGGAGCGGAGTTCGTGGCTGGCGTCCGAGACGAAGGAGCGCTGGGAGCGCTGCGCCAGCTGCAGCCGGTCGAGCATGTCGTTCATCGTCTCGCCGAGGGTGCGCAGTGAGTCGTCGGCTGAGGGCACCGGCACCCGCTCCTCGCCGATTGGGGAGTTGATCCTGGCCAGCCGTCCGGTCATCCGCTCGACCGGACGAAGCGCGCGCCCGACCAGCCACCACGCGACCACCGATGTTGCCAGCGTCAGCAGCGGGATCGCGGAGGCGAGCAGGGCGACGGTCAGGTTGACGGCCGACTGCTGGTCGCGCTGGCTGGTCGCGACCTGCACCACGAGCTCTGAGTTCTCAACGCCCTCGGCGACCACCAGGTCGAGCTCGGCTGGCTCGCGAGGGAGCCAGTACATGAGCCCGCCGGCGTGCATCTGCTGGCCCGATGCGGGGCGCAGGTCGGAGAAGGCTTCGTTGTGGCGCGGCGCGGAGGTCCACAACACGTCCCCATTCGCGTCGACGACCTGGACGCGGTACTCCTGCGCCACGTCAAGTTCGCCGGGCATCATCATCATGCCGTGGTCGGCGACGTAGTCGGAGACGCGCTCGGCGACCTGCCCCGTGGAATCCACCAGCGAATTCGTCAGCGATCGCGTCAGCAGGTTGCCGAAGACGAAGACGCCCAACGCCAACGGCAGGGAGACGGCGATGGCCGCGAAGACCGTCAGCTGGCGTCGGATCCCCAGCCTGACCCACAGCCTCCTACCCCTCTCCCACACTGTCGCGAGCCCCGATCAGTCGACCGCGACGCGGTACCCGACGCCCCGCACGGTCTGGATGGTGTTGGCCTTGAAGGGCACGTCGATCTTCTTGCGCAGGTAGCCGACGTAGACCTCGACCACATTCTGGTCACCCTCGTGCTGCGCACCCCACACCGCGTCCAGGATCTGCGCCTTGGTCACCACGGCACCCTTCTGCTCAAGCAGGTAGGTGAGCAGGTTGAACTCGCGCGGGGTGAGCGTCACCTCCTCGCCGAAGCGAGTGACGCGATGGCTGGACGGGTCGAGGGTCAGGTCTTGCGCGCTGAGCAAGGTCGGACGCGGTGTCGACCCGCGTCGTGCCAGGGCGCGCAGCCGGGCATTGAGGACCACGAAGCTGAAGGGCTTGGTCAGGTAGTCGTCCGCGCCCAGGTCGAAGGCATCGGCCTGGTCGTACTCGCCGTCCTTGGCGGTCAGCATCAGCACCGGCGTCCAGACCTCCGCGGAGCGCATCGCCTTGAGCACGTCGTAACCGTTGAGCAGCGGCAACATGATGTCCAAGACGACGACGTCGTAGTCGCCGTGCACCGCGCGGATCGCGCCCTCGCGTCCGTCACGGGCAAGTTCGACGACGTGTCCCTCGGCGGCCAGCCCTCGCCGGGTCACCTCGGCGAGCGAGCGGTCGTCCTCGACCAGCAGGATCTTCATGCCCGCCAGACTAGGCCCGATGTCAGGCCCGGTGCCCCTGGTGGGGGTCGATCGCGTCGATTCTTTCCGGGTGGGTGCGGGCATATTCGGCGACCTGCGCCTCCATCACCTGCTTCATCTTGCGGCTGGCGAGCAGGCCGCCGCCGACCAGCACCGCCAGCAGCACCCACGCCGCGCGGGCGAGCCACTGCTCGGTCGCGGCGCCGAGGTACCACACCACCGCGACGGTCCCGCCCGCCCAGCAGATCCCGCCCAGCACATTGGCGGCCAGGAAGGTCGGGTAGTGCATGCCCATCGCTCCGGCCAGGGGCCCCGCCAGCATCCGGAGGAGCGCGACGAAGCGTCCACCGAAGACGGTGCCCATGCCGTAGCGGCCCATCAGGGCCTTCGCCCAGGCGAGGTGCGCCGGGGTGACGTGCTTGGGGAACCTGCGCATCACCCAGGTGAGCAGTACGTCGCCCTTCTCGCGCCCGACCCAGTAGCCGATCGAATCACCGATGACGGCGCCAATGATGGCGGCCAACCCGATGCCCACAGGTCCGAAGCCCGCGGTGGAGACACGGGAGGCGATGGTCGCAGTGATGATCGCCGTCTCGCCCGGCACCGGGACTCCGATGCTCTCGACCCCGACCAGCAGTCCGATGACCAGGTACACGGCGTACCCCGGTACGTTCTGCAGCAGCCAGGCAATGTCCATCCCCACATTGTGGTCCCTGCGGCTGAGAGATCCCCCAGCGCATGCCCGAGCGATCCCCTGAGGCCGTCAGTTGACGGGGCTCTCGCCCAGCGTCGCCTTGGCGGAGTGGGTGCTGCCCTGGGAGTCGGCCCAGGTGATGGTGACCTCGTCGCCCGGCTCGTGGGTGGCCAGCGCCGCCGACAGTTCCGCATGCGAGCTGATGTCGGTGCCCCCGAGGCTGGTGATCACGTCGCCGGCAGCGAGTCCGGCGTTCGCGGCCGCCTGGCCCTCGACGACCGAACTCACGACGAGCTCGCCCGACTGGCTGGTCTGCACCGAGACGCCGAGGTAGGCGTTCGGGCCGATCCGCACGGTGCCCGACTCGTTGCCAGCCTCGATCTGGTCGACGATCTCCATCGCCCGGGTGATCGGCACCGCGAAGCTCGCGACGGTGACCGACTGGGTGCTGCGTCCGCTGCTGGATGACTGCCCGGCCGTGGTCATGCCGATCACCTCGCCCTCGTCGTCGAACATCGGGCCGCCGGAGTCACCGGAGACGGCCTGCGCGCTGGTCTGGTAGACGTTCTCCAGCTCCTCCGAACCGCTCGAGGAGGCCTCATTGGTGACCGTGATGGACGAGCTCAGGTCGGTGACCGTGCCGGTGGCCGCACTCAGGTAGCCCTGCCCGTTCGAGTTGCCGACAGCCGTGACCGTGGAACCGACCGCGAGGTCGTTGTCGTCGTCGAGCGTGACGGTGCTCAGGCCGGAGGCGTCAGCGAGCTTGAGCAGGGCGACGTCCTTCGCGGCGTCATTGCCGACGACCGTCGCGGTGTAGGTCTTCTGGGTGGACGCGATCTCGACCTCGATCGAGGTGGACGACTGCACCACGTGGTAGTTCGTCAGCACGTAGCCATTGGTGGTGAGCACCATGCCCGTGCCCGCCGCCGAGCCGTTGGTGGTCTTGGTGTTGATCAGCACGACGCCGGTCTGCTGGGCGTCCGTGGCGGACGTCTGCCCTTGCGAGGTGGTGGTTCCGGACTGCTCGTTGGTGCCTTGGTCCTGGCTCCCCGAACCGCTGGAACCGCTGGAACCACTGGATCCGGTGCCCTGGTCGTCCGTGCTCTGGTCGTCCGTCCCCTGGCCCGGCCACTGGGGCTGCTGTCCCCAACCACCTTGGTTGGGGTCGGTCTGGGTCTGGTCCTGGTCCGTCTGGTCCTGGTCCGTCTGGTCCTGGTCGGTGCCCGAGTTGGATCCGGTGCCGTTGCTGCCGGAGCCTTGGTTGGTCTGGGTCTGGCTGGTGCCCGGCAGCTGCGACTCGGCCAGGCTCGTCAGCGGCCCCTGCACCAGGACGGCCGTGCCCAGGATGGTGGTCAGCAACGCGGCGGCGACGCCGGCACGACGTCCGGTGGACGACCTGCGGGGCTGCTGGAAGGCGATCGGACCGGTGGGTTGACCGCCGACGGGTTGGCCGCTGGGAGCGCCCCAAGGATTGGCCGGAGGTTGGTAGCCGCCGCCCGAACCTCCCACGGCGAGCTGCTGCGCCGGCTGGCCCTGCTGGGCGGCGTACTGCTGTTGGGCTGCGTACTGCGCCTGCTGGGCCGCGTACTGCTGCTGTTCGTACTGCTGTTGGGCCGCGAGCTGCTGCTGCTCGTACAGCTGAGCCTGCTGGGCGGCGTACTCCTGCTGCGCGCCGGGGACGGCGAAGTCGGCCGGACCCTGCGCCGACGGCACCCCGAAGTGCACGGGCTGGGCGGGCACCTGCTGGGTCGCCTCGGCCGCCGTCTGCCCCGGGATCGGCTGGGTGGGCTCGAACAGGAACTGCAGCGTCGGCTCGGTGATCGGAATCTGCTGGGTGGCCTCCACGGCGGGGATCTGCTGCGTCGCGTCGACCGCCGGGATCTGCTGGGTCGGCTCTCCCCAGGGATTCTGCTCGTTCTGCATGGTCCAAGTGTTCGTCGCCAAAGCCCTCCATCAACCCTCAGGGGGCTGTGAGGAATCTGTGAATCCCGCCATACCGAGCGCCCACCCAGCCCCGACACAGCTCCCTGTCGAGATGCACTGCAGATTGCATGCCTCGCCGCTGCGTACTTTGCACAGATGGACCCTGGAGCGGTCCCCGTTCAAAATAGAAAGCTGAGAACCTACGGATTGCGCCCCCCGAGGACCGCATCAGGGCAACCTTGCCGCCCGCTCGACCAGCGGCAGTCGCGTGCGTCTTCGACGCCGCGCAGAGCGGCATAGGAACGTGTTTGAGCACACGGGGTCTGGCGTGGGGGAACGTCCTCCTGCTGCGCTTGAAGGGCTTGGTGTCCCATCGCAGAAGGAGGACGAACATGTCTCACGCTAGTGGTGTTTCCCGTGGTGACCGCAACCGCAATGCCCGACTCGGGCGGCTCCGGGAGGCCGTCCCGGTCACGAACGCGATCGTCGGGATCGACCTCGCGGACACCAAGCAGATGCTGGTTGTCTGCGACCACGACTCGAAGGTCTTGGCCCGCCGAACCTTCCGTTGCAAGGCCTGGGACCTGGGCAAGGCCCTCGACTGGGCCGCCGACCGCGCGACGAGGGCTGGCTACACCGGCGTAACAGTCGCCTGCGAACCGACCGGGCACCGCTGGCGCGTCCTCGGGCAGCTCGCCGCCGACCGCGGCATGAGCTTCGTCTGCGTTCAACCGATGTTGTCGTCATGGGCCCGCAAGACCGAGGACCTGACCATCGACAAGACCGACGACAAGGACGCGGTCCTGATCGCCCGGCTGACCGCGCAGTTGCGCTGCTACCTGCCCGAACAGGTCGACGAGACCTGGGGTCGGCTGCGTCACCTAGGGCAGCGACGGGCCCGGCTGCTCGGCGTCCATACCGAGTCTGTCCAACAGATCAGGGCCCTGCTGGAGTGCGTCTGGCCCGCGGCTCTCGAGACCGCGAAGCAACCGTTCAAGTCCCACACCTGGATCGCCGCGCTCCACGTAATCGTCTCCCGCGACGGCGGCGACCTCGCCCTGACCCGGCGCCGAGGTCTGGCCCGTTTCGAGCACCAGGTCGGTCGCGAGCTGATCCGCCGCGGTTACCAGCGTCCCTGCCGGCGGATCGTGACAAGGCTTTTCACCGCCCTCGACGACCCGGCCGGGGTGCTGGAACACCGACGTTCCGCGTTCGAACGGATCAGCTGGATCCTCGACGACTTCGACCACGCCCACACCCAACTCGTCGAGGTCGACCAACGACTGGTCGCCGTCCTCGACGAGCTCGGGCTGATCGAGCTGGTCACCAGCATCGACGGCCTCTCGGCGGTCGGCGCAGCCGCGATCCTGGCCGAGACCGGTGACCTGACCCGCTTCACCTCCGCCCGCGCCGTCGTGAAACACGCCGGCCTCGCCCCGAGGGAACGCATGTCCGGGGCGTTCACCGGCAGAGCCAGGCTGACCGGCGCCGGCCGGCCCGAACTCCGAGCGGCGGCCTGGCGGGCGGTCTGGGGCTGCCTGCAGAACAACCAGGTCCACGCGGCCCGCTACCGCCACCTCACCACCCGCGAGACGAACCGGCTCAAGCCCACCCAGGCCCAGGCCGTCGTCGCCGCCGGCCTGCTACGGCAGCTCTACGCGATCGTCACCACCGGCCAGGCATGGAACCCCGACATCGCCGTCCACGGTCAGGTCACCCAGTCCCATCTGGAGGTCATCGCTGCCTGACCGACCCCCTCGGACACCAGCAGTTCGAGGCGCCCACCCAAGAGCTGGGTCGGGGCGAGCCCTCAGCGGCATTGGGAACCCCATCGGTATCCCGTCTGTCATCATGGGCAGCCCCGACCCTCGTCGACCAACCCGATCACACGCTGCAGAGCCCAACTCCATTACCTATGCAGGGACCGACGAAAACCCCGGGACACCCGACCCAGCCTTGACACGAAACGCCTCACGCTGATGACAGCGACATCCTTGGCGCGTCTGAGAAGTGCCGTGCTGGTCAAGGGTGTGAAGTGCTCGCCCACCTCGTCGACCCAGCCGCTGCTTACACTCAGTGCCCATGAGTGCTCGGAAACGCAGCGTCGTCGGCCTTCTCGCACTGCTAAGCCTGCTGGCCGTGGCCGTAGGGGGCCGGTACATTGTGATCCAATGGCGCCAATCCGCACCGATCGGTGAGTTGGAATCGAACTGGGGCGTGAGGATGCCTCGGTCGTTGACCCCCATTGAACAGCGTTCCGAGCCCAGCTTTCATGGCGACGGCTACCGGATCAAGGTCTTCGCTCCTACTCTGCGCACCACTACCGAGGGCACCTTTCTGGACGTCACCGCGATGTCCACCAAGCCACTTACAGCCGAGGAGCGCGGTCTGGTAACCCAAGCCAATGCCCAGTTGCGACCGGCCCATCCGCTGGACCCCGACACTCGCTCGTTGCGCAAAGCCCACGCCCTCATGCCAAACGGCTGGACTGACAGCGAGTTCGTACTGGGCGTCTACGATCCCGCTACCGACCTCTTCTATGTCTATGAAAGTTTCATGTGAGGAGACAATCATCACCTCGTAATGCGGCCTAGTCTGACGCTACGCGACGACAGCGGCATGAGAGTGCTTCGCACGGCAGACTCCTGTGTCATGCCCCGCGCCGAGGAGGAATTGACCAAAACCGCGTACGACACCGTGGAGGGTGCTGGTGTCCTACGCTCTGGTCATGATCGCGATGACTGCGGTGGGCCACCGCTACAAGCAACGGGTTGCCCTCCGGGACGTCACAGCTGATCTGTCGTCTGGTCGTGTGGCTCTGTTGGGCCCCAACGGTGCTGGCAAGTCGACGCTGATTCGCCTGTTGACGACGCTGTCGTCTGTGCAGGTAGGGACTATCACGATCGACGGCGACAACCTGTCGTTGGCAGCGGGTCGCGAGTCCGTCCGTGCACGACTGGGCTACGTCCCACAGGCAATGGAACTCCCGCGCGGCTACACCTGCGGCGAGTTGATGGCCTATGTGTCATGGATGCGCGGCGTATCCGATGTTGCCAAGGCGACGGAGCGTTGTCTGACAGCCGTGGGTCTCGCGGATCGTCGTGACGATCGGATCTCGTCGTTGTCTGGTGGGATGTACCAGCGGCTGTGCGTGGCGCAGGCGCTGGTGCACGAACCGTCCCTGCTGGTGGTGGACGAGCCGTCGGTCGGCCTGGACCCGCAGCAGCGAGTGCACCTGCGCAACACCCTGTCGTCGTTGGACTGTCAGCTGGTGCTGGCCACGCACCTGGTCGACGACGTCGCGGGCCTGGCCGAGGAGGTCCTGGTCTTGGACGACGGTGTCGTGGCCTTCCATGGCAGCATTCAGGAGTTGTGCGGTGGCGCCGAGGTGTCGGCTGCTGCGGTCGAGGAAGGGTACCTGCGGTGCGTCGCGGATCACGAGTGACCGCAGGCCGTTGTGCTGCCCGGACGGCTGTGGTGGCTGAGGCGACGCACGGCCTGCTGCTGACCGGTGGGCTGGTCACTGTGCTTGTCGCGGTGGTCCTGTGCACTCTGGCGAAGCCGGAGGCCGTGTTGTGGGCGGACCGGACGACGACGTCGAGCCTGGCGTGCATGTTCACCGTTCCACTGCTCGCCGGTGTTGTGGCGATCGTGACTGGTGCTCGCATGGGGGGATTGTCGGAGGTGGCGGCGACCAGCCCGGCCGGCGCCCGGTTCCCGGCGCGGGTGGTGTGGCTGGCCGGCCTGTTCTGGGCAGGGGTGGTGACCTTGGCGCAGGTGATGGCCCCGGTGGTGGCGCACAGTCCGTGGGGCAGCCCGTTCAGCGCCACGATGGTGCTGCCGTGGATCCAGACGGCCGTGTCGCTCGCGGGCGCGGTGTCACTCGGTGTCCTGGCCGGTTGCCGGTGGCACGGCTGGCCCGTCGGGCCCTTGGTGGCGGCGCCGGTGTTCCTGTGGTGCTACCTGACGACCTACCTGCCCGGACGCTGGAACCTGATTGCGGCCTTCGACAACGGAACCTTCTACCAGCCGTGGCTCGAGCCAGCCCCGAGGGTGATCACCGGCCACACGCTAGTTGCGCTCGCCGTGGTGCTGGTCACAGCGGGCGTGCTGTGGCCCGGGCTCCGACGAGCCCGCGTGTCGGCCGGTATCGCAGCCGTCGTCGCAGTGGCCGGCATCGTCCTGATCGCCACGTCCGGCACCGACCGGGCCAGACCGCGAGAACTCACCGCGCCTCCGGCCTGCGCCACCGCGCGTTCCGTGACGTACTGCACTTGGCCGGCTCTGGCCGACCATGCGCCACACGTTGCCACCGCCCTGGCCAGCGCCCGAAACACCGTCGACGGATACTGGAACACACCCACCGAGTTCACTCAGGCGGGCCTGCCGTGGGCGATCCCCGGCAAGCGCATGGACATCGCGCTACCCATCCAGCAGGAGACTCTCGCCAGCGATGCCCTGTTCGCCGTGCTGCCCACCTGCAGCGCCGACCCTGCTGGCCTTCAAGCCCAGGGCGAGCTGATGACATGGGCCACGGCCAAGGCAGGCTTCGACCAGGCCAGCGACAGCCCCTACGTGAAACTCGCCCACTCCAGCTCCGCAGCACAGCACCAGTGGGTGGCCCAGCAGATGGCCTCAGGCGGTTGCCAGTGACGAGCCAGCGGCTGTGGTGGCGCACCAACCACTTCGGGCCACTGCTCATCGGCCTGTTAGCCCTGGCCGTCGCCCAGCGGTGGATACCTGCCGCGCTCCTCGCGCCCCAGCTACGGGCCCTCGACGACACCGACGTTCCGACCGCGACATTCCTGTCAGCCGCAGTGGGCATCACCATCGCCTACCAGGTAGCCGAACCGGTGCCGGTGCTGTGGCGCCTGTCGACGCCCCGCGCCCGGTGGCGTGGCGTGGTCCGTGTCGTGGGCGCCACAGCGCTGTACCTCGGCGTCACTGCTGTGGTCGCGCCGGCCTGGGTGATGCCAGCAATCAGCGTCGTCCTGACAGTCGTCGCGGAAGCGCTCCTGCTCCTGCCACGCATCGACCACCGCATCGTCTGGGCGGTACCAGCCGTGCACTGCGCGCTCTCCGCACTCCTCGGACGACAACTGTTCGGTCAGCTCTCATGGTGGGCCTGGCCTGCTGACCCCACCCCTGCAATGGCCCAAGTGGTTGCCCTCGCTGTGGGAACCGCGGTACTGGGTCTCCTGGTCCACTCGCGTGGCGCCTGAAGCGATCAGCGGCATGGCAGTGTGTTTGCGAGGCGCATCCTGGAGACACCGACGCGCGGGGGCTCGTACGACGACAGTGCCACCTGTAGTCTCCGCGTATGGGTAGCTCGCATGCGACAGCGCTTTGGGCCGGAGCGCTCGCTCTTGTCGCGACCGCCGGGTGTGGCGCCGACACGTCGCCATCTACCTCCCCATCGTTCGATGACGTGGCCGCTGACCATGTGCAGTTCGATCTCAGGGAAGTGAAGCTGAGCCCCCTTGCAGGAGCCGACACCACCGCTGACCTGGCGAGTCAACGTGGCGTCGTGATCAACTTCTGGCAACCCGGCTGCGCACCCTGCGCCGATGAGTCCCCATCCTGCAACAACTCGTGGCCGACGGCTTCACCGTGATCGGGGTTGACATCAGCGGCGGCACACCATCAACTGCCAGAGCCTTCGCCTCGCAACAGAAGTGGACCTTTCCCCAGCACCAGACCCCCGCCGGGTCGGCAGGGTCTGCTGATCTCAGCACCTAGACTTCACGGACCACGACCAGTGCTTGCAGCCGCTTGACTGATGTCCGCCAGCTCGGGTCAGCCCCGAACACCGGTCGTAGCCTGCCGTGTATCTGCCCTGCGAGATGAGCGCAGATCTCTGTTGGGCAATTTCTTGGTAAAGACCATCGCAACGAAGGAATTTTCATGTCAGCACCATCGCGCCAGCCCGAAGACCCCGCGTCGCAGGTACTCCGGGTGAGACGCCTAGTGTGGGCGAACCTGGTCGGCAACATCCTCATCATCGTCACCGGCGTCCTCGTGCGGGTCACGGGCTCCGGTCTCGGGTGCCCGACGTGGCCGACCTGCGTCCCCGGTTCGGTGGTGCCGGTCGCTGGCCAGGCCCAGGGCTTCCACAAGTTCATCGAGTTCGGCAACCGGATGCTCACCCCCGTGCTCGTCGTAATCGCCGCGGCTCTCTATCTGACCGCTCGAAGCGCCTACCGGTCCACTCGCCCGAAGTTCGTGCGGGACTGCGTCGTGCCGCTGGTCTTCGTCCTCGTCCAAGGCGTCGTGGGTGGCGTGATCGTCCTAACTCACCTCGACCCGGCCACCGTCTCCCCGCACTTCCTGATCAGCATCTTCCTGGTCGCCAACGCCACCTACCTGCTCATCCGCGAACGCGAAGGCGACGGACCCGCCCAGCCCACCGTGCCGCCTCTAGTCGCCACCCTAGCGAAGGTCGGCACCGCCGTCGGCACCGTCGTGATCATCCTGGGCACCGCCGTGACAGGTTCCGGCCCGCACTCGGGTGACGCGGCAGCCACCGTCCGCTACGGCTT
Organism: Luteococcus sanguinis; assembly: GCF_039527675.1. Taxonomy (NCBI): domain Bacteria; kingdom Bacillati; phylum Actinomycetota; class Actinomycetes; order Propionibacteriales; family Propionibacteriaceae; genus Luteococcus; species Luteococcus sanguinis. The sequence continues at coordinate 63,320 of NZ_BAAAKI010000006.1, forward strand.
CGACCCCCGTGCAACCAGCTGGCTGCACGCCGATTCCGTGATGCTGTTCATCGGGCTGCTCGTCGCGCTGCTCGTCGCCAGTCGCCTCGTCGACGCCCCGAAGTTGTTCCGCACGGCATGGCAATGGGCCGCGGGGATCAGCGTGGCCGAAGGTGTTCTCGGCTACACCCAATACTTCACCGGACGCCCCATGGGACTGGTCCTCATCCACGTTCTGCTCGCAGCGCTACTCACCGTGGCAGTGACCGTCGGACTGGTCACCACCCGCCGCCGAGAACCGCTGAGCTGACGCCCCGCACCCAGTTCCAGCGTTCAACTGTGACGCGCGTTTCGTTGCGAAGCTCACACGGTCGTCGCGATGGCTGCGACTGTCAACGTCGGCCGAAATCTGAGCAGAAATCGACGCCTGAAAACTGAGCAGGCCGCGCAAGCGACCTGCGGCTACTAGTTCCATTGACTGCAGATCGGGCCTTGGCCGAGGCTCGGTTCAGGTGGTCGGGGCG
>NZ_BAAAKI010000007.1:0-2455 GCF_039527675.1 Luteococcus sanguinis
ACTACGACCCCGCTGCCGATCGCGTCATGACCCCTTCTTGACACAGAGGGGTGCCAGTTGAGTGCGTTCGTCTACAGGCGACCGAGGACGATTCGAAGAGCCGCTGCCGGATCCTCGACTGTCGCGGTTGGCGGCTAAGTAGTTCCTTCGCGGCTGGTCTGGGCCGCCGGGCGTCGTTCTGAACAGGTGCTTCCTGGGACGCGCTGCTCGATGCGTTCGAGGGGCCAGTGCCTCCACGCGCCATTCGACTCGACCGGACATCGTGCACAGGGCAAGGGACGTCAAACAGCGCAGGTGGACCTCCGATGCCCACGCTGCGCCCGGCAGCGAGATTTCATCCACCGAGGTGCGAGAGGGCTATCTCCACCGAAGCGAACCGGTCCCCGTCGGGAAACGAAACTGCCGCCCCCGGCCCGAGCTCGTCCTGCGCGGCCCGTAGCCTACGCATCAACACGCCGTACTCTCGATGATCACCGCCAGCCGCGTCCAGTACCCGCTGAAGGACACCTGCGTCGTCAGTCTCCAACGCGGCTTGGCCTGTCGAAATCAGGAATCGCCCTCGCCGCGAGAAGCGCCTCCACGAGGGTCGGTCGTCACTGACGGTCTCACTGAGTATCCACCCCATCGCGATCCCTCCTGCATGACCTCGAGGTTCACGCCCGGGGTCGAGCGTGATCCCCGTTCTCCTGGGCACGGCTCCGGAAGTGCTGTTGCCACTGCTCATCTTCGATGCGGTCCGCCTGCGCTAGCTGGGCCTGCGCGACCGTCCCCGCCAACGGCAGGACAACCGGTACGAGCGCCAACCAGGCACGCCCCGCGTCACAGAGCCACGCGCTGACAGTGATGGCCGGCACGTTCGACACGAGAAGCACCGCGATGGACGCCACCTCCAAACGTGCGGAATACCAATGAAACCGCCAAGGACCGAACTTCACGCCTTGGTACAGCGAGGGAAGAGCAACCACGATCCAGCTGAGGTCAACCACCAGCGCCCCCTTCTGGTCCACCCGTCGCTTCCAAGGGGCGTGTCAGGTTCTTTGTGTAAGTGGCATCGGCTAGTTGAGACCCAGGCGGTCGCCGTGGGTCAGGGCGAGGGCGTTCAGGATGGCCTGCCAGCCGTGGACACGGCCGGTGGGGTTGGGCCGGTTGACCTGGCGTTCCCGCACGGCAAGGTAGAGCACCTTCATGGCTGACTGCTCGTCTGGGAAGTGTCCTCGTCGTCTGGTCGCGGCACGGAACCGCGCGTTGAGCGACTCGATGCCGTTGGTGGTGTAGATCAACTTGCGGATCTCGGGCGGGAAGTCCAGGAAGGGCACGAACTCCGGCCACGAGCGGCGCCACATCCCGATCATTGCCGGGTACTGCGGCTCCCACTTGTCGGCGAACTCCTCGAAGCGTGACTCCGCGGCCGTCACGGTCGGCGCGGTGTAGATCTCGCGGAGCTCCGCAGTGATCCTGGACCAGTGTCGCTTGGCCGCGTAGCGAAGGCTGTTGCGCACCAGGTGCACCACGCAGGTCTGCACGGTGGCCTGCGGCCAGATGGCCGTAATGGCCTCCGGCAAGCCCTTCAACCCGTCGCAGCACACGATGCATGCGTCCAGTATGCCTCGATTGCGCAGTTGGCGTCAGCATGTTCATCCACTGTTTCGCGCCCTCGCCACCCGACGGGCCGGTCCACATTCCCAGGACGTCTCGCTCGCCCTCGGTGTTCACGGCCATCGCGACGTAGACGGGCCGGTTGGCCACGCTCCCCTCGCGGACCTTGAGCACGATCGCGTCGATCAGCACCACCGGATAGACCGGATCCAGCGGCCGCGACTGCCACGCCTGCATGTCGTCGAGGACCTTGTCGGTGACTCGGGAGACCAGATCGCGGGACACGTCGGTGTCGTACACCTCGGCCAGGTGTTTGGCGATGTCGCCGGTGGTCATGCCCTTCGCGTACAGGCTGATCACGGCCTCGTCGAAGCCCGACAAGCGGCGTTGGTGCTTCTTGAGCACCTGCGGCTCGAACGTGCCCGCCCGGTCCCGGGGAACCTGGATCGTCACGTCACCGATCTCGGTGCGCACGGTCTTGGGCGTCGAGCCATTACGACTGTTCCCACTGCCCCGCCCGACCGGGTCGTGCTTGTCATAGCCCAGATGAGCCGCCATCTCCTCTTCCAGCGCGAACTGGAGAACCTGTCTGGTCAGGGCCGTCAACAGCCCGTCCTGGCCGGTCAGCTCGATCCCGGTCTCGCGGGCCTTGGCCACCATCTGTTCGGCCAAGCCCGTCAGGTCCGGCCCACCAGCCGGCACGGCTACGGCGTCATGGTTCACCATGGCGTGATTCTCCGATCCGCCCGGCTCCAGCCGGGCATCACGCCGAGCGCCGTTTACACGAAGTTCTTGACATACATGATGGAAAGCGTCTTGGGGAGTCGTGACCCTGCCTCTGACTGGTGCCCTGCTGGGC
>NZ_BAAAKI010000008.1:0-61366 GCF_039527675.1 Luteococcus sanguinis
CACTACGACCCCGCTGCCGATCGCGTCATGACCCCTTCTTGACACAGAGGGGTGCCAGTTGAGTGCTTTCGTCTACAGGCGACCGAGGACGATTCGAAGAGCCGCTGCCGGATCCTCGACTGTCGCGGTTGGCGGCAAAGTAGTTCCTTCGCGGCTGGTCTGGGCCGCCGGGCGTCGTTCTGAACAGGTGCTTCCTGGGACGCGCTGCTCGATGCGTTCGAGGGGCCAGTGCCTCCACGCGCCATTCGACTCGACCGGACATCGTGCACAGGGCAAGGCGACGTCAAACACACAGGTGGACCTCCGATGCCCACGCTGCGCCCGGCAGCGAGATTTCATCCACCGAGGTGCGAGAGGGCTATCTCCACCGAAGCGAACCGGTCCCCGTCGGGAAACGAAACTGCCGCCCCCGGCCCGAGCTCGTCCTGCGCGGCCCGTAGCCTACGCATCAAGACGCCGTACTCTCGATGATCACCGCCAGCCGCGTCCAGTACCCGCTGAAGGACACCTGCGTCGTCAGTCTCCAACGCGGCTTGGCCTGTCGTGATCAGGAATCGCCCTCGCCGCGAGAAGCGCCTCCACGAGGGTCGGTCGTCACTGACGGTCTCACTGAGTATCCACCCCATCGCGATCCCTCCTGCATGACCTCGAGGTTCACGCCCGGGGTCGAGCGTGATCCCCGTTCTCCTGGGCACGGCTCCGGAAGTGCTGTTGCCACTGCTCATCTTCCATGCGGTCCGCCTGCGCTAGCTGGGCCTGCGCGACCGTCCCCGCCAACGGCAGGACAACCGGTACGAGCGCCAACCAGGCACGCCCCGCGTCACAGAGCCACGCGCTGACAGTGATGGCCGGCACGTTCGACACGAGAAGCACCGCGATGGACGCCACCTCCAAACGTGCGGAATACCAATGAAACCGCCAAGGACCGAACTTCACGCCTTGGTACAGCGAGGGAAGAGCAACCACGATCCAGCTGAGGTCAACCACCAGCGCCCCCTTCTGGTCCACTCGTCGCTTCCAAGTCTGCTCCCTTAAGCCAGGAGAGGCGCACCCAATGGGCTGTGTCTCGTCCCTTTGCAGGTGGGTACGGGCGACAAAAATCGAGACGGAAGCTGCGGGAACTGGGCAGCGGGGTTCGCGCCCGTTGTCTCTCCGACAGCTCGGTCAGCGGCAGATGATCGCGGTCAGCTGGGGTCTGTGGAGAGCCGCGAGTGCATGACCAGTGATTGTGCCCGCCCTTGGACGCGCCACGCGTCGCGGAGGATTCCTTCAGCGATGAAGCCGGCCTTGCGGGCGACTCCTCTGGAGCCATGGTTGTCGGGTGAGCACCTAAGCTCGACGCGGTGGAGGCCCATCTCGTCGAACGCGAGGTCACACAGGGCTCGAACGGCCCTCGTGGTGATCCCTCGGCCTGCGTTGTCGTGGTCAATCCAGTACCCCACATCAGCGATGGACAGGACGAACCGAATGTCGAAGATGTGGGCAAAGCCGATCATGGCGCCGTCAAGCTCGATCGCGAAGGGGAGGCCCCATGGTCCGCGGTCGCCTGGTTCGAGTCGCGTGATCTCGGCTGTGGCTTCGGCAGGGCCGAACGGGGACCAGACCCAGTTGGCCCAGGCTCCGATCTCGGCCTGGTTGCGGTGGGCGAGTTCCGTAAAGCGGGTGCTGTGGTGTTGGCGCAAGGGGCGGAGGAACATTCCGTCGCCAAGGTCCCGCTCGTGCCAGAACGTGAGGACCTCATCGCGGGTGTGAGGGCGTCTGCTGTCCATGGCGTCGAGTATGACCCATTCGTCACCACGTGGCAGGCACCCGCACCGGACGCGGCAAAAGTGCGCGCATCTGGTGCTGTCGTCAGCTAGCGTGTGCGGCATGTTCCGGGCATGAAGTTCCTCATCACCTGTCGCGACGACCTAGGAACCTCCATGCCCGAAATCAGGAACTACGAAACCCCCGACGAGAAGAGCTGGCTACGCTGCCGCGTCCTGGCCTTCCTCGACACCTGCTACTACGACGACGTGTGGACCAAACGCCCCACCGACTCCCAGATCCAACTCGTCGCCGCCGAGGGCGCCGATGTGGTCGGCATCTTGGACGTCTGCATCCAGGATGAACTCGCAACGATCGACACCGTCTGTGTCCATCCCAATCACCAACACCGAGGCATCGGCACGGCACTGCTGGCCGAAGGCATGCGCCGCCTGCCCGCCACTGTCACCACTCTGGACGCCTGGACCCGCGAGGATCCGGACACTCTGGCTTGGTACCGGAGCCGGGGATTCGGCGAGTCTGACCACTACCTCCACGTCTACAAGGGATGGAACGAGCCCGGTGGCGACGGCTGGTCCTCACCCGCTCCCTTGTCGGGACCCCTGTTGGCGTACTGCCAAGCCTCGTTGGAGCATGAGGCTCAGCTGCGGGCCACCTACGAGCGCGTCTACGTCTGCCGGCGATTCAGTCAGCCGATCATGAGGTAGCCGAGGCGTTTCTGCCGCTGGCGGGTCCGTGACCCACCAGCGGCAGTAGCGTGCGTTCGGCCAGCCAAATTGACAGGCGCTCTGGGCAGCGCTGGCCCTAGCCTCAGGGGCATGGGCGAGTACAACCTTCTGGTCGAGGGCGTCTCAGGGACGGGAAAGACTTCGGTGTGCCACGAGCTGCGCCGCCGCGGCTACCAGGCGATCAATGGCGATACCGAACTCGCCTACCAGGGTGACCCGAGCACCGGCTTGCCGTCCACCGAGCCCGCCTGCCACGAGCATCACCTGTGGTGTGAGGACCGGGTTTGGGCGATCGCTGGGCAGACCGATCAGCGGTTCACCTTCTTCTGCGGCGGCTCGCGCAACTTCAAGCGTTTCCTGGACGTCTTCGATGAGGTGTTCGTCCTTGATGTCGACCGCGACAGCCTTCTCACTCGCCTGTCGCAACGTCCGAGTGACGAGTTCGGATCGCTGCCGGAAGAGAAGGCCTTCGTCCTGCGGCTGCATGAACTTGGCACGGATGTTCCCGCAAGTGGGGTGAGGGTTGATGCGACCCAGCCTTTGGGGATCGTGGTCGACCAGTTGCTGACTCGGGCGGAGGCAATCGCGGACGATCTAGCAAGTCGGTAGTCCTCAGGGCTTCCAATCGCGGCAGTAGCGGAAGTCCACAATGCGACGATTGCGCAAGGAACTCGACCATCCTCCGTGGGTACAGGCCGAGCGACGCGGCAACCATTGCCGAGATCTTCCAAGCAGCCAACGGGCCACGGCGGCCTGGCGCCACGACCAGGACCAGACCGAGCGCCCACGACATGTCGCCGGCGGAGGCCATTGCCAGGACGCAGCACGCCCCGGTCCGCGTTCCCAAACGGCAAGAAATTCGCGCTCCATCTAGTCAGCAGTTGGGGCGGCGTAAGTGTCGGTGCTGGCGGTGATGTCCGCGAGCATGGTCGGCAGGTCGAGGATCGCGCGACGGATAGCGCGATAGTCATCGTCCGGCACCACGATGTCACCCACGACGGCCGAGAACTCGTCGTCGTCGTCCCCTCCTAGCAGGCTCTGCGGGGCGGCGTTCGTGCCAAGCAGGTGAACGTAGCAGCCGTAGTCGATCTGGAGGACGTCGTACCGCTCGCCGGGATTGTCCTTGCCGGACCACCCGCGCTTGATGATGTGCAGGATGCGGTCGTCCACGAGTTGTTGAATGAGGGGGTCCTGTGTCTGATCCTGCTTGATCAGGAACGCCCGCGCCTTGCGGCCGGAGATCACGTCGCTCAGGATGCGGTCGAGCAGAGCGCGCGCGACAGGGACGCCGTTGAGCTGTGCTGCCTTGGTCGTGGTGTACAGCTGGGAAGAGGCCTCGCGGACGTGGGTCACGGAAATTTTGGACCCGCCCGCGCGAAGTCCGGCACGGCCGACGATGCTGAGCGCATCCCGGGGCACGCCCTCGGCCGCGCGGATGACCTCCTGCAACGAGGTGACCTGGGTGAACAGTGAGCTGATCAGGTCGTCCTCGGACTGGGGCGGCTCCTCGCCCATGCCGACTACAGCAGTCGAGATGTGACGGAACAGCAAGGCCCGAAAGAACGACAGGGATCGCTGCACCTGCTCCTCGCGGCTGCGGGCGGGGAACACCACGAACTCATCGAGGTCCAGCAGCGGGAACAGGTCCGCACCGATCTCCGCACCGATGTAGTTGCCGCGCTCACCCGCGATGCGCCACTCCGAGCGGTGCGGAATGGCGGCGATGCGCACGGACACCTTGGGGATGCCGAAGAACAACCGCCGGAGCATCTCGGCGAGGTACGGCTGGAGGTCGATGGGAATGCCGCTCCACTCGTCAATGAGCAGCCAGAACCGCTGGGCGTCATCTGCCTCGATGGCCCGGCGTATCGACTGCGTGACGCCGCCGAAGTGGATGCGGTGCCGGATCACGCCCGTCTGCCGGGTCCGTACGCCGTCTTCGCGGGCGGTCTCGCGCGTCGAGCGCGCGCCGAGTTTCAGCGACGGCAGCCCTCGGGAAGTCAATCCAACCCCGGCATCGGCTTGCGATCCCTGCGCCGACCGATCGGTTCGAGCGTCCTCTTGCTCGGTCTCTTGGGCGACCAGCACCTCCTGGAAGTGGTCGAGCATCTGGTCGAGCACGTCGATCTGCACCTTGACGTCGCCCGCGAACGCGGCTTCGAGCAGTTGGGTGTGGACGATGCTCAGCACATCGACCACGAGACGAGTCGCCCGTTCGCTGGTACTGAGGTTGGGGTCGGCGTAGCGGCCCTCGGTGGAGCCGACGTCCTGCTCCATATCGATGTAGACGACCCGGTTACCCTTCTCCCGCTCGGTCTGCGCCACGTACTTCAACGCGTGGGTTTTGCCGGTGCCCCGGCGACCGAAGACGATGCCGTTGTCCCTCGTTCCTAGGGCTGCGGTCAGCGATTCGACGTTGACGTACGTCGCGAGCACGTCCTCCTCGCTGACCCGCTCGGCGCGCTTCTCGACCTCTTGCAGCGCGCTCAGCAGGATCTTGGTGTCCACGGTGCACTCCCCTTCCCGACGGTCCCGGGTTCGGCTGCCCCGTGCATCGAATCTTGCCACGCCTGGCCGACCGTGTCGGGGAGTGCAGCCGGCCGCATCCCAACGTTTGCGCGGGTTGGAGGTGCTGCCGGGTCTGCGCAGGCGCATGGCCGCTCGTCCTGATCTCGGCGGAAGAGGATGCTCACGCACACCGCGCAGCGCCGAGCCCGGGCGTTCCCGGCTCTCAGGTCGTTCCTATGCTGCATATCGGGGCCCGCGTGCAACCTTCGCTGCATCTCGACACTCCCACGGAGGCTTTCGGTTGGGTGAACTCTCGTCCGATTCCTGACCACTGGCCCCCGAACACCAGCAGAGTGGAGCCATGGCACAGATGACACTGACGTTCCTGGGCGCAGCCGGCACCGTCACCGGCTCCAAGCACCTCGTCACGATCGGCGAGCGCCACGTACTGGTCGACGCCGGCCTCTACCAGGGGGAGAAGGTGTGGCGGGAGATGAACTGGAAGAAGTTCCCGGTCGATCCCGGCTCGATCAGCGACCTCATCCTCACCCACGCCCACCTAGACCACGTCGGCTACCTTCCCGCGCTCGTCAAGAACGGTTTCACCGGCACGATCTGGTGTGCTCCGGACACCATCGAGCTGGCCGAGATCGTCCTGATGGACTCCGCCCACCTGCAGGAGATGGACGCGAAGGACGCCGCCGAGGGTGGTTGGTCGAAGCACAAACCGCCGCTGCCGCTGTACACCCAGGACGACGTCCGGGAGACGATGCGCCTGTTCCGCCCGATCGAGTTCGACACCGACGTCGACCTGCGCGAGGGACTGCAGATCCGGCTGACCCGTGCCGGGCACATCCTCGGCTCGGCGTGCGTGAACATGACCCACGACGGGCGCTCGATCCTGTTCTCCGGCGACCTCGGACGCCATGACCACCCGGTCCTCAAGCCGCGCGGCATCCCTCAGGGCGCCGACCACGTCCTGATGGAGTCGACCTACGGCGACCGCGAGCATCCCGAGCCCGAGGGCTTGCCGCACGAACTGTTCGCCGAGACGATCCGCAAGACCGTCGCCCGGGGTGGGTCGGTGCTCGTCCCCGCCTTTGCCGTCGACCGCACCGAGGCCGTGCTCAAGGTCGTCACCGAACTGCGCAAGGCCGGACGGATCCCCGAGGTTCCCGTCTTCGTGAACTCGCCGATGGCGCTCGCGGCGCTCAAGGTCTACCGGAACTCCGACGAGCTGCGACCCGACATCCACGTCGACGACTTCACCGACCTCAAGGGCCTTCGCGAGGTGAAGTCAGCCGAGGAGTCCAAGGCACTCAACAACCCGAAGTTCCCCTGCATCATCATCAGTTCGTCCGGCATGGCGACCGGTGGACGCGTGGTGCACCACCTCGAGCACATGCTCCCCGACCAGCGGCACTCGGTCGTGCTGACCGGCTACCAGGGCGTCGGGACGCGCGGAAGGGTGCTGCTGGACGGCGCGAAGGAACTCAAGATGCACGGACGCTATGTGCCCGTCCGCGCGGAAATCGTGCAAGACAAGGAGTTCAGCGTCCACGCCGACTGCTCCGACCTGCTCGACTGGCTGCGCGACCTGCCCCGCAAACCTAGGACCGTCTACCTCGTGCACGGCGAACCCGACTCGGCCGCCGCGCTCAAGGAGCGCATCGTCACCGAGTTCGGCATCACCTGCGTGGTGCCCAGCTACGGCGAGGTGGTCAGCGTCGAGGTCGGGCCGGCGCAGCAGGGTCCGGAGATCGAGTCCCCCGAGCTCGTCGGAGCGCCGCCGCACATCCCGATTCCCATGCCTGCCACGGGTTCCGTGCCAGCGGGGACGGGTGCCGGGCTCACCACCCTGCAGCTCGCGAACCGGCTGGCGCGAGCGCTGGAGTCGGGCGATGGGGCAGCCCTGGGCGGTCTGGTCGCGGGCCCGGTGACCTCCGGTGGGCTGCCCGTCGACGCCGGCGCCTGGGCGGCCGGTCTGCGCGGCTTCGAGCTGGTCGACCTGGTCGACGCCGGACGTCGCGCCGTCGCCCGCGGTGTGGCAGGTGGACGAGAGGTTGTCCTCTTCCTGTCCCTGGACGGTGGCCGGATCACGGGCGTGGACGAGGTGTCCGGGGGCGAGTCCGCCACCGCGTCGACACCGGCCCAGCCCGTGGAGCCATCCGCGGGCCGGACCCCCCGTCCGTCCGAGGCCAGCGACGCCTAGATTTTGGAGCTGGCCGTCCCCTCCGGTGGGGCGCCGGAAAGACGGCAGATGAGCAGCCCCGCCCTCGACAAGGCAGCGCCCAACACGACAGGCTCCGACAGGACGCTGGACAACCAGACGCCCACCGCGCTCGCGCAACAGCAGACCAGTCTGCTGCGCAAGACCCTGGGACGCTTCGACATCATCTTCCTGCTTGTCGCTGCGGTGATCGGGCTGGAGAACCTTGGGCAGGTCTCGACCTACGGCGCCGAGGCCTTCACCTGGACCCTCGTGCTGGCCGTCACCTTCCTGATCCCCTACGGCCTGATCTTCGCCGAGACCGGCTCCGCCTTCGCCGAGGAGGGCGGCGCCTACACCTGGGTGCGCGACGCCTTCGGACGTCCGTGGGCCGCGATCGCGTCCCTGCTCACCTGGGTGACACAGCCGGTCTGGGTCGGCGGGACGATGAGCTTCCTGGCCACCGAGACCTGGAACCACGCCGGGCTCGGGCAGATCTCCGCCGGAAGCGCCACTGACTACGCCTTCAAGCTGGGCTTCACCTGGCTGACGGTGCTGGCCGCGATCATCAGCCTGCACTACGGCAAGTGGCTGCCGACAGTGGGCGCGATCCTCAAGGTGCTGATCCTGGTCCTGTTCGTCGGCTCGGCGATCGCCTATGTGGTGAACAACGGCATGGCGCCCATGTCGGCCGGCGACTTCAGCCCGACCCTGATGGGCTTCCTCGGCGCGACGCCCGTGCTGCTGTTCGCCTTCCTCGGTTTCGACTCCGGCAGTTCCGCGGCGGCCGAGATGAAAAATCCCTTGCGCGATGTGCCGGTCGGCGTGCTGCGCTCCACCGCGATCGCCGCCGCCTGCTACATCCTGCCGATCGCGGCGATCCTGGCCGTCGTCCCCAAGGACCAACTGTCGGGAGTGGGCGGCTTCCTCGACGCCACCAAGATCGTCTTCGGCGTCTTCGGCGGCGCGGCCGACTCCGTGATGCGCGTCGTCTCCCTGCTGCTGGTGCTCACCTTCGTCGCCCAGGGCGCGGCCTGGATGATGGTCTCCGACCGGATGCAGGCGATGGCCGCCGCCGACGGCGCCTTCTACGGCGGCTTCTTCGGACACTTCAACCGCCGCCTCGGCACGCCCGTCCGGATGAACCTGCTCTCGGGCGTGGTCGGGACGGTCTTCCTGCTGGCCGCGATGCAGGTGGACGGTTCTGCTGCCTCGGTCTTCGAGGTGGTGCTGATCATCTCGATCACCACCTACCTGCTGGCCTACCTGCTCGTCTTCCCGGCGGCGATCCGGCTGCGCACCGTCCGTCCGGACGTCCCACGCCCCTTCCGCGTGCCCGTCGGCAATGCCGGCTGGTTGGCGATGGGCGTGGTCACCTTCGCCTGGATCGCGCTGGGCTCGTGGGTCGCCGTCTTCCCCGGCACCCTGGAACCGCTGTTCGGCGTCGACTACGACTTCGTGGACGCGTGGGGCGTCAGCCGCACCCAGTTCGAGGTCTTCACGCTCGGGACGCTGGCCGTGCTCGGCGTGATCGGACTGCTCGGCTACTGGCTCGCGAAGCCGGTGCGCGAGCAGATCGGCACGGCGCCGTAGCCGCCCACCGCTGGCCGTCGTGCCGTGGCGCCATTCAGCTGGCTCTTGGCTGGGTCGGAGAGAATGTTCGTCATGTCGAGCGCCATCCACACCACACATGACTCCACGTGGGCTTGGCTGCGTCCCTTCCTGCTGTCGGCCGCGGCCGGTTTCGGGATCGTCGCGCTGTGGTGGTTCTTCGTGGGCACCCGCTCCGGCCAGGTGATGGACGCCGCGGCCCTCGAGGGCGGGCGAATCGGTTCCCACTACGTCATTCGGCTGAACTACTGGCTGCTGAACAAGGTCTCCGTGCCGGCCATCGCGCTGGCCATGGTCGTCGTCGCGGCCACTGCATTGTTGCGGCGTCGTTGGCTGCTCGCCCTGGAGGCAGCCGTGGTCATCGCCGGGGCGAACTTCTCCACGCAGGTGCTCAAGTACTCGATCTTCACCCGGTCCGACCTGATGGGGTCGACGACCTCGATGGCGAACGTGAACTCGCTGCCCAGCGGGCACACGACCGCCGCCGCCTCGGCGTGCGTCGCGGCCGTCCTGGTCGCACCCCCGGCGCTGCGCGTGCTGGCCGCCTGTCTCGGGGCCCTCGGCATGGTGGCCTTCGGCTGGTCGACCGTCGCGTCCAGCTGGCACCGTCCCTCGGACGTCGTCGCGGCCCTGCTGGTCTGCTTCTGCTGGGCGTTGATGGCGCTCGCGATCGAGGCCTTGCGTTACCGGCTGCTCGGACGGACGTCCGCCGAACGCACCGTGAGCGCACCCCCATCGCGCTTCTGGCCGGGGCTGCTGTTCACCGGCGGGCTGGTGGCATTGGCCCTCGCCTTCTGGGGCATCTGGTGGGCGCGCGACCTGGGCGAGTTCACCCGTGACACCACCTTCACCGCCTACGCGGCCAGCTCGCTGGGCATCGTCGGCGTCGCCTGCGCGGGCATGGCCGTGCTGTTGCGCCTGGTGCAACGGCTGGACGCGCGCCGAGGCTGACCATCTTCGCAGGCTTGGGTCTCAGCCCTGGCTGAGGTGGGCGACCACCCCGGCCGCCGGGATCTCCTGCGCCTGCAGCCATCCCAGCCCCGCCCAGCCGGAGATTTCGTCCGTGCGACCGCAGCTGGTTGCCTCGGCACGCAGGGGCTTGGTGAGCTGGTCCACCTGCGGGAACACCGACGGCGCCTCGGCCGAGTACGCGTCGAGGAAGGCATTGCGCAGCCCGCGGGCAGGACGACCGCTGAAGGCCCTCGTCACGACCGTTTCGCGGCCGGTGCTCAGCAGTTCTCGGTAGGTGGCCGAAGTGCCGGCCTCCGGGCAGCGAAGGAAGGCGGTGCCGCACTGCACCGCCACCGCGCCGGCGTCGAGCATCCGCCTGACATCGCCCGGGCCGCCGACGCCGCCCGCCGCGACCATCGGCAGGCCCACCTCGCGCAGTTCGTCGAGCAGGGCCAGGGCGTCGCGGTGGTTGGGTTCCTTGCTGACCTCGTGGGTGGCCCGATGTCCGCCCGCATCGAAGCCCTGGACGACGAGGAGGTCGGCACCCGCGGCGGCGGCCGCGCGGGCCTCGTCCAGGTCGGTGACGGTGACCAGGCAGGTGGTCCCGACGGAATGCAGGGCGGCGATGTCGTCGTCCGACGGGCAGCCGAAGGTGAAGCTGACCATCGGCACCGGGTCGACCTGGGTGAGCACCGCGAGCTTGTCGTACCAGCCGTCGTCGTCGCTCCAGTTGACGCGCGAGTAGTCGGCGCCGATGCGCTCGGCGTAGGCCCGCACTGCCGCCTCATCGCGTCGCTGGGAGGGCTCGTGCGGCACGAAGAGGTTCACCCCGAAGGGACGGTCGGTGAGCTCGCGGGTGGCTACCACTTCCCGCTCCATCGCCACGGCCGTCTTGTAGCCGGCCGCGAGAAATCCCGTGCCGCCAGCAGTGCAGACCGCGGCGACGAGTTCCGCGGTGGAGGGACCTCCGGCCATCGGCGCGGCGACGATCGGGCGATTCAGTTGGGGCCACATGCCTCCATCCCAACACGCGGCGAGCCAAGATGTGCGCCGAGCTTGCCCCGATCGACCTCCTGGCGGGCCTTCTGCGCAAAAACCGGCACACCTGGGGGTATCTGGTCGAGCATCGGGGTGCGTGTGGGAGACTGACCGCGTCCCCAGCGGAGGAACCCGGTGCAAACCCGGGACGGTCCCGCCACTGTGAGCGCCGAGGTGCGTGAGTCAGGAACTCCAGGGGCGATTCCACCCGCGGGCGAGAGACCCGACGGCGCGGTCGCGTGAGCCCTGCCGTCGTCCCCCGTGGACCGCAAGCGACCTCACGCTGGAGCATCGATGAAGCGCACCAGACCCGACCGCTGCCCGGGAGTGACCCGCCCCTGGCCCGCCGAAGACGGACTGCTGGTCCGGATCCGGCTGGTCGGTGGCGCCACCACGCGGGACCAGTTGCTGGCGCTGGCCGAGGTGGCCGAGCGTTTCGGCGACGGACGGGTGCACGTCACCAACCGCGCCAACCTCCAGGTTCGGGCCTTCCCGGCCGACGGTGACAAGCTCACGGACGATGCCCTCGCGGCTCTGGCCTCCACCGGTCTGGTCGGCTCGCTGTCCCATGACCTGGTGCGCAACATCATGGTCTCCCCCGGGACGCTTCCCGAACCCCGAACGCTTCCCGCGCCTGCCGAGGGGGCTCCGCGGCCAGCCACCACCACGCACCTCGCCGTCACTCGTGCCGACCTTCGCCCGGTCGCCACCCGAATGGACGAGCTCATCACCTCCAGCCCCGCCATGGCCCAGCTGCCCGGCAAGTTCCTGTTCTGTCTCGATGACGGACGCGGTGACCTGGTCGACCACTGGACCGACCTGGGCCTGGTCGCCCTCGACGCCGACCGCGGCCAACTGCGGATCGGCTCCGGCTGGGGCGAGGTCGTCCCGCTCACCGAGGCGGCCGACCACCTGGCCCGGCTCGCGCACGAATTCGTCACCGCGCGCGGCACCTCGGCGTCCGCCGCCTGGCACGTCGACGAGCTGGACCGACCCTTCGTCCCCACGACCACACCGCACGCGGACCTGCCCGCTCCACAGGGTCCGCTCCCCTACGGCGAGACCCCTGCGGGCGTCCACCACCACGTCCCGGAACAGGGCCTGGACCACGCGGGCATCGAGGCCCTCTGCGGCGAGGCGACCAATGTCGTCGTCACCCCTTGGCAGGGCATCCTGCTGCCGACCAACCAGCCGAGCCTGGCGGGTCTTCGATGAGCGAGCCCACGCGTCCGCCCCGCGCCTATGACTACATCGACCGCGGGGCCGCAATCTACGTCGACTCCTTCGCGACCATCCGGGCCGAGGCCGACCTCAGCCGGATCCCTGCCGAAGCAGAGAAACTGGCCGTCCGAATGATCCACGGCTCCGGTCAGGTCGACCTCGCGGACGACATGGTCGTCCACCCGGACCTCGTGCGCTCGGCACGTACGGCGCTGGAAGGCGGTGCCCCGATCCTGTGCGACGCCACCATGGTCGCCACCGGGGTGACGCGCAGCCGGTTGCCGCGCGACAACGAGGTGCTCTGCCTGCTCAACGACCCGCGCGTCCCCGGGCTGGCCACCGAATGGGCCACCACCCGGACCGCCGCCGCCGTCTCCCTGTGGGCGTCCCGGCTGGCGGGCGCGGTGGTCGCGATCGGCAATGCGCCGACCGCGCTCTTCCACCTGATGGAGATGCTGATCGCCGGAGCCCCCCGTCCGGCCGCGATCGTCGGCTGCCCGGTCGGCTTCATCGGCGCCGCCGAGTCGAAGCAGGCACTGGTCGACCTCTCGCGCGACCATGGCATCGACATCCCCTTCGTGACCGTGACGGGCCGCCGCGGCGGCTCGGCGATGACGTCGTCGGCGCTCAACGCGCTGGCCCAGGAACAGGAGTGAGCGTGGCGGGACGGCTGTACGGCGTCGGGGTGGGCCCTGGCGACCCCGACCTGATGACGGTGAAGGCGGCGCGGTTGGTGTCGGGGGCTGCGGTGGTGGCCTACCACTGTGCTCCTGGACGTCCGTCCAATGCGCGATCGGTGGTGGCCTCGATGCTGCCCACCGGCGTGGTCGAGGAACGTCTCGAGTACCCCGTGACAACGGGATCGGTTGACCACCCGGACGGCTACGAGAGCGCGCTCGGGGACTTCTACCAGTCGGCTGCGGAGCGTCTGGCGGCCCACCTGGCGGCCGGCCGGGACGTCGTCCTGCTCGCCGAAGGTGACCCGCTGTTGTACTCATCCTTCATGTACCTGCATGACCGGCTGAGCGGACGCTTCGAGGTCGAGGTGGTGCCGGGCGTGCCTGCCTTCGCGGCAGCGACGGCGACCACGGCCACCGCCCTGGTGCGCCAGGAGGACGTGCTGACGGTGCTCCCCGGCACCCTGCCCGAGCCAGAGCTGGCACGACGTCTGGCCGACACCGACGGCGCGGTGATCATGAAGCTGGGCAGAACCTTCCCGGCGGTCCGCCGGGCCCTGGCCGCCGCCGGGCGTCTGGACGGCGCGCTGTACGTCGAGCGCGCGTCGATGCCCTCCGAGCGCTGGCTGCCGGTGGCGGAGGTGGACGAGTCGTCGGTGCCGTACTTCTCACTGGTGGTGGTCCCGGGGGACGCGCTCCACGGGCAGCGGTCCCGCATGGTCAGCTCCAAGAACCCCGAGCCTCTGGAAGGGTCCGAGCCTGCCGAGGCGACCCCCGCGGAACTGCTCGTCCTCGGTCTTGGGCCCGGGCCCGACCGCTGGACCACCCCGGAGGTCACCGACGCTCTGGCCACCGTTGGCCACGTGATGGGCTACGCGCCCTATGTGAACCGGGTGCCCCAGCGCGCGGGACTGGTGCGGCACGCGTCCGGGAACACCGTCGAGGTCGACCGCGCCCGAGAGGCCCTCGAGCTGGCACTGGCCGGCGAGAGGGTCGCGGTCGTGTCGGGCGGCGATGCGGGGGTCTTCGGGATGGCGTCAGCTGTCTTCGAGGCCGCGCAGGACGAGCGGTTCGCAGGCGTCCCGATCAGGGTGCTGCCGGGGGTGAGCGCGGTGCAGGCCGTCGCCGCCCGAGCAGGCGCCCCGGTGGGCGCCGACTTCGCCGTCGTCTCGCTGTCCGACCGGTTGAAGCCGTGGGAGGTGGTCGAGAACCGGCTGCGTCACGTCGCGCAGGCCGACCTGGTGCTCGCCATCTACAACCCCGCATCGCGCACGCGCACCGAGCAGATCGCTCGCGCCCGCGAGGTGCTGATGGAGCACAAGGACGCCGGGACGATCGTGATCGTCGGACGCAATGTCGGACGCGAGGGGGAACGGCTGGAGGTCATCACGCTGGGCGAGCTGGACCCGACGACCATCGACATGTCCTGCCTTGTCATCGTGGGTTGCACGGGAACCAGGGTCGACAATCACGGCGTCTGGAGCCCTCGTTTCGTCACGCCCGAGCCTGTCGAGGGGGATCGATGACCATCCATTTCGTCGGAGCCGGGCCCGGCGCGGCCGACCTGCTCACCGTCCGCGCCACCCGCCTGCTGGCCGCGGCGGACGTCGTCCTCTACCCCGGCACCTACCTCGACCCGGCGGTGCTGGAACATGTCAGCCCGGACGCCCGGTTGGTCGACACCCAGCACCTGGACCTCGACCAGATCACCGCCGAGCTGGTGTCCGCCCACGCGCGTCACGAGTCGGTCGTCCGCCTGGCCTCGGGCGACCTGAGCGTCTATTCGGCTCTGTCGGAGCAGACTCGGCGCCTCGACGCGGCGGGAGTCGACTGGGATGTGACACCCGGTGTCCCCGCCTACGCGGCCGCCGCGGCGCTGGTGGGCAAGGAGCTGACGGTGCCGCTGGTGGCGCAGTCGGTGGTGCTCACCCGCGCGCAGGCGCGTTCGACGGCGATGCCGGACGGCGAGCAGCTGGCGGCCTTCGCGGCGACCGGCGCGACCTTGGTGCTGCACCTGGGGATCACGCGGGTCGGGGAACTGATGGACGAGGTGCGCCCGCACGTGGGCGGTGACTGCCCCGTGGTGGTCGTCCACCGAGCGAGCCAGCCGGACGAGCTGGTGCTGCGTGGGAGCGTTGATTCAATTGCTGACAAGGTGAAGGAGGCCGCCCTGAAGCAGGCGGCCGTGATCCTGGTAGGCCGCTCCCTCGCCCCGACGAACCCCGGCGAGAGCCACCTCTACGACAGCTGCCGGGCTCGCCACACCTGAGGGCCTGTCAGCAGGCGTCAGCGGGCTGAACCTGCTTCACCCCCCAGCTCCACTGACCACTGGGTGACGGTGCGAGCAGGCGTCCATCCCGTGAAGCGGCCGACCGGCGCGGACTTCTCGACCGCGATCCGGGTCAGCTCACCACCGTGCTCGGCGTAGGCCGAGGCCAGCGCCTGCTCCGACTCCAGGGTCACCGCGTGGGCCACCAGACGTCCGCCCGGCGCCAACGCGGCCAGGCACTGGTCCAGCAGACCCGGCGTCGCCGTCCCGCCTCCGATGAAGATCGCGTCCGGGGCATCCAGTCCGGCCAATGCCTCAGGCACCCGACCATGCACCACCCGAACCCCCGGAACCCCCAGCCGCGCCGCATTTCGTTCGATCCGGGCGGCGCGTTCCACGTCCCCCTCGATCGCCGTGGTTCGGCAGGTCGGGTGCGCCCGGGCCCATTCGATGCCGATGGAACCAGCACCAGCCCCGACATCCCACAGGTGCTCCCCGGGGACCGGCGCCAGACGCGCCAGCGCGGAGGCTCGCAGGTCCCTCTTGGTCAGCTGGCCATCGTTCTCGAAGGCATCATCGGGCAGCCCCGGAACCCAGCCCAGCCGACGTGGCCCGACCAGGTCCAGCGCGATCACGCCCAACCTCGGACCCTCGCCCACAAACTCGTCCGCCCGCACCACGCGATGGGTCTGCGCCTGCGAACCAAGGTCCCCGAGCAGGTGCATCACCGACGCGCCGAAACCCTGTTCACACAAGAGTCCAGCCACCAAACCGGCCGTGGACTCGTCCGAACCCAGCACCAGCACCCGATGCCCCGGCGCCAGCTCGCGCGCCACCAGCGACACCGGACGCCCCACCACCGAGACCACCGCGCACGACTCCGCCGGCCAGCACAGTTCGGCCCGGGCGAGCGCGACCGATGAGACCGCGGGGACGACCCGCACCCGGTCGGCTCCCAAGGCATCCACCAGGGTCGTCCCGATGCCCGAGACCAATGGATCACCCGAAGCCAGCGCCACGACCTCCGAGCCAACCAGCCCGGCCAACATCTCGTCCAGACCGGCCTTCAAGGGCCGTGGCCACTCCAGCCGCCGCTGCCCACCCACCTCGGGCACCCCCACCTCAGGCACCAGGGCCAACTGCCGCGGCGCGCCGACGAGCACGCCGGCCCCGGTCACCAGTTGCTGGGAGCGCAGGCCGAGCCCGTCCCATCCGTCCGCGCCGATGCCGACGACGGTAACCCTGCATGCGTCCATGGCCAGAACCTACCGTGGGCCGCTTTCGCTAGGGTGGGCAGTACTTGGCACGAGGTGCCCCACGAGCCAGCGCGGTCGGAAACGGCGGTGCCGGGCGGTGGGGAGAATCTGGGAAGCCGGTGGGAATCCGGCACAGGCCCGCTGCGGTGACCCCGGCCCTGCAACGCAGGGATCGGGGCGAGTCCGAAGACCGGCCTCGCGCCTGACCGGGCGGCAACGCGCCGCTCCGGACGGACCTGAGCGGGAGCCTCACATGCCACAGCACTACCCCTTCACCGCCATCGTCGGCTGCGCGCCCGACGCGCTTGAGCCGATGGGACTGGCGTTGGTGCTGGCCACCATCAATGCCGAGATCGGCGGTGTGCTGGTCCGCGGCGAGAAGGGGACGGCGAAGTCGACGGCCGTGCGTGGGCTCGCGGCGGTACTGCCCCCGATCGAGGTGTACGAGCACGACCGCTTCTCCATCGACCCTGCTGATGCGCGGGCGACCTCACCGGATGGTCCCTTCGAGGTGGGTTCTGCCCGCCTTCGACGACCGGTTCGGTTGGTCGAACTGCCGGTCGGTGCGACGGAAGACCGGGTGCTCGGATCCATCCACCTGCAGTCGGCCCTGAGCGCTGGCGAGGTCACCTACGAACCCGGCCTGCTGGCCCGCGCGCACCGCGGGATCCTCTACGTGGACGAGGTGAACCTGCTCCACGACCACCTGGTCGACCTGCTGCTGGACGCCGCCGCGATGGGACGTTCCACGGTCGAACGGGACGGGATCTCGCTCAGCCACCAGGCGAAGTTCGCGTTGATCGGGACGATGAACCCCGAGGAGGGCGAGCTGCGTCCCCAGCTGTTGGACCGATTCGGCCTGACGGTCGAGGTGGCGGCGCCGCGCGATTCCGCGCCACGCTCTGAGGTCGTCCGCCGGCGGCTTCGCTACGACGCTGACCCAGACGCCTTCACCGCGCGATTTGCTGGCACGGAAGAAGAACTGGCCCGCCGGATCGAGGCGGCCCAGCGGAACCTGCCGCAGGTGCGGCTGGGCGACCGGGCGTTGGAGCTGGTCGCCAAGGTCTGCGCCGCCTTCGAGGTGGACGGACTGCGCGCCGACATCGTCACCGCCCGCGCCGCGATCACGCACGCAGCCTGGTCGGGCCGGGCGCAGGTCACCAAGGCCGACATCCGTCAGGCCGCGCTGTTAGCCCTACCGCACCGTCGGCGCCGCAATCCCTTCGACGCCCCGGGCTTGGACGAGGAACTGCTCGACCGCGTGCTCAACGAGGATGACTGGGACGGGGACGACTGGGACGGGGACGACTGGGACGGGGACGATCCAGACGATCCCTCCACGCCCCCCGATACTGAGCCCCCAACAGCCCCCGAGTCTGCCGAGGGGCCCGACGATTCGAGCACTCCCCCCAACGGCCCCGACACTGCGACCGAGCCTGATTCGCCGGTTGAGGGGCCGGAGGTCACCTCGACAAGCTCGGCCGACGTGAGCCCGGTGCCCGAGCCGGACCCCTCCACGATCCCCAAGCCTGACGAGGGGTCTCACCGGCCAGCTGCACCGGATTCGGACGGGCCCACCTCGCTCCACAAGGCCGCCAACCCCAACCCACGTCCCAAGCTCCTGGCCGTTCGCGGCGTCGGCCGGGGCGCGTCCGGGCGCAGGTCCCGCGCGATCACCACCGACGGACGCCGCATCGGCGCCACCATCCCCACCCCCGGCGAACCCGGGACCATCCACCTCACCGAGACCCTTCGCGCCGCCGCCGGCGCCCAGCCCACCCGGCGCCAACACGCGATCAACCGGGAAACCGCGATCAACCGGGAAACCGCGATCAACCGGGAAACCGCGATCAACCGGGAAACCAGGGTGCAACTGCACGCGGACGACCTGCGGATTGCGATCCGGGAAGGGCGTGAGGCGAACCTCGTCCTGTTCTGCGTCGACGCCTCGGGGTCGATGGCCGCCCGTCGCCGGATGGTCCAGGTGAAGACCGCGATCCTGTCGCTGCTGCTGGATGCCTACCGTCGCCGCGACACTGTTGGCCTGGTCAGCTTCCGCGCGAACGGCGCCGAGCTGGTGCTCCCGCCGACCCGATCGGTCGACATCGCGGCCGCGCGGCTCGACGAGATCCCGGCCGGCGGACGCACCCCGCTGGCCGAGGGACTTCTCGCGGCCGCCCGCGTGCTGGAGCGTGAACGCCTTCGGGACCCTCGTCGTCGCCCGCTTTTGGTCGTGGTGACCGACGGACGCGCGACCACCGGCCCGGATGCGGTCGCCCGTTCACTGGCCGCAGCGGACGTGGTGGCCCAGCTGGGCGTGTCCACGGTGGTGATCGACTCGGAAAGCGGTCCGATGCGGCTGGGTCTGGCTCGAGGTCTGGCCGCCCGGCTGGGCGCCGACCATCTGCCCGTCGACGAGGTCACGGCCCAGGCCCTCACCGGCGCGGTGACCCAGATGCGGACCCCCCAATCATCCGGCCCCGAATCATTGGGGAAACTTGGCTACCACCAGTGGAACCAAAGTTCCCCAATAACGGCTGCGGGCTGATGGTGGCCCACCTGCCCCGCCTCGTGCTGGCCGCGCCGTCGACCGGATCGGGCAAGACGACCATCTCGTCCGGCCTGATGGCGGCGCTGCGTTCGTCCGGCCTCGACGTGAGCGGCCACAAGGTCGGCCCCGACTACATCGACCCGGGTTTCCACGCGCTGGCCACCGGGCGTCCCGGACGGAACCTCGACCCCCATCTGGTCGGCGAGGAACGCATCGTGCCCCTGCTGTTGCACGGCGCGCGCGGCGCCGACATCGCCGTCGTCGAGGGTGTGATGGGCCTGTTCGACGGGCGTCTGGGCACCGACGGGTTCGCGTCCACCGCGCACGTCGCCCGCCTGACCCAGACCCCGGTCGTGCTGGTGCTGGACGTCGGCCGCGCCAGCCGGACGATCGCGGCCGTCGCCGCCGGGCTCGCGGGCTTCGACCCTGCCGTGCGGGTCGGTGGCGTGATCCTCAACCGGGCTGGCAGCACGCGCAACACCGCCGAGATCTGCCGCGCGTTGGAGGGCGCCGGGCTGCCCGTGGTGGGTATCGTCCCTCGTCGCGATGACCTGGTGGCTCCCTCGCGGCACCTCGGGCTGGTCACCGCGGCGGAGCTCCCCGACGCCGTCGCCCTGGTCGAGCGGCTGGGCGAGCACGTCGGCCAGCACGTCGACCTGACCGCCGTGGTCGAACTCGCGAACACCGCCCCCGTCCTGCGCGAGGCACCGTGGGATCCCGCCGCCGAGGTCACGCCCGTCGCGGGAATGCCGGTCGTCGCAATGGCTTCCGGCGCCGCCTTCACCTTCCGCTACCCCGAGACCGCAGAGCTGCTGACCGCCGCCGGGTGCCGGGTCGTTAAGTTCGACCCACTGGCTGACCCCCTGCCCGAAGGCACCCGCGCGCTCTACCTTGGCGGTGGCTTCCCCGAGGAGCACGCACACCGGTTGGCGGCCAATGCACCGCTGTTGGCGCAGGTGCGCGAGGCGATCGCGGACGGCCTGCCGACGGTCGCCGAGTGCGCCGGGCTTCTCTACCTGGGCAGGGAACTCGACGGGGTGCCGATGGTCGGCGCGCTGCCCACGATCGCTGCAATGGCACCCCGGTTGACGCTGCGGTATCCGTCCGCGAAGGCCGTCGGGGACGACCTGTTGAGCCGCGTGGGCGAGGTCGTCACGGGCCACGAGTTCCACCGGACCACCACCGACCCCTCGGCCGGCACCGACGGCCTCCACGCCGCCTGGACCATCGACGGAGCGGACTTCGGCTTCTGCGGGCCCAGCGTCCACGCGTCCTACCTGCACGTGCACTGGGCCGGCCATCCCCGGCTGGCGCAACGGCTGGCCGACGCCGCCGCGCGCTCGGATGGTGGGAAGACTGGCGGGTTGATCGCTTCAACCGCAGGGTTGTGACGCTCAGCCCACCACTTCGGCAACAGCGTGTGGACCGAGATCTCGATGCGCTGGTTTCCCCCGGTTGGGGGGTGGCTGAGGAGGGTTTGGTGCTTGCCTGTCCGCTTGGCACGGTAGCGGGGTTGACCAGCCCTCCCAGGAGATCTCGATGAAGCAGTGGACCAACCTCGCCGGCGCGATCGTCAGCGAGGTGTCGGCATCCTTGGCCCTGAAGGGGGCGATGGACGACCGCTGGCTCTACCTCGTGGTGGTGGTCGGCTACATCGCATCCTTCTGGTTCCTGACCCGCTGCCTACAAGCAGGGATGCCCCTCGGCATCGCCTACGGCATCTGGGGGGCACTCGGTGTGATCGCCACCGCGCTGGCCTCGGCAGCGTTGTTCGGCGAGCCGCTCACGGCGCTGATGGGCGTGGGGATCGCGCTGGTGATCGCCGGGGTGCTCACGGTCGAACTGGGCTCCCAGCGTGCGCACGAGCGCGAGATCGCCGCATGACCTGGCTGCTGTTGTCGGCCGCCATCGTCACCGAGGTCGCCGCGACGCTCTGTTTGCGGATGGTCGCCCTGGGGCGCCGCTGGTTCTACGTCCCGGTCGGTGCTGGCTACGTGCTGGCGTTCACCTTCTTGTCACTGGCGCTGCGGGAGGGCCTGCCCTTGGGCGTCGCCTACGGCATCTGGTCGGCGGTCGGGGTCGCGCTCACCGCGATCGCGACGAGGGTGCTGTTCAAGGAACCGCTCACCCGCCTGATGATCTTCGGGATCGCACTGATCATGCTCGGGGTGCTGCTGATCGAGCTGGGTTCCTGAGCACTGGGCCCCCGGACCGCCAAAATCGCCAGCCCAGAGCGATCCGGTCCCGCCACGGGACCGGATGCAGCCCTGACGTCATTATTGGCGGGCCTCGCTCAGTGACCCTGTGCGGCCACCCACGAGACGGCCTCGTCAACGGTGTCGGCGCAGGTCACGCCCACCGGTGCCGCCGGCCGCTGGACCACCACGCAGGGCACCCCCAGCTGGGCCGCCGCCTGCATCTTCGGCCAGGTGAATGACCCGCCGGAGTTCTTCGTGATCAGGACGTCCGTCGCGTGTTCGCGCATCAGGGCCAACTCGCCCTCCAGCGTGTAGGGGCCGCGGGAGGTGAGCACCAGCCACGCCTGCGGGACCTCCATCTCGGGTGGTTGGACCACGCGCGCCACCGCCTGCCGCGCCCCCAGTTCGGGCACGAAACGGGCGAGTTCCTGGCGTCCGACGGTGATGAACGGACGCTGACCCAACCCGGCCGCGACCCGTGCGGCTTCTTCGTGGCCGGCGACCAGGTGCCACGCCGGGTCCGCCGCCCAGCCCGGGCGCTCGAACCGCAGCAGCGGAATGAGTCGTCGGTCCGGGAGCGCCGTCGCGCACGCTGCGACCGCATTGGCCGACATGCCCTGCGCGAAGGGGTGGGTGGCGTCGACGACCAGGTCGAAGTCGGCCAGCGCGTTCCGCAGCCCGGCCACCCCACCGAAGCCCCCGATCCGCACCGGTCCCACGGGCAGCCGGGGTTGGGATACCCGTCCCGCAAGGGACGATGTCACTTCCACTCCCGCCTCGACCAGCCGTGCCGCGAGCTCACGCGCCTCTGCGGTACCGCCCAACAACAGCACCCTCACGATGACTGCCCCGGCGCACGCAGCAGGAAGAGGTCCATCACCCAGCCGTCGGCTGCGAGCGCCTCGGCCCGCGCCGTCCTGGCCAGCGGGACCGCCTCGGGCACCACACCGGACACATTGCGTTCCCCGGCAGCACCCAGGTTCGCCGACCACCACAGCTGCCATCCGGTCAGCTCGGGGCGCACCGCCAACTCGTCCAGCACTCGCGCCCCGGTCAACATCACCAGGACATTTCGCTGTCCCTGGGCGAGCGCCTCCGGCAGCCGACGTGCGGTGGTGATGTGCACCGGCTCCCCGACCCGGTGCAGGACGATCTTGTGCCGCGCCGCCAGCAACTGCGGGGCGGAGATGCCCGGCAGGACGTCCCAATCGCAAGACAAGCGGTCGGCCAACTGCTCCGCCAACCGGATCATGGAGTCGTACAGCGAGGGGTCGCCCCAGGCCAGCAGGGCAACGGTTCCGGCCCGGTCGTGCAAGGCGGACGCCAGCGCCTCGACCCGCGCCGCGTGCCAGTCGGCGACGGCGGCACGGTAGTCGGTGGGGTCGTTACGGTCCCGCGGTGGGTCCGGGACGACGACGACCGGCACCCCGTGGGCGTCGGCGACCGCCTGCCGGACCGCCAGCTGCTCATCCCTGGCGTCCCCGGCGTGCGCTCCGGGGGTCGCGGACTTGTCCAGAGCGACCACGCACGAGCAATCCCGCAGGGCCTCGGAGACCTCGGGGGTCACGTGCCGAGGTCCCATCCCCATGCCGAGGACGCGGATCCTGGTGACGGCCGGCTGGGGGGCCCCCTCGACCAGCTCGGGGATCGCTACCTCGACCTGTGGGTTCGTTGCCTGGCCCTCGGGCACCCTGGACCGTTGGACGCTCACTGGCCCTCCTCCAGGTCGCCCTCGAGCTCGAGGTAGACCGCCTGCATCTGGGCCATCAACTCAGCGTCCGGCTCGGCCCACAGGCCCCGGTCGGCTGCCTCGTGCAACCGCTCCACGATCCCGCGCAGCGCCCACGGATTCACCTCGCGCATGAACTGCTGGTTGGTGTCGTCCAGCACATATTCGCGCGCCACCTTGTCATACATCCAGTCGTGCACGACGCCCGCGGTCGCGTCGAAGCCGAACATGTAGTCGACGGTCGCAGCCAACTCGAAGGCGCCCTTGTATCCGTGCCGCTGCATCGCGGAAATCCACCGGGGGTTGACGACGCGCGCCCGGAACACCCGCGCCGTCTCCTCTGCCAAGGAGCGGGTCCGCACCCGGTCGGGGCTGGTCGAGTCGCCCACATAGGCCTTGGGTTCGACCCCGGTCAGCGCCCGCACCGTGGCGACCATGCCGCCGTGGAACTGGTAGTAGTCGTCCGAGTCGAGCACGTCGCTCTCGAGGTTGTCGACATTCTTCGCGGCCACCTGGATGCGCCGGTAGTTCTGCCGCATGTCGTCAGACGCCGGGACGCCGTCCAGCTCGCGCCCGTAGGCGTAGCCGCCCCAGGTCGTGTACACCTCGGCCAGGTCGTCGTCGCTGCGCCAGTTGCCCGACTCGACCACCTGCAGGATCCCGGCGCCATAGCTGCCGGGCTTCGAGCCGAAGATGCGCGTCGTCGCGCGCCGCAGGTCGCCGTGCTCGGCCAGGTCGGCGTCAGTGTGCGCGCGGACATAGTTCTGCTCGGACGGCTCGGCGAGCGCTGCCACCAGCTGCACGGCGTCGTCGAGCATCCGGACGACGTGCGGGAAGGCGTCGCGGAAGAAGCCCGAGATCCGAACGGTGACGTCGATCCGCGGACGTCCCAGTTCCTCCAGCGGGACGACGACCAGCTCGCTCACCCGACGCGATGCCTCGTCCCATTCTGGACGGACGCCCAGCAAGGCGAGCACTTCGGCGATGTCGTCGCCGCTGGTGCGCATCGCGGACGTGCCCCAGACCGAGAGCCCGACCTGCTTGGGGTACTCCCCGGTCTCCTCCAGATGCCGCGCGACCAGGGATTCGGCCATCGCCTGCCCCGTCTGCCAAGCCAGCCGGCTGGGGACCGCGCGTGGGTCGACGGTGTAGAAGTTGCGCCCGGTGGGCAGGACGTTGACCAGCCCGCGCAGGGGCGATCCGGAGGGTCCGGCAGGGACGAATCCGCCCGCCAGCGCGTGCACCACGGCGTCCAGTTCGTCGGTGGTCCTGTCCAGCCGGGGGACGACCTGTTGCGCTGCAAACCGCAGGACCTTGGCGACGTCCTCTCGGACATTGCCCGAGCCCTCACCGACGCTCCCCGACCCCTCACCGACGCTCCCCGACCCCTCACCGACGCTCCCGGACCCCGCGATCACGGACTCGATGGCGCTGACATCCCAGCCTGCGTCCTCCATCCCTTGGACCAAGGCCCTTGCCTGCTGTTCCACCTCGTCCACCCTGGTCAGGGGATCATCGACACCCAGCCCCAGCGCCACCCGCAGCCCCGGGACCGACCCTCGCGACCCCGACCACACCTGCGTCGCCCGCAGGATCGCCAGCACCAGGTTCACCCGCGCCTCCCCGACCGGCGCGGCGCCCAGCACGTGCAGCCCGTCGCGGATCTGCGCATCCTTGACCTCGCACAGCCAGCCATCGACGTGCAGCAGGAAGTCGTCGAACTCCTCGTCCTGGGGGCGCTCGTCCAGTCCGAGGTCGCGATGCATCTCGGCGGCGCGCATCAGCGCCCAGATCTCGCCGCGGACGGCGGGCAGCTTGCCCGGGTCCATGGCGGCGATGTTGGCGTGCTCATCCATCAACTGCTCGAGCCGGGCGATGTCGCCATAGCTCTCGGCACGGGCCATCGGCGGAACCAGGTGGTCGACGATCACGGCGTGCGCCCGGCGCTTGGCCTGCGCTCCCTCCCCGGGATCGTTGACAAGGAAGGGATAGATGAACGGCAGCGAACCGATCGCCGCGTCCGGGCCACAGGCCTTCGACAGCGCCGCGGTCTTGCCGGGCAGCCACTCCATGGAGCCGTGCTTGCCGAGGTGGACGACCGCGTCCGCCCCGAATCCGTGCTCGATCCAGCGATAGGCGCCGATGTAGTGGTGGCTCGGCGCGAGGTCCGGGTCGTGGTAGATCGCGACCGGGTTCTCCCCGAAACCGCGCGGCGGCTGCACCAGGATCACGATGTTGCCGACCGGCAGCGTCGCCAGCACCAGTTCGCCCGCATCGTTGACGTACAGCGTCCCCGGACCCTCGCCCCAGGCCTCGGCCATCGCGTCGCGCAGTTCGGCGGGCAGGTCACGCGTCCACTCGCGGTACTGCTCGGACGTGATGCGGACGTGCGCGTCGGTGAGCTGCGCATTGGTCAGCCATTCCTCGTCCTGCCCGCCCGCGGCGATGAGCTGGTGGATCAGCGCGGTGCCCGCGGCGACGTCGTCGTCCGTGTCCAGCAGCCGGGTGACGTCGTTGTCGCCGCCCAGGTCATAGCCCTCGTCCCGCAGCCGGCGCAGCAGCCGGATCGCGGAGACGGGCGTGTCGAGCCCGACGGCGTTGCCGATCCGCGCGTGCTTGGTCGGGTAGGCGGAGAAGACCAGCGCCAGTTTCTTGTCGGCGTTGGGAATCCGACGCAACCGCGCATGCCGGACGACGAGTTGCGCGAGCCGGGCGCAGCGCTCGGGGTCGGCGACATAGCGGGGCAGCCCGTCGGCGTCGAACTCCTTGAAGGAGAAGGGCGGCCCGATGATGCGTCCGTCGAACTCGGGGATGGCGATCTGGTTGGCGGCATCGAGTGGGGTGACGCCGTCGTCGCTGGCCTCCCACTCGGCGCGCGAGCTGGTCAGGCACAGCCCCTGGATCACCGGGATGTCGAGCGCGGTCATCCGGGCGACGTCCCAGCTCTCGTCGTCCTCACCGGCGGACGCGGTGGCCGGGGTCGATCCACCGGCGGCCAGGACGGTGACGACGAGCGCGTCCAGCGTCCCGAGGGCTTCGTAGAGTTCGTCGGGAGCGGCGCGCAGGGAGCCCGCATGGATCGGCAGCCCGATGGCCTGGCCGGTGGCGTCGATGGCATCGGCGAGGTCATGGGCGAAGGCGTTGTTCCCGGCGACGTGCTGCGCGCGGTAGTAGAGAACGCCGACGCGTGGCACGCCCTCACGATCCCGCAGCTTGTCGAGGGGCCTGGGCGCCCAACCCCAGCTCGGGACCGACACCGGTGGCTCGAAACCCTCGCCGGTCAACAGCACCGTGTCGGACAGGAAGCCGTGCAGCTGTTTCAGGTTCTCCGGGCCACCCTCGGCCAGGTAGGCGTGGGCCTGCGCGGCAACGCCCATCGGCACCGTCGACAGCTCCATCAGTTCCGCGCTGGGGGCCTGCTCACCGCCCAGCACCACCATCGGGACGCCAGCCGCGAGCACCTTGGTGAACCCGGAACACAGGTCCTGCGGGCCACCCAGGATCCGCGCCACCACCAGGTCGCAGCCGCGCAGCTCGTCCAGCAGGCCCTGGTGTGCGGGACGGGAGGGGTTCGCGAGCACATAGTCGGCGCCACTCGCGCGGGCCGAGAGCAGGTCGGTGTCGGACGTGGACAGCAGCGCGAGACGCATCGTGGCTCCTCCGTCGGGGTTCTCGCCCCGGATGGTCAGGTGGGATCACCCGTGGCCAGTGTCTGGCTGCCCCTCGGCCGGGAAGACCCAGAGGACACAGTGGCGGAACCGCCCCGGACTCGCACCGGGTTCCTTGCCACGAGCTGCGCCAACCCTAGCCGGGCTGGCCAGCCGCTGTGCGAGGATGTCAGCCAGCACAACTCCACACCCCATGTCGGGAGCGAGGAAGCCGGACGAGCCGGCACGGTCGCGCCACTGTGTTCGTCCCCTGCACGACGAGGGACGGGAGCCAGGAACTCGCCCGCCATGGAATCCGACTACCCGGGACGCGTCATCCCGAAGGGACCACCATGCACATAGCCGAGGGCTTTCTCTCCCCCATCCAGTGCGCCATCTGGTACGGCGCGAGCGCGCCGTTCGTCGTCCACGGTGCCCGCGCCGTGATCGCGGAGACCCGCAAGAACCCCGAGAACCGAATGCTGCTGGGGGCTGCCGGCGCGTTCACCTTCGTCCTTTCGGCGATCAAGCTGCCCTCGGTGACCGGATCGTCCTCGCACCCGACCGGGACGGGTCTGGGCTCGGTGCTCTTCCGTCCCCCGGTGATGGCCTTCCTGGGGACGGTCGTGCTCCTCTTCCAAGCCTTGTTGCTCGCCCACGGCGGCATCACGACGCTGGGCGCCAATGCCTTCTCGATGGCCATCGTCGGGCCGTGGGCTGGGTATGCGGCATGGCGGACGCTGCGTCGATTCGGCACATCGGTGGCGGTCTTCGCCGCGATGGCGCTGGCTGACCTGGCCACCTACGTCACCACCTCGGTGCAGCTCGCGATCGCATACCCGGACGCATCGTCCGGCATCGCCGGCGCACTGGCCAAGTTCCTCGGGATCTTTGCTGTGACACAGATCCCGCTCTGCGTGATGGAGGGTCTGCTGGGTGTGCTGGTGCTGCGCTTCCTGTCCCGGGTTGCGGCTGACGACCTCAACCGGATGGGGGTGTTGGCCGATGCGTGATCGTCGCTGGAACACCCACCTGCTGAGCACTGCTGCGCTGGTTGTCGCGATCGTCGCCATCTTCGCCGCGTCGCTGTGGTTCGGACGTCCACACGACGGCCAGGAAGGTTTCGCCGGGACGGACGCCGTGGTCACCGAGACCCTCTCCGAGTCGGGCGTCGAACCATGGTTCAAGCCGCTCTTCTCACCTGGCAGCTCCGAGATCGAGTCCGGCCTGTTCGCGCTGCAGGCGGCGATCGGGGCCGGGCTGTTCGGGTACTTCGTCGGCAACCTTCGGGGGCGTCAGGTCGAGCGCGCCGGGCATTCCTCCAGCACCGACGATCCCGAGCACCCCGACTCCTCAAGCAGCCAGGTCGACGAGGGCTGATGCACGCGCACTGGATCGACGACGCGGCCTGGGCCTCGCCCTGGCGCGCTCGGCAGGTCGGCGAGAAGGTCGTGCTCAGCCTCGGCCTCGTGCTCACCGCGCTGGTGCTGCCCCCATGGCCGACGACAATGCTCGTGAGCCTGGTCGCGGCCGTGGTCATCGTCGGTTTCGCGCGGATCCCGGCCCGGGTGCTGCTGCTGGTGATGGCCGCACCACTGGCCTTCATCGCCATCTCCGCGGTCTCGGTGGTGCTCGGGGTCGGGGTCGCGGCGGCGGACGTCTGGTGGCGCTGGGGTCCGTTCTCGATCGGTCCCGACGGGCTGGCGCGCGCCGCCGGATTGGTCGGGCACTCGATCGCCGGCACGCTCGCGCTGATGGTGCTGGCCACCACCACCCCGATGGTCGACCTGCTCACCTGGGCCCGGCGGCTGCACCTGCCCGGCCCGCTGGTGGAGATCGCCTCGCTGACCTACCGGATGCTGTGGGTGCTGCTCGCCACCACGCTGTCGATCCGCGAGGCGCAGGTGGCGCGATTGGGGGACACCCCACGCGGGCGGGGAGCGCTGCGCCGCCGGATGCAGGCCGCCGGGAATGCGGCCGGTTCGGTGCTCGTCCGGTCATGGACGCGGGCACGCCGACTCGAGGACGGGCTGGCCGGCCGCGGGTACGAATCCAGCCTCACGACCCTTGCCCCGAAACGCGTTGCCAGCTGGACCTTGCGAGCAGGAACCGCGGTGGTGCTGGCGCTGGTGTGGATGATCAGCTGGCAGGCGCGATGACACTCGCTCTCGAGGCATCGGGGCTGGTGGCCGGGCACGGACGCACCTCCGTCCTGACCGGCGCCGACCTCCGATTGCCCTCAGGTTGCCGGTTGGCCCTGCTGGGCGCCAATGGGTCGGGCAAGACGACGCTGTTGCGCTGCTTGTCAGGGGCGCATCGTCCGTCCGCTGGCCGAGTGCTGGTCGACGGACGTCCGCTGGCCCATGACCGCACCGGATTGCGGGAACACCGACGCAACGTCCAACTGGTGCTGCAGGACCCGGACGACCAACTGTTCAGCGCGGACGTCGCACAGGACGTCTCCTTTGGTCCGATGAACCTTGGCCTGGACGAAGACGAGGTGCGCAACCGGGTGGAGGAGGCGCTGGGCCTGCTCGGTGTCACCCATCTGACCGCTCGTCCGACGCACCAGCTCAGTTACGGCGAACGCAAGCGGGTCGCGACGGCGGGTGCGGTCGCGATGCGGCCGCGGGTGCTGCTGCTGGACGAGCCGACGGCGGGACTCGACCCGGTCGGGGTCCACGAGATGCTCGCTGCGCTGGAGCGGCTGGTTGGGTCCGGCACAACCGTGGTGCTCGCCACCCACGACGTCGACCTGGCGCTGGCCTGGGCAGACGAGGCGGCGGTCGTCGCCGACGGACGGGTGCTCCAAGGCCCCACCCCCGAGGTGTTGGACGACGCCGACCTGCTGGTCCGGGCCCGGCTCCACCGCCCCTGGCCCCTGGAGCTCGCATCCCGGCTGGGGCTTCCCGGTCGCCCCCGCCACCTGGACGAGGTCCACGCCCTGCTCTCCACGTTCCCCGGGCCCACGCGTACAAACCCCGAACCGGTCGAGGGATCCTCCCCGCCAGCCGAATCCACCCCTGACCTCGCCCCCAAACCATGGAAGGATTCCGCGTGATCAACTCCCTCGCCCCCCTGCAACCCGGAACCGTCACGCTCGTCGGCGGCGGGCCCGGTGACCCGGGCTTGGTCACCGTCGCGGGACTCCGGGCTGTGCAACAGGCCGACGTGCTGTTGGTCGACCACCTCGCCCCCCAGGAACTCCTGCAGGAGGCGCCCGAGGGCTGCGAGGTCGTCGACGTCGCCAAGTTGCCGCGCGCCGAGTTCGTCCCGCAGGAGCGCATCAACCAGCTGCTGGTCGAGCACGCCCGGGCCAGTCGCCGGGTGGTCCGGTTGAAGGGCGGCGACCCCTTCGTCTTCGGCCGCGGCAGCGAGGAGTGGGAGGCTTGCGCCGCAGCCGGTGTAGCGGTGCAGGTGATCCCGGGTATCTCGTCGTCCATCGCCGCGGGTGAGCTCGCGGGCATCCCGGTGACCCATCGTGGCTTGTCCCAGGGGTTCACCGTGGTCAGCGGACATGTCCCGCCGGGTGACCCGCGCAGCCAGGTCGACTGGGCCGCGATCGCCCAACCCGGGCTGACGATCGTGGTGCTGATGGGGGTCGCCAATCTCCCGGCGATCGTGGACGCACTGGTCGACGGGGGCCTGTCCCCGGCAACCCCGGCAGCCGTCGTCGCCGACGCAGCCTCCGCGAGCATGCAGGTCTTCCGTGGCACGCTCGCCTCGATCGTGGCCGATGCCGCCGGTGTCCACCCGCCAGCCGTCACCATCATCGGTGCGGTCGCCGGCTGGGACGCCAACGCGACAGCACGCTGACCCCACCCTCAGCCCAGGTCGATCCGCGCACCCATCACGATCGTCCGGTCGGTCGGCAGGTGCAACACCGCTGCCCCGTCCGCGGCATTGTGGTGCATGGTCAGGAAGAGCGGCTCTCGTAGGGCATTCCAGCCCTGTCGATGGCCGACGAGCTCGGTGCGGGAGAGGAAGTACCGGGGGCGCAGCTGCCGGGCATCGCACCGTCGCCGGGCAACTCACGGCGACGCATGCCGCCCGGGCATGAAGAAGCCCGCGGGGTGTACGTCCGGTGGACGAATCCGGACCCCCGCGGGCTCGATGACTGGTGGGATTCACCAGGAAGTCCCGATGGGCTGCCTAGCGGCCAGCCACCTCACTCGTCCTGTGGAAATACATCCTCGGACCACCTCCTTTCCGTGTGCCTCCACGCTAGGTCGGCTCCCGCGGGAAGGCAATGGGTTTTCCAACAACCGGGACGACCCGGTAGTCTGGAGCGGTTGGCCCGACCAGTTCTGCAGCGGGCCCTCGGTGATCGGAACCGGTGGCACAGCCCCGGATCCGCTGGCCGCGCCGCACCGCCACAGGGTGGAACAAGCTGAGCGCGCCGTGCAGGACACCGACCAAGATTGGTTCACCAACCCTTGTCAGAGTTCGTTTCACTGGGCGTTGCCCAGACGCTGTCCGATGCCCTCTCCACCCGCGGCATCACCTCTCCCACCCCGATCCAGGCGGCCACGCTGCCCGACTCCTTGGCCGGACGCGACGTCCTTGGCCGCGGTCGCACCGGATCGGGCAAGACCTTCGCCTTCGGGCTCCCGCTGGTCCAGCACCTGCTCGAGCAGCCCAGGCGCCGCACCGCCAAGCAGCCCCGTGCGCTCGTGCTGGCCCCCACCCGTGAGCTGGCCTCCCAGATCGAGGAGTCGCTGCAGACCCTGCTCGCCACCACCGAGCTCAACGCGCTGACCATCTTCGGCGGCGTCGGCCAGAACCCGCAGGTACGCGCCCTGTCCCGCGGCGTCGACGTGCTGATCGCCTGCCCCGGCCGCCTGCTCGACCTGATGGGCCAGGGCGCGGTCTCCCTCGCGTCCGTCGAGGTCGTCGTGCTCGACGAGGCCGACCACATGGCCGACATGGGCTTCCTGCCGATGGTGCGCAAGATCCTCGACAAGGTGCCCGCCGACTCGCAGAAGATGCTCTTCTCGGCCACCCTCGACAACGGCATCGACGTGCTGGTGAAGCGTTACCTGCACCAGCCCGTCATCCACGAGGCCGACTCGGCCGTCTCCCCGGTCTCGACCATGGACCACCACGTCCTCGAGGTCACCTCGTCGGGCAACAAGACCGACGTGCTGGCCGATCTGGCCGCCTCCCCGGGCAAGACGATCCTGTTCACCCGCACCAAGCACGGCGCAAAGAAGCTCGCCAAGCAGCTGCTGGCCAAGGGCGTCCCCGCGGTCGACCTGCACGGCAACCTCGCGCAGAACGCCCGCACCCGCAACATGGAGGCCTTCCACTCCGGCCGCGTCGAGACCCTGGTGGCCACCGACATCGCCGCTCGCGGCATCCACGTCGACGACGTCGACCTGGTCGTCCACGCCGACCCGCCGGCCGAGCACAAGGCCTACCTGCACCGCTCCGGACGCACCGCCCGCGCGGGCAAGGCCGGGACGGTCGTCACCATCGCCACGCCCGAGCAGCGCGGCGAGGTCCGCGGACTGATGCGCGCCGCCAAGATCAAGCCGCGGGTCAGCAACGCCGACCGCGCGGTACTGGACGAGCTGGCCCCCGGCGCGCGCACCTACCTCAGCCCGTCCGATGCCGAGTCAACCGCCTACCCGGATCGTCCCGACGCCGAGCAGACCCGCTCCCGGCAGGGTGGCGGTCAGGGTGGACGCGGACGCGGGGGTTCCGGTCAGGGTCGCTCCGGCGGCCAGGGTCGCCCCGGCGGCCAGGGTGGGGGTTCCGGACGTGGTCGCGGCACCCGCGGTGGCCGGGGACGCGGTGACGCAGCCCCCGCCAGCCAGGGTGGCAGCCAGCAGGGCTCATCCACCGACCATGCCAATGGTTCGGGCCGCGCGCGTCGTCCCGGTGGCGCGCCGAGGGGCACTTCGGCGGCTGCTTCGAGCAAGGGCGCGGCTGGTTTCTCCAGTGCATTGGGTCGTCGTCGCTGACCTGTACCTGCACGCCCACGACTGGGGAAGTCCCGCTTGAGTTCGAGGCGGGGCCTCCCCAGTCGTTCGTCATGGGTTCACAGGGAGCGGACAGGGCGACTACAGCCGAGCACGGGCTTGGCTTCCCACACTGGTACCAAGCCCATAGGAAGGACCCCCAGATGACCACGGACAGCACCGGCAACACCGGCGACGCGGTGGCCCGCTACCAGTACCTGCTGCGCACCGCTTCCCCAGACCAGATCGAGCAGGCGCACCAGCAGGCCTTCGCCGCGATGACCCCGGCCGAGCGCCAGGAGGTGCTCCAAGCCCTGTCGAAGACCTCAGAGGCCCCGGCCGACGCCTCCGCGTCCTCGTTGGCCCGTTCCGCCACCCGGCTCGAGGTGGCCCAGCCCGGCAGCCTGCAGAACGTCCTCGGCAGCGCGCAGTCGGCGATCGGCTCGTCCACCGGCAAGACGCTGCTGACCTCGGTCGCCGGCGGCTTCATCGGCTCGGGCATCTTCAGTGTGCTGACCGGCGGCGACGGGCTCGGCGGGCGTCCGGGCTTCCTGTCCCGGATCCTGGGCGGCGGCCTGTTCGGCAACCGCAACCACAACCAGTTCGGCAACCAGGGTGGCGGCTTGTTCGGAAGCAGTGGTGGCAACTTCTTCGGTGGGAACAACCGCGGCGGTGGCAGTGATTTCTTCGGCGGCGGCGGCGGTCCAGGCGGCGGTGGCGGCTTCTTCGGCGGCGGCCCCGGCGGTCGACCTGGTGGTGGCGGTCCCGGTGGCGGTGGCCCCGGTGGCGGTGGTCCTCGTGGAGGTGGTCCCGGTGGCGGCCCTCGCTGACCCGCTGCTGAGCGGCTCGTGCCGAGCCCGTTACGCCAAAATCGCCACGTCAGGGCAATCCGGTCCCGCCACGGGACCACATCGCTCCCAGCTGGCGAAATTGGCGGACGCAGCACCTGTTACACAACGACAAGGGAGCGGCGCACCAGCGCCGCTCCCTTCGTCGTCCCTCGAAAGGCTCGGGGACCGTGATCAACCGACGAACCGATCCGCCGGCCACGAGTCGTCAGACCAGCAGGTCGTCCGAAAGCCCGTAGGCGTAGTGCATGACCTCGACCGGGTGCACCGTCTTCACGCCGGACCCCTTGCGGATCTGCCAACGGCAGGTCTCGGTGTCGCAGGCGCCAACACCCTCGGAGTGCTCGCGCATGTGCTCGAAGACCGGAGCCCCGACCTTCTGCGCGATCTCGTACTTCTCCTTCTTGAGCCCGTAGGTGCCCGCGATGCCGCAGCAGGGCTGGTCGGAGTCGAGCACGGTGACGCCGGGCACGAGCTCCATCAGGTGGATCGCCGGCGCCCCCATGCCCTGGCTCTTGACCTGGCAGGGCTGGTGGTACGGGATCGTGATGTTCATCTGGCGGAAGTCCATCGGCAGCTCACCCTTGTCGGCCAGCTCCAGCAAGAACTCGCTGATGTCACGAGACCGCACGCCGACGTCGGTCAACTCCGCCGCGTCGACGCCCATGATCTCGTGCGCCTCGTGCTTCAGCATCCCGACGCACGACCCGGACGCGGACACGATCGTCAGGTCGTCGCCCGCCGCCTGCAACTGCTTGCACAGCTTCAGGACCGACTTTGTGGCCTGGTCGAACAGGCCATTGCTCTGCTCGGCGAGCCCACAGCACCCCTGCTTCGGGACCAGCACCTCATAGCCCAGGTGTTCCAGCAGCTCGATCGACTTCTTGCTGGTCTCGACCTCGAAGTAGCCACCGGCGCAACCGTGGAAGAAGATGATCGGCCCGCGGGTCGACTCCTTCTTGGGCGCGGGACGCTTCTTCAGCCAGGCTCGCAGCGTCTCGCGGTGTGCCTCGGGCATCGGGGCATCGCGGTGCACGCCGATGACCTTCTCGATGATCGTGCGCACCGGCTTGATGCCCAGTGCCGTGTTGGCGATCGGCGCCAGTGGCGACATGATCGCGCCCTCGAGCGTCGTCTGGGTGATCAGGCGATCGCGGACGGGCATGTGGTCCTTCTTCATGACCGCGCGGGCCTGCGAGTTCAGCTCCGCGATCTGGACGCCCTGGGGGCACTCCAGGGTGCAGATGCCGCACGAGCTGCAGTAATCGAGCGAATGGTCGACGCTCTCGCCCTCGCGGAAGCGCTCCGCCTGCGGACCGACGTACTTGGGCCCGCTGAACAACGGCGTGACGCGGGAGACCGGGCACACCGTCTCGCAGATCGTGCACTTCACACAGTGGTCGAGGGTCGCGCGGCTCAGTTCGTGGCCGGCGAAGTCCAGTGCGTCGCTCATCGGTTGCCTCCATCAGTTTCGGTGTCTGCTCCACGCCGTGGGGCTGCGGTGCCGGCGGCTGCGCGCGCGGCGATGATCGAGTCGGCCGCGCGGATCGCGCTGGCCACGGCGATGCCTTCGCCCGACTTCTCAGTCCAGCGTTGTGCACCGGCGAGCACGCCGCCGGCAGCCCGCACGTTGGGGTGGGCCACCTGCCCGTCGGTACCGAGGACGCGCATCTGGTCGTCCACACGCA
Source organism: Luteococcus sanguinis (assembly GCF_039527675.1). Taxonomy (NCBI): domain Bacteria; kingdom Bacillati; phylum Actinomycetota; class Actinomycetes; order Propionibacteriales; family Propionibacteriaceae; genus Luteococcus; species Luteococcus sanguinis. The sequence continues at coordinate 34,860 of NZ_BAAAKI010000008.1, forward strand.
GCCCGGCCTTGAACAGCGGCTGGTCGTGGCCCCAGTAGTCGCCATGCACCATGTCGGCGACCGAACCGCCGTGCACGGGCAGGCCCAGCACCGTCTCGGACAGCGTGTTGTGCGAGTCGAGCAGCAGCCCGCCGGACTCGAAACCGCCCGTGGCAAGGATGAACTCGTCGGCGGTGTACTCCTGGTGGTGCCCGGTGCCTTCGATCGTCACCCCCGCCAGGCGGTCGCCCTCGTAACGGGCGGTGAAGGCCCTGGTGCCGTTGACGAAGCGGACGCGTGCGTCCTTGACGGCGTGCACCAGTGCGGTGTTCTGCCGGATGCCCGGCACGGACGGTGGGGGCAGCGGGACCTCGAAGACCGGCGCGCCGATCCGCTCCGCCAGGTCCTTCCACAGCTCGGGCGTGGTGCCCAGCACCGCGGGAAGTCCTACGGTCTCGGCCTCGGACACCACCGCCCGGACGGCCTTGGCGAAGCGTTCCCGCTGCGCCGGGTCGTCCAGGGCTCGGGCGATGGTCAGCGCGTTCGAGTCAGCCTCGGCGCGTGCCTCGAAGTCGATCATCGCGTGGCGGGCGGTCACCCGGCCGCCGTCGGGCAGCTCGGTGCGGTTCAGGTTGTCGGCGACCAGCTGCGGGTAGAAGTCCTTGAGCTGGCGGATGCCGACGAAGCAGTACTTCTTGCCCGCCTCGGCGGCGCCGGCGGCCATCGACGGCGGCACCAACGCGGTCGGACGCAGCGCACCGACGGCGGTGGGCAACAGCACATTGCGATCCACCGATCCGGTCAGCTGCTCGGCACCCAGCACGTCCGCGAGCCAGTGGACGCCAGTCCGGACGCCCTCGACGCCGAGCACCGCGTAGGGGTGCTCGGGGTTGTCGGCGACGAAGGAGTCGAGCGCCTGCAGCGGTTCGTTGACCCGGGTGGGGGTGTAGCCGAGGACGTCGACCGTCCCCTGGCCCAGTTGGATGCCCCCGAGGCCCTTGGTGAGCAGGGTCACCGTGAGTCCGGCCTGGCGCAGGCGCAGCGCCGCGGAGAGTCCCGCGAGCCCGGCCCCGATGACGACCACGTCGCTCATCGCGTGGCTCCTTCCTGGAGGGTCTTGGCCTCGATCGTCTGCGCATCACCGGTCTGGTCGGCGGGTGGTGTTGCGTCTGGTTGCGTGTCCGGAACGGCAAACTGCTCCTTGTCCTCACCCGGAATCACGGCCGCGCCCTCCGGCAGGTGCTCGATGTCGAGCGTTCCCTTGAAGATCCAGTTGTCGAGCGCGGTCTGGCGCACCTGGTCGCCGTAGAGGATCGGCCACAGGCCCATCCAGCGGTTCTTGAGGAAGAGCCGCAGCTGCTCGGTGGCCTCGGCGGTGTCGGCGAAGCCGTGCTCGACGGCGATGCCGGCCGCACGGGTGGAGCAGAAACCTCCCTGACAAGGGCCCATGCCCAGACGCAGCTGGCGCCGCAGGTCGTCGAAGGTGGCCTCCGGGTGGTCGTCCATCAAACCGGTGAGCATCTTCTTGCTGAGCAGCTCGCACTCGCAGATGATCTGGTCCTCGAGCCGGTCGTGCTCGCGCTCCTCCAACCGGTGGGTGACCACGTAGTTCTTGCCGCTCTCCGACTTCGGCACCGCCTCGGTGTCGGTGGTGCACGGACGGTCATCGCCGAGCTGCTCGCACATGATGTCAGTGATGTTCTTGGCCATCAGGCGGTAGGTGGTGAGCTTGCCGCCCGAGATGGTCAGCAGTCCCTTCACGCCGTCGCGCTCCTCGTGGTCGAGGATGCTCATGCCGCGGCTCATGTGGCGAGTGTCGGTGAGCGCGACGCGGGAGTCCTTCACCAGCGGACGGGCACCCGACCAGGCGTGCACCGCGCGCGCCTGGCGGAAGCCCGGGATCAGTGCCTCGCCGGCGTCCAGCATCTGCTGCACCTCGTCGCGCGGGATGGCGAGCTTGTCGGGGTCATCCACCTTCACGTCCGTGGTGCCGATGATGCAGACGGTGTGCACGGGGACGAGGATGTCGCCGTCGGCCGGGTAGATGCACCGGTTGACGACGGTGTTCACCAGCCGGTGGTTCATCGCGATCATGATGCCGCGGCCGGGCACGACCTCGACGCCGGGGCAGTCGGCCATGGCGGCGATCTGGCCGGCCCATGGACCGCCAGCGTTGATGACGAAGCGGCAGTCGATGGTCACCTGTTGGTCCTTCTTCAGGTCGCGGCAGATGACGCCGGTGACCTGATCACCGTCGCGGGTGATCTTCTCGACCGCGTGATAGGGCAGCACGGTGGCGCCGTGGTCAATCGCGGAGTGTGCCGCGCCCCAGACCATCTGCCAGCCGTCGACGGTGCCGTCCTGGACGGCGAAGGCTCGCTTGATGCCGCGGTTCAGGCGGGGCTCGCGGCGCAACGCGTCCGCGATCGAGATCTCCTCGCAAGGAACCTTGGTCGCGTCGGCGGCGGCCTGGAACTTGTCGGCGTGCTCCTCGGTGTCCTCGGGGGTGACGACGAACAGGCCCCCGGTGGCCTCGACGGCGTCGGCGTGGATGCGCGTGATGATCGCGTTCTCCTGCGCGCACTCGGTGGCCGAGTGGGGGTCGGAAACCACATAGCGTCCGCCGGAGTGCAACAGGCCGTGATAGCGGCCCGTCGTCCCCTGGCCCAGGTCGGCGCGGTCCACCAGGATCGCCTTGTAGCCGCGCATCGCGACGTCGCGCACGACGCCAGCGCCGGTCGCGCCGCCGCCGACCACGACCACGTCGGCCTGCAACCTGCTCATGCTGGTCTCCCCTCTGTGATGGGCCCCAGTGCCCACCGAAGTCACTGTGAGCCTAGGCACCAGCCCACGCCACTGCACCACCCAGTAGGGGATTCAGGCGCTCGTGCACCCCTGCGCAGTGGTGTTGCACGTACGTTCAGCGTCCGATGGCCGCGCTTGCGATCGTCACCCGGAGGGTGCCCTTGCGATGGCGGGAGAGAATCGTCACTCTGGAGGGACCGCTCACGCCAAAGGAGTCCTGTTGTCCGACGACACCACCACTCGACCCGTTGCCCTGGTCGCCGGAGCTTCCCGCGGTCTGGGGCTGCTGCTGGCGACCGAGTTCGCCCGGCGCGGCTATGACCTGGCCCTGTGCTCCCGCAACCAGGCCAGCCTTGACGAGGCCGCGGCGCAACTGGCGGCCGAGGTCCCCGGGACGCGCGTGCTGGCCCAGCCCTGCGACGTCGCCGACCAGGACGCGGTGAGCGCCTTCGTCGAACGGATGTGGAAAGAGTTCGGCGCGATCGACGCCGCCGTCCACGTCGCTGGGATCATCCAGGTGGGGCCCTGGCAGGCGACCACCCACCAACACTTCGAGCAGGCCATCGACGTGATGTTGTGGGGTCCGATCAATCTGGCCCTGGCCGTGCTGCCGAAGATGGTCGAGCGGGGCTCGGGCCGATTCGGCGTCGTCACCTCCATCGGCGGCAAGGTCTCCCCGCCGCGACTGCTGCCCTACAACGTCGCCAAGTTCGGTGCCGTTGGCCTGGTCGAGGGCCTGTCGGCCGAACTCGCGGGGACGGGCGTCACCGCCACCACGCTGGTGCCCGGCCTGATGCGAACCGGTTCCCACACCCAGGCCACCTTCTACGGCGATCCCGCCAAGCAGTACGCCTGGTTCGGGCCCTCGGCCTCGCTGCCACTGCTCTCGATGGACGCCGAGCGCGCCACCAGGAAGATGGTGGATGGGGTGGTGCGCGGACGTCCGGTGGTGCACATCTCTCCGCTGGCCCAGATCGGCTCGCGGGTGCACGGTCTCGCCCCGTCGTTGACCGTGCGGGCGATGGGGTTGGCCAGTCGCCTGTTGCCCACCGGCGACGATCCCGAGGTGGTCCCGGGGACGGTCGCCAAGGAGCGCCTGTCGTCCCCGCTGGTCGACCGGCTGACGGCTCTGGGCGACCGTGCCGCCCGCAAGAACAACGAGGTCTGAGGGTGCGGCTGTGGAGCCTGCACCCGCAACTGCTCGACCGGGCCGCGCTGGTGGCCGGCTGGCGTGAGGGCCTGTTGGCGCAGGCGGTGTTGCTGGAGCGGACCAAGGGCTACCGAAACCATCCCCAGCTGGACCGTTTCCGTGCGCACCCCCAGCCACCGCAGGCGGTGGCTGCCTGGTTGCTGGCACTGGCCGACGAGGCGGACGCCCGGGGCTATCGCTTCGACCGCTCCCGGGTGTTCTCGGAGCCGATCCTCGCCCCGGCCTTGGAGGTGACCACCGGGCAGCTGGAATTCGAGCTGGAGCACCTCCGCGCCAAGGTCATCGTCCGCCAGCCTGACTGGCGCGCGAAGCTGCCCGAACGCGACGCACGTCCACATCCCTTGTTCACCAGCGTTCCCGGCGGGGTCGAGGCCTGGGAAAGGGCCCATTGACCGCCGCCGCGTCGCAGTCCTAGCCTCGTGTCACACACCAGAAAATGTCGAGAGAGGCCGAATTCAATGAAGATTTCCGTGCCCACCGAGGTCAAGAACCGTGAATATCGCGTCGCCATCACGCCTGTCGGGGTGCACGAACTCGTCCAGCACGGTCACGAGGTCTTCGTCCAGGCCGGAGCCGGGGCCGGTTCGTCCATCACGGACGAGGAGTACGCCGCCCAGGGCGCGACGATCCTTCCCGACGCCGAGCAGACCTGGCAGGCCGGCGAGATGGTGATGAAGGTCAAGGAACCGGTGGAGGCCGAGTACGGGTTTCTGCGCGACGACCTGGTGTTGTTCACCTACCTGCACCTGGCCGCCGACCGGCCGCAGACCGACGCCCTGCTGGCAGCCGGCACCACGGCGATCGCCTACGAGACGGTGCAGTCGGCCAATGGTGCGCTGCCGCTGCTGTACCCGATGAGCGAGGTGGCTGGCTGTCTCGCGCCGCAGGTCGGGGCGGCGCAGCTGATGAAGGCGGCCGGCGGACGCGGAGTCCTGCTGGGCGGCGTAGGCGGCGTGCAACAGGCCAAGGTCGTCATCCTCGGTGCTGGCGTCGCGGGCCAGAATGCGGCCCAGATCTCGATGGGCATGGGCGCGGACGTGACGATGCTGGACGTCGACCTGGAGAAGCTCCGCCACGCCTACTGGCGTTACGGCAACAAGGTGCATGCGCTGACCAGCTCGTCGCTGGCGGTGCGCCAGCACGTCTGCGAAGCCGACCTGGTGATCGGCACGGTGCTGGTGCCGGGAGCGCGGGCCCCCAAACTGGTCACCAACGAGATGGTGGCCCAGATGAAGCCCGGTTCGGTGCTGGTGGACGTGGCGATCGACCAGGGCGGCTGCTTCGAGGACTCCCGTCCGACCACCCACGACGACCCGACCTTCGGCGTCCACCACTCGATCTTCTACTGCGTCGCGAACATGCCGGGCGCGGTGCCCAACACGTCCACCTGGGCGCTGACCAACTCGACGCTGCCCTACGCCGTCCAGCTCGCTGACAAGGGCTGGCAGCGGGCCTGCCGCGAGAATGTGGCGCTCGCCAAGGGCGTGAACACCGCCGACGGGAAGCTCGCGACCCCCGGTGTCGCCGAGGCCTTCGACCTGCCGTTGAGCCAGCTGGAGGACGTCCTGGGCTGAACCAGCGGCTGAAAACCGGACGGATCGGGCCATTTGCACGGTCCAATCGCCGAACAGGCCTGCTGGCGTCCGATTCCCAGCAGCACGGCCCGCCACCCGACCTGGAATGTCCATCCATCGACCGAAAGCGACCCCGCCCGTCCAGGCGCCAGGCGCCCGGGTTTGAATGGACCCATGGCTTCCACGCAGCAAGACCTCACCGCCGCCATCAACCTGCGCCTGGCCCTGATCGGCCAGCCGCTCGCCGCAGACGCGTCCGTTGAACAGGGTCAGCGATTGCTCGAGCCGATCATTTCGCGCCAGCGCGAGCTCTCCCGCCGCCTCGGTGAGCGCTTGTGCGCCGCCGACCAGCGCATCCAGGACTTCGTGGACGACTACCTCTCCGGCCTGGACGTGCAGCCGCAACTGCCTCGCCAGACGCTCGTCCTCGACACCCCCGGGATGGCCCGCGCGCTTTCTCTGCCACACGACGGGGACGAGTTCCACTCCGAGCTGCTGAGCTCCTACCGCGTCGCAAACGGCGTGCTGCACAACCCCGCGAACGACCGTCGCACCACCGCCGGCGTCTTCCACGTGGTCGAGGGAGGGCTGCCGATCCCGGACGACAAACTGGCGGTCCCGCGCGGGGTCTTCGCCCGGCTGATGGAAGGCGCGATGAACCCGCCGCGTGAGGCGATGGTCGTCCCCTTCACCGCCAACCAGACCGAGCAGGCTGCCTGCTTCGTCTCGTTGCTGCTGCGCCCACTGGTCGTCCCCGCCGTGCCCGGGTTCACCGACGAGCGGACCATGGAGGTCCGGTTCATCGTCCCCGGCGGTCTGGTCTCGAACCTCGACTTCGTCGAGGGCATCTTCGGCAACGGCGGCGACCCGCACCTGCCCGAGAACGACGCTTCGCTCGACCCGGAGGGCTGGACCGGAACCACCGGCGCCGTGATCTTGGCACCGCACCTGACCGCGATGACCAAGAAGGAACTCGGCCTCCCGCACTTCGACCAGGCCACGGACCGGCAGAAGCGCGACGGCATGTGCTGGAGCTCCGAGGACGAGCGCTACAACGGCGGGCAGGCCTTCAAGGTCTGTGCACGCGACGAGCGCGGCGTCATCGTCACCCTCATCGCCGACAACTACTACGGCTACTGCAAGAAGGAGGTGAAGACCCAGATCTCCTACTCCGCGAACCTCTTCGGCCTGGCCGAGGAGGAGCATTCCGGCGGCGCGCTGGCCTTCCCCGCCTACAACCTCGGCGCCGAGTGGACCGACACCTACACCCCCGACGACTACACCGTCGCCGACGTCGTCGCCCGCGATCCGCAGCGCTTCAACCCCCAGCCCGAGGGCCACGCGCTCGACCTGGAGCAGCCGCACCTGGTCATCGTCCCGGGCAAGTCGTCCTACTCGATGCGCACGCAGACGGTCAGCTGGGAGGCCCCGGACGGCACCCACCAGATCCCGCTGCGTGCCGGTCTCACCTACCTGGCGCCCAATGGCTACCGCGTCCACACCAAGCCCCGCGACGCCGACCCGACCCAGTGGCACCTGATCGGCACGTCGCCCAGCTCGACGCAGTGCCACAAGCCCGCGACAGTCTCCGGCGGCGGCAAGTCGGAGATCTCCAAGAGCCTGTTGGACGCCTTCGTCTTCGGCAATGCCTATGTGGCCGACTTCGACCATGACATGGACCAGGTCTCCGAACTGCTGGCCCGCGACTACTCCGACCGCTTCCGCGACCCGGCGCGCACCGATCACCGTCCGATCCTGTCCGCGGATCGTTCGCTGGGTTCGGTGATCAAGCTGCTGACAAGGCGGGACGACTACACCGACGCCTACAACGAGTGGCTCGGCGCCATCCCAGCGCACGTCAGCGAGCTGCTGTTCACCGTGAAGCGTTACTACCGGCCCGAGTGGGGCACCGACTGGCGATCCCACTTCTCCGTGGGCATCATGAACGGCCGCCAGGGCAATGCGCTGCGCCTGGACGGCGAGAAGATCGTGGTCAACATGCTGCGCGTCGGCTTCGACGATGACGGGTCGTGGCGCCTGTTCAGCCTGCGTCCGGACTTCTCGCCCGCCGCGAAGGTGCAGACCGAGGACGACATCACCGCCTCGGTCGTGGCCCCGCCCGCCGAGTACACGTCCGACCCGGTCTCGAAGAAGTACGTCGAGAACTGCGAGGCGCTGCTCTTCCAGCGTCCGGACGATGCGATCCACCGCGGCTACGACAAGCAGACCGAGAAGGATTTGGCGGGTTCGGACTCGTTCATCTCCAACTTCGAGCCGATCACCCGGGAGACGGCGCGCGAGCTGGTGGCCGATGCCCCGGCCATGAGCCGGTTCACGGAGCCGATGGCCACGTTGCTCCGGGACTTTGCTGCCACGACCCCCACCACCATCCCCGAGCCTGTCGAGGAACCTCTCGAGGGGTCCTACCTCGTCGTCTCGTCCGAACCCCGGATCGTCGCGGACGGCAAGCGGTCCAAGAACCCGCGCTACCTGCAGAAGCGTCCCGACCTGATGAACCCCGAAGCCACCGCGGCGGCAGACCTCGCCTCGCACCTGCTCCGGAAGGTTCCCGTCGACGAGCCGCTGCGGATGCCCGTCGACGTGGTCGCTGCCGGGCGTCGCAACAACGCCGCCGAGGCCGGGGTGCCGCCGCTGTGCGCCTACAACCCCTTGCACTACATGGAACTGCCGGAGCTGTTCATGGAGTTCATCAGCTCCATGACCGGCAAGTCCCCGTCGACGACCGGTGCCGGCTCCGAGGGCGCCATGACCAAGGGTCCGTTCAACGCGCTGCCCGCGATCATCGACCTGAACGCGGCGCTGCTCAGCTATGCCCTCACCGAGACCGACGGCTGGCTCAGCTCGGCCGGCGTGATCGGGCCGAAGGTGCGGGTCGACCACGACATCTCGCTGCTGGTGCCCGAGCTCTTCAGCCGGATGTGGCCGGACGAGCGTCGCGCCGCCACGCTGGTCGAGGGCGGCTACCTGGAACGCCTGGCCGACTTCGAGCACCGAGGACGCACGGTGCGCGCCAGCCGGCTGGGCTACCGGATGAATGCGGCCTTCGCGACGACGTACTTCGGACGCATCTTCCTGCACCCCGACGTGGTGTTCACCGACGAGATGCTGCGCCCAGAGCTGCAGGGCCTGGACACCTTCGCGGAGAGCATCGACGTCATCGTCACCACCCACCAGCGCGTGGCGCAGGCCTACTTCGATGACCAGACGGTCGAGCTGGCCATTCCGCCGCTGCGGGCGCTGCTGGAGATCATGGCCAAGGGCGCCTCGGCCGAGGGCTGGACGCTGGAGACCCCGGAGTTCCGCGCGCTGTTCGACCGGCGCACGATCCTGGGCTCGGGCTGGTACGCGCAGCGGTTGACCGCGAAGCAGGGCGCCGAGGTGGCCCACCTGCGCAAGGGCGTCGCCGACCTCGCGCCTTTCGTCAGCAAGGGCGGGAACCTCGCCCCGGTCGGACGCCTGGCCCTGGACGCGCGTCTGGACGCGCTGCAGCACCGCCTCGCGGTGGTCCAGTCGCCGGCCTGGCTGCGCTCCCTCGAGGGGACGCTGGGCCGTCAGGTCAACTTCGGCTGAGCCCGTTGGGGGCGGTAGTGGCGGCCCCCAACGGTGTTGTGGTTGCGGGTCTCGTAGCCACAGCCGCGCCATGCCCCCGTCCGAAATTGTTTGAAGATGTTGCCCGTTGCAGGACCTTGACCGCCGGGCCTAGTTTGTTCGCATGACACCAGCGCCTCGGGGGAGCAAGCGCCTCCGCACCCGCGTGGTCACGGCCGCACTCGTGGTGTTCGCGTCGCTGATCGCCGTCCCCGCGTTGACGGCTTCGTCGACGCCGATGGCCCCGATCATCCAGCAGCAGCCCTGACCCAACGTTGGGGCTGCGGGTCCATCGAAGGGCCTCGGCAACTCGCTCCACGAAGTCCCACGGGTGTCGCAGGTCCGCACGGGTGGCCCGGACGACGAGGTGACCCAGGCGCAGCAGGTGCTCCCACCGCTCGACGTCGCCAGCTCAGCGTCCCGTGTGCCACTTGCGGATCAACTGGATCCGTTGGTCGACCTGGTCGGTCGACGCCTTGGCCAGCGGCGGCCCCCCAGCCTGGCGCCGCAGCTCCGCATGGACGTGAGAGTGTGGGATTCCCTTGTGCCGGGCGTACTGGCTGACGAGCGAGTTGAGCTCCTTGCGCTTGGCCTCCAGCGCCCGGTGCAGGCTCACCTCCGGCGGCACCTTCTCCTTCTTCTCGGTCCGCTGGCGCCGCTGCAGGTGGCGACGCTGACGTTCCCGCAAGAGGTCACCGACCTGGTCGGGTTCCAGCAGGCCGGGCAAGCCAAGGTAGTCCTGCTCCTCCTGGGAGGCGGGCTCTGCGGTCAGCCCGAACTGGTGCGAGTCGAACATGACGTGGTCGAACTGCGCCTGCGACTCCAGCGCCTCCCACTGGCCCAGCAGGTCGTCCGATGCCTTCTCACCCTGGTTCGCGCGCTCGAGCAGGCCCTCCTCCTCGGCCCACAGCCCGTCCTCCTCGGTCTTCTTGCGTCCGAGGATGTGGTCGCGCTGGCGCTCCAGCAGCGAGGCATGGCTGAGGATCACCGGCACCGTTGGCAGGAAGACCGTTGCCAGTTCCCCTCGACGGCGGGTGCGGACGAAGCGTCCGACGGCCTGGGCGAAGAACAACGGCGTGGACGTCGCGGTCGCGTACACCCCGACGGCCAGCCGCGGGACGTCGACGCCTTCGGACACCATCCGCACCGCAACCATCCACCGCGCATCGGACCCACTGAAGTCGTCGATCTTCGCACTCGACCCGGGGTCGTCCGAGAGCACCGTCGTCGGCTTCGTCCCGGTCAGGCCCTCGAGGATGCGGGCATAGGCCCTCGCCATCGTCTGGTTGGTCGCGATGACCAGCCCCCCGGCGTCGGGGACGTGACGTCGCACCTCCGACAGGCGCGTGTCGGCTGCCCGTAGCACCGCCTGGATCCACTCGCCCTTCGGGTCGAGGGCGGTGCGCCAGGCGTGCGCGGTGAGGTCCTTGGTGAGCGCCTCACCGAGGTTGGCGCCCAGCTCGTCCCCGGCCTTGGTGCGCCAGCGCATCGGCCCGCCGTAGGCCATGAACAGCACCGGCCGGACGACGTGGTCACGCAGGGCGTCGGCGTAGCCGTAGGTGTAGTCGGCGCGCGACTGCTTGACCCCCGGCATCACCTCGTCGTAGGTGACGAAGGGGATCGGGTTCTCGTCGCTGCGGAAGGGGGTTCCGGTCAGGGCGAGCCGACGGGTGGCCGGCTCGAAGGCCTCCTTGATCGCATCACCCCAGCTCAGCGCGTCGCCGGCGTGGTGCACCTCGTCCAGGATGACGAGCGTCTTGCTGCCCTCGGTCCGGGCCCGGTAGTGGTGGACGCGGGCTGCGACACCCGCGTAGGTGACCGCCACGCCGTCGAACTCCCGGCTGCGTCCCTTGCGGCTCGACCCGCCAAGCCCCGGGTCCAGGTTGATCCCGACCTTGTGCGCGGCCTCGGCCCACTGCACCTTGAGGTGCTCGGTGGGCGCAACCACGATGACCCGCTGGATGATGCGCCGGTGCAGGAGTTCGGTGGCGACGCGCAGCGCGAAGGTGGTCTTGCCGGCGCCAGGGGTGGCGACCGCCAGGTAGTCGCGCGGCTCATCGGCGAGGTAGGCCGCCAGCGCTTCCGCCTGCCACGCGCGCAACCGGGACGCGGTGCCCCACGGCGCACGTCCCGGGAAGGCTGGGGAGAGGTTCTCGAAGGCAGAGCTGGTCATGGCTGGGCCACGTTACAACGTCGAGCTGACAGCTCGATGAATGCCGACCAACGGGCCCCCGCGCCCTCACCCGCGGGCACTCGGCCACTAAGATCTCCTTCGATCACAAGTACCTCACACCACTTTCCCAGCGAGGTTTCGAGCCACGACACCTTGGGGTTCGTCAACGTGGGGACGCCGGGCCAAGGGACGGCGTGCAGCCCGCGAGGGATTCGCCGCCCGTACCACTACTGGCGAAAGCCCACACCCCAATGGTCATAGGACATTCGTCCCAGACACGTGTACCGTAGGGTTTGTCGGTCAGCCGGGTTGCTGCCATCAAGGCCCTCCATGGGGATGGAGGGTACCTTCCAGTCGGGGGACGGAAGGACTGAGAAGTCCACATGTCCTGATTGGAGAACTCCATGATTCTCGTCGCCGCTGCTGTTGTCATCCTCTGGATCGTCGCCGCGGTCGTGTGGGTCGCCGACGCCTCGACCGCGCGCCAGGCCATCGACTCGATCCTCTTGAACGACGGCTTCGACGCCGACGGCTGCGACCGCCCGGAAGGCTTGAGCCGACGCGTTGAGGACGCCGTGAGCTCCCCCGAGACCATCCCCGCCTGACCTGTCGGCTGATGCGCCCTGGGCCAGGCCCCGGAGCGCCTCAATGCCCGCCGCGGTCTTCGCGCCTTCGGGCCAGCACCACGACGGCTTCAGGCCAACACCAGAACGGTGAGCAGCAGCGGCAGCAGGCCGCTCGCCACCGCGAATCGCAACGGCCACTGGTAGGCGACGGCGCCGAACTCACGCAGTTGCGCCGCGGCCCGGGACACGCCCACCGTTGGCGCGTCGACGAAGCCGAGGTCAAGACCTTGGGCCCGGGCCATCCACGAAGCCCGCAGGGTGTGGAAGTCGTTGCTGACCACGACACCCCGGGCGCCATCGCCCAGTTCTGCGCCGCCTGATCCCTGGCCGCCCAGCCGCTCGGACACCAACCTGGAGCTGAACTCCAGGTTCTGCCAGGTGGTCGTTGAGCGGTCCTCCAGCACCACGTCGGTCGCGGGCACCCCGCACGCCATCGCATACCGCGCCATGGCCGCCGCCTCGCTGACCTGCTCATCCGACCCCTTGCCACCGCTCATCACCAGCAGCGGACGTCTCCCCCCGTCGGCCGTCGACTGCGACCGGTGGATCTCGACTGCGGTGTCGATCCGCGAGGCCAGCACCGGCGGCACCCGGTCGCCCAACAGGCCGGCACCCAACACGATGACGTAGTCGACAGGGCCCACGCCCCCCGTCCCGTGCCGCAGCGACCACGCCTGCCAGCCGAGGAACAGGGCGGACGTCCACCCCACCAGCAGGCAGCAGAACAGGGACCCGACCGCCAGCCACGAGCTCGGGCGCAGCCAGACGACGGCGACCCCGGCCATCAGCAAGGCCGGCAGGCCGAGACCAGCGCCGAGCAGCTGCCGCCCGGGGTATCGGGGCCGCGACAACCAGTCGAGCCCCGCTCGCAGCAGCCAGCCGGCCGGCACCAGGCCGATCAGGGCGGCGGCCGTGACCAGGCCACGGGCCAGTTCGGGGTTCGTCACGCGTCCAGTCTCTCCTGTCACGGCAGCGGAACTCGCGGAAGCTAGGCTGCGGCCATGGGGGAGGAACTGCCGACGGTGGTGCACGAGATGTGCGCGTCCTTCACCCACGCGCTCAACCACACCGCCGAGGGCCTGCTGACCGGCTTCTACCTGCGCGGCTCCCTGGGCTGGGGGGAGTTCTTCCCTGGTTCGGACGTCGACTTCACCGCCGTTCTCGCCCAGCGACCCGGGCCCAGTGACCTGCGGGCCCTCGAGGCTGCACACACGCAGATCTGGTTCGAGTTCCCCCAGCACAACTTCGACGGCCACCACGTCGTGCTGGACGACCTGCAAGCCCCTCCGTCCCAGTGCCCGCCCGTCCCCTGCTCCCACAACGGACGCTTCGTGGCCGCCGCCGACCTGGACGTGAACCCGATCGCCTGGCATGAGCTGGCCACCCGCGGCATCCGCATCACCGGACGGGAACCCGGCGTGCTGTCGATCCAGGACGATGCGGACGAGCTGTGGCAGTACACCCACGAGAACCTGGCGAGCTACTGGGGACGGACCGCCAAGGAGCTCAAGGTGGGCTGGATGGTCGCCGGACGGCGTGATGACGTGGTGGCCTGGTGCACGCTCGGCGTCGCACGGCTGCACCACCTGCTCACCACGGGTCACGCGACGTCCAAGTCGGGTGCCGGTCGTTACATCCTGGAGCAGCTGGACGATCGCTGGCACCCATTGGCCGCCGACGCTCTGCGCGCCCGGGAGCGCCCGGACGAGCCGACTGGATACCGGCACCTGAACCAGCGCGGCAAGGACCTGCGTGACTTCGTGACCTGGGTGGTCGAGGACGGCGCCTCGCTGCCACCTGTGCGGGGCTGAGCACGATGGAGGTGAGCACGGTGGAGGTGAGCACGTGGAGGTGAATACGGGGGAGGTCACGCCCGAAGACTTCGAGGCCCTCGTCGACCGGGCCCTGTCATCGATCCCGGACGAGCTGTTCGACCTGGTGGAAAACTGCATCGTCGTGGTGGAGGACCGCAATGAGGAGGAGCCCGACCTGCTGGGCCTGTACGAGGGCATCCCGATCACCGAGCGGGATTCGATGTACAGCGGCGTGCTTCCCGACCGGATCTTCGTCTACCGCCTGCCGACGCTGGAGATGTGCTCGACGCTGGACGAGGTGGTCGACGAGGTGCACGTCACGGTCGTCCACGAAATCGCCCACTACTTCGGCATCGACGATGACCGCCTGCACGAACTGGGCTACGAGTAGGAACTCGGGCCCCAAGACGCAGGTGAGGGGCCCGGGAAGACCCGGGCCCCTCATCTGCGCTGGCAAGAACTGACGATCAGAACCGCTCGTCGGCAGCGTCCTTGGCCTCGTCGGCGAACTCGCTGGCCTTGTCGGCCACGTCGTCGGCGGCATTGGAGACCTTGGCGCCGGTGCTGCGCTGGCCTTCGATCGCGTCGAGGCCCTTCTGCACGATCTCCTTGACCTTCTCCACCTTGCCGTGGTGCTGGGCCGGGATCTTCTGGTCGATGGTCTTGGTGAGCTTGTCCACGGCCTCGTCGATCTTCTCGCGGTTCTTGTGGACGGCCTCGCCCGCCTTGGAGGCAGCCTCCGTGGCCTTCGCCTTCGCCTGGTCGGCGGCCTGCTTGGCCTTGTCGGTGGCCTCGCTGGCCTTCGCCTTTGCCTGGTCGGCGGCCTGCTTGGCCTGCTCGGCCTTCACCTTGGCCTGGTCGGCGGTGCCCGCGGCGCGGGCCTTGGCCTGGTCGGCAGCGGCCTGCGCCTTCGCGCGGGCCTCATCCGCCTTCGCCTTCGCCTGGTCGGCAGCGGACTGGGCAGCAGCCTTGGCCTGATCGTTCGCGTCGAAGGACTCGGTCATGTTCATTCTCCTGCTTCTCGCGCTTGGCGTGCTGTCGGTCGACAGTGGCCTACACAACCAACGGTAGTGATCCTTGTTCGCTTCCACCATCGACGGCGCGGACGCCGACAGCGAAATGGCGCGGCGTACGATCGGTGGGCGTGAGCCAACCCACCCCTGCCACCACTGCTCCGGCAACCGAGAAGTCGTCCGACGGGAGCATGCTGACGGTCCTGGTCGCCTTGGGCGCGAACCTGCTGATCGCCCTCGCCAAGACCGTCGCCGCCCTGCTCACCGGGTCGGCGTCGATGGTCGCCGAAGCGGCCCACTCCTGGGCGGACGCGGGCAACGAGGGCTTCTTGATGGTGGCCGAGCGTCGCTCGAACAAGCCCGCCGACGATCTGCACCCCTTCGGCCACGGACGAGAGGGCTACATCTGGTCGATGTTCGCGGCGCTGGGGCTGTTCACGGCCGGTTCGGTGGTGTCGATCTACCACGGCATCACCCAGCTCGGGAACCACGAACCCGAGGCCGACTACACCATCGCCTACATCGTGCTGGCGATCGCCTTCGTCCTGGAGGGTGCGAGCTTCCTCCAGGCCCGCAGACAGGCGTCCAGGGCCGCAACGAAGCTCGGCGCCAGCACCCTGCGCTATGTCGCCGACACCTCCAACCCGACGCTGCGCGCGGTCTTCTTCGAGGACGCCGCTGCCCTGGTCGGCCTGGTGGTGGCCTTCGCCGGTATCCTCACCCACCAGCTCACCGGCGATGCGATCTACGACGCGATCGGGTCGATCGTCGTCGGTATCCTGCTGGGCGTCATCGCGCTCTTCCTGATCGGACGCAACTCCGACTTCCTGGCCGGCCAGTCCGTCTCGCCCGCCTTCCGGGCCCGCGCCCTGGCCAAGCTGCTGGAGCACCCGGAGATCTCCCGGGTCACCTACCTCTTCTGCGAGTACGTGGGCGCCGACAAGGTCTTCCTCGTCGCGGCCGTCGACCTGGCCGGGGACGCCCCGGAGTCGCACGTGGCGGAAGTGCTGCGGCGGCTGGAGGCCGAGATCACCGACAACGACCTGGTCGAGCGTGCCGTCCTGACGCTGAGCGCCCCCAGCGACGCAGCGCTCACGCCGGACGCCTCGAGCCTGAATTCTCGTTGACCGTTGCCGGTCGCGGCACGAAGTTGTCGGAGCCGAGAGTTAGCCTGACCGCGTGAAGCATCTCGCCTGGTTCCTTGCCCTGCTTGTGATGGGAGCCGCCACCGCATCCTGCGCGAAGGTCTCCCCGGACGCGATGAACGTCCCGGCGACCGTCGCTGCGTCTGCCACCGCTGGCCAGGGCACCGATGACGGTTCCGGGCCGGCGTCCAAGACCGCAGCCCCGGAACCGACGCCCACCCGGCAACTCGCGGTGGCGTTGTCGTCCCAGCACCCGATCACCGCCTTGCTGCCGACCGACTCGATTGACGTGACGGTCACCAACGGCCGCCTGGACGGCGTCACCGTCACCGGCCCGAATGGTGAGGTCGCCGGCATCCTCGACGGCAGCACGTGGCAGCCGAGCCGCAACCTGCTGCCCCAGACCGACTACACCGCGACCATCCAGGCCACCAACGACCAGGGCGTTGCGCAGGAGCTGACCAAGAAGTTCTCCACGCTGAAGACCAACATCGCTGGCTATGACGTGCTCTACCAGGGCTTCACCACCGGCGTCGGGATGCCGGCGACCATCCAGTTCGTCAGCGCCGTGGAGACCAAGGCGATGCGCGCCGAGGTGGAGAAGCACGCCAAGGTCACCGTCGTCCCCGCGCAGGAGGGCTCCTGGGGCTGGCTCGACAACCGCCAACTGATGTGGCGACCCAAGACCTACTGGAAGCCGGGGACGAAGATCACGGTCACCACGGAGTTCGCGGGGCTGCAGACCGGCGCGAACAAGTGGCTTGGACGCGACGACACGGCGCAGCTGGCGATCGGCGACCAACGGATTCTCTACACCGACATCGCCGCGCACACCCTCAAGGTGACGCAGAACGGCAAGACCATCCGCACCTTTCCCGTGACCAACGGCAAGTCGGGCTTCACCACTCGCTCCGGCACCAAGGTGATCATCGAGCGGCTGAGCCAGGTCAAGATGAACTCCGAGACGGTGGCCATCCCAAAGGACTCCGCCGAGGCCTACAACCTGGACGTGAAGTGGGCGATGCGGGTGACCTGGACCGGTGAGTTCATCCACGCCGCCCCGTGGTCGGTGGGCAGCCAGGGCGTCGCGAACGTCTCCCACGGCTGCACCGGGATGAGCACCGCCAACGCCAAGTGGCTGTTCGACTTCGTCCGCGCCGGCGACCTGGACATCGTCACCGGTTCCTCGCGCATCATGCAGCCCACCGATGGCGTCGGGGTCTGGCAGTACAGCTACGCCGGCTGGAAGCAGCAGTCCGCGCTCAACTGAGTCATCGGACTTCGAAGGATCCGTAGCCCTTCGCGGACACGTGGGTGGCGATGACCTGGTCCACCCCGGCCCAGCGGGGGCCTTGCTGGCACCAGTCGACCATTTGGTCGACCGGGTCCTCGTCCCCCTCGAACCAGGCTGCGACCGAACCGTCCGGCTGGTTGCGCACCCACCCGGTGACGCCCACCTGCTGCGCCTGTTGGGCCGTGCTCCACCGGAAGCCGACGCCCTGCACCCGTCCCGTGATGTGCACCTCGACCGCTGTCGTCATGACTGCATTCTGTCCGATGCCCTCGCCGGGCTGGCGCTGGTTCGCCGCGCGAACGCTGCGGCAGCAGCAATTGCGGCGGTCGGATGGGAGCGTCGGCTTGCACAGGTGGCGCCTCTCGACGCAAGGTGTCGGGGACGATTGACCGCTGGTCGACCACGATCGAAGGACCCTGCATGACGCGCCGTTCCCGGCTGGCCGCGCTGTTCGCGCTGGCACTGACCGCTCCGCTGTTGACCACCCCGGTGGGCGCAGTGCCCGCCGAGGCGGCCCCCGCCGACAAGACCGCGAAGAGCACCTGGATCGTGCGCTACAAGAATGGGTACAGCGCGCAGGGTGCCTCGGCGAAGGCGGAGCGGGCCGGGCTGAGCGTCCGGACGCGCCTGGAGAAGGTCTTCCCGGGTGCGGTGATGGAACTGACCGAGACCCAGCTGTCGCAGGTGCGCGCCGACTCCAGCGTGGCGGCCGTCTACGAGAACAAGCGCTATGTCTCCTTCGGCGCCCAGGCCAACCCCGGCTGGGCACTCGACCGGATCGACCAGAAGTGGGGCAAGGCGGGCTGGTTCACCAGCTACTACCAGGGCACCAATGTCCCGGTCTACGTGGTCGACTCCGGGGTCGACTCCTCACTCAAGGAGTTCGGTGGCCGCGTCAGCGCCGGTTACAGCGCGGTCGGCGGCAGCGCCACCACCGACGGGCTGTACCACGGGACACATGTCGCAGGTCTGGTCGGCTCCACCACCTTCGGCTCGGCCAAGCGTGCCCGCATCATCCCGGTGAAGGTGCTGGACGACTACGGCTACGGCACCTCGGCCGGCGTTCTGGCGGGTCTGGAGTGGGTGCTCAAGAACCACGTCGACGGCACCGCCGCTGTCACCAACATGAGCCTGGGGACGAATGTCGCCGACGGCATCGACCCCGCCGTGGACGACGCCGTCAGCCGGATGATCGCCGAGGGCATCACCGTCGTCGCCGCCGCGGGCAACGAGAACGCGGACGCCTGCAAGATCTCCCCGGCGCACCTACCCGCCGTGATCACGGTCGGCGCGATCGGGGACTCGACCACGTCGGTCAACAAGCGCTGGGTCGACACCGCGTCCGAGGGCAGCAACTGGGGCACCTGCCTCGACCTCTTCGCACCCGGCAGGAACGTTCCCTCGACCGTGCCCGCCTCCACCGGCCACCGCTATGCCCTGATGACCGGCACGTCCATGGCGTCGCCCGTCACGGCTGGCGTGGTCGCCCAGATCCTGCAGGCCCGACCCTCCTGGACCCCGGCGCAGGTCAGCGCCCAATTGATGGCCCAGACGTGGAAGAGCACCGCCACCGACGCGCGTGTCTCCAACCGCGGCACGGGTTCACCAAATGTCGTCCTCAGCTCGATGTCGACCGTGACACCCGGCGTGCTGGAGCGTGCAGGCACCCCTGGCGTGACCGGCACCCCGCGCGTCGGACGCGTTCTCACCGGTTCGACCGGCACCTGGGGCGTCGGCCCGGTCGTCGTCACGCGCCAGTGGGAGCGGGTCAACATCTGGGGCACGGCGACCCCGATCAAGGGCGCAACGGGTTCGACCTACACCCTCACCCGTACCGACAAGTACTTCCGCATCCGGTTGCGGGTCACCGCGTCCAAGCCCCTGTACCGCACGACCAGCGTCGTCTCGGCCCAGACCGCCCAGGTGCGCTGACCACAGCTGGCCGGGGCTCCGATGCCGGCGTGCACCTACGCTCGGCCGGTGACGTCCATCACATCCACACTCAATTTGAGCGGGGCTGTTTGGGCGGTAGTGTGAGCGCAACCGCGACGCGACGACGCATGCGACGCCGCTCGTGCGAGCCCTGCAAACCCTGATTGGTCGGAGATTGGACTCCGGTTCAAGGAGGAACTATGAGTGAGAACGCGACTTTCACGGTTGGCGACAAGGAGGTCGACCTCCCCTTTGTGCCGGCCTCCATCGGCAACAACGGACACGACATCACCAAGCTGCTGGCCAGCACCGGTGACACCACCTACGACCAGGGCTTCTCGAGCACGGCGTCGTGCAAGTCGGCCATCACCTTCATCGATGGCGACAAGGGAATCCTGCGCTACCGCGGCTACCCGATCGAGCAGCTGGCGGAGCGGTCCACCTTCCTCGAGTGCGCCTACCTGGTGATCTACGGTGAGCTGCCCACCGCAGAGCAGCTCGAGACCTTCACCAGCCGCATCACCAAGTCCACGCTGCTGGACGAGCGGATGCGCGACCTCTTCCGCTGCTTCCCCCGTCGTTCGCACCCGATGCCCGTGCTGGCCGCCGGCATCATGGCACTGTCGACCTTCAACACCGACTCCATCGGGCTCGACGACGAGTCCGTCGAGCGCGCCACCGAGCGCCTGCTGGCCAAGGTGCCCACACTGGCTGCCTACTCGTACAAGAACTCGGTCGGGCAGCCGACGCTTTACCCAGACAACTCACTGAGCTACATCGAGAACTTCGAGCGGATGAGCTTTGGCTTCCCGACCGAGTCCTACCAGTTCAACGAGGCGATCACCCGCGCCCTCGAGGTGCTGTTGATCCTGCACGTCGACCACGAGCAGAACTGCTCGACCTCGACGGTGCGTTTGGTCGGCTCCTCGCAGGCGAACATCTATGCCTCGGTCGCCTCCGGCGTGAACGCCCTGTCCGGCCCACTGCACGGTGGCGCCAACCAGGAGGTCCTGGAGATGCTCCAGGCCATCAAGGACTCGGGCATGACCGTCGCCGAGTACGTCCAGCAGGTCAAGGACAAGAAGGCCGGCATCCGCCTGATGGGCTTCGGCCACCGCATCTACAAGAACTACGACCCCCGCGCGGCCATCATCAAGAAGCACGCCGACGAGGTCCTGAAGCTGAAGGAGGGCCGCACCGACCTGCTCGACATCGCGCAGGAGCTGGAGCAGACCGCCCTCAGCGACCCCTACTTCCAGGAGCGCAAGCTCTACCCGAACGTCGACTTCTACTCGGGCCTGATCTACGAGGCGATGGGCTTCCCGGTGAACATGTTCACCGTCCTGTTCGCCATCGGCCGTCTGCCCGGCTGGATCGCGCAGTGGCGCGAACAGAACTCCGAGGTCGGCACCAAGATCGGCCGTCCGCGCCAGATCTACATCGGCGAGGTCGAGCGCGACTACGTCGCGATGGAGAACCGCTGAACTCCACCCGATCCGTCGGTCGGGTTGGCACACGCAGCAAAGGGCCGGGGCCCCACCGTTCGTCGGTGGAGCCCCAGCCTCGTCCTGTGGCGCGTCACAGCGCCGGACGGCTTACAGGTTATGCCTGAGGCGGACAACCCTGACAGCGGTCATGGGAACGTGGGAACAATTGCTCCATGACTGATTTCACCGATGCTGAGCAGGACCAGATCCGCGGCGGCGTGATGGGCGCCATTGCCCTCGTCTCCCAGGCCGACCCCGGCTTCTTCGACATCTTCAAGGAATCGAAGGCCGCCTCGCAGGCCCTCGCCAGCGCGCCGGAAGGCGTCAAGGACCTGATGAAGGGTGGGCTCGTGATGCCGCCGCAGGCGTCCAGCAAGGACGACCTGAAGCAGAAGATGCTCGCCAGCCTCGCCACGGCCGTCCAGGTTGCCGGCAAGAACCCTGACGCCCAGGCGGCGATCAAGAGCTACGTGAGGGCCGCATGCCAGCAGGTCGCCGAGGCCTCGAAGGGCGTCTCCGCCGAGGAACAGGCCGTGGTCGCCGAGATCGAGGGCGTGCTCCAGGGCGCTGACACCGCGCAGGTGCCGGCCGGTCAGACGGCCGCGCAGCCGCAGGCTCAGCAGGTTCAGGCCGACCAGGCGCAGGCCCCCGACCAGGGGCTGCAGTTCCCCAGGTGATCCACCGCTGATCCTGATTCCGAGCCCAGACAGCACGAAGGCCCGTCTCCCCCACTTGGAGACGGGCCTTCGTCATGCCCCCCGGCCCACTTCCGGGGGACACCGGGCGCGACTCCTGAAGGAGGCCGCACCCTCAGGTGCTTGCTTCGGCAAGTGTCCGCATGGCTACATGGCGAACGACTCCCGGTGCACCTGGGATGGGTGGACCCCATAGGCCTCGGCCTCGGTCACGAGGGCCTTCGACCAGGCATCGGGTCCACAGACATAGACGTCCGCGTCGGCGATCCAGGGCGCCAATTGGACGAGCTTGAGATTGGGGTGGTCGCTGGTCGTCCAGGCACCGTCCCCGGAGCGGTTGCCGACCAGGGTGACGAGTTGGATGCCGCGCTGCCTACAGATCGTCCGGAACTCGTCCAGGTGGTACAGCTCCTCGGCGTGGCTGGCACGGAGCAGCACCAGCGAGCGTCCCGGGATGGTCTGGGTGGCCTCGACGACCGCGCGGATCGGCGTGATGCCCACTCCCGAACCAGCCAGCACGATCGCCTCCTGGGTGCGGGCGGCATCGGTGAAGACGCCATAGGGACCCTCGAAGCTGACCCGGGTGCCGGGCTTCACCTGCATGATCCTGGCGGTGCCGGCACCGGCATTGCGGACGGTGATCCGCAGCGAGGTGCCATTGGGGGCGGCGCTGATCGAGAAGGGATGCTGCTCGAGCGCGAGACCGGGGGTCCAGAAGCGCCAGTTGAAGAACTGCCCGGCGGCGACGTCAAGGGTGCCGAGGTACTGCCCGGCCATGGTGATCGTCGCCACGTCGTGCGACTCCTGGCGGACCTCGCTGACGACCAGCGAGTGCCGCAGCGAACGCGTGATCGGGACGATGACCCGGTAGACCAGCAGGGCGGAACCGGTGACGGCGTAGAGACCGATCCAGTAGGCCTTGGCCCAAGGGGCATCGAAGAGCTTGTCCATCGTGAACTGGTGCGGGATCGACAGGCCGATCGCCACATAGGTGCTCAGATGGATTGCGTGCCACAACTGGTGCGGGAGGTGCTTCTTGACGCTCAGCAGCGCGGACGTCAGGCCGACCAGAACCAGCAGGCCAAAGCTGACCACGGCCAGCGCATAGTCGGGCCAGGTCCACAGCCGGGTGAACTCGGTGATGACGCCGACCTGCTGGCTCATCGCATAGCTGAGCGTGGTCAGGACGCCGTGCGCGAGCACCGCGCCCACCGCCCAGACACCGAGCCCACCGTGTTTGGCGATGGCCCGGTCGTGGCCCATGGCGCGGTCGATGAAGGGAATGCGGGCCGCCAGCAGCACCATCAGGCAGAGCAGGTCCGCCGAGACCAGGCCGAGCAGGATGCCGACGCTCTTCAGGGCGTCCTTCAAGGAACCCCAGCCGGTCAGCCCACGGTCGGCGAAGTAGAGCAGCGCCAGCATGACGACGGACGCGATGGCAACGGCCTCGATGACGCGATTGCGGATGGCCTGCTCGGTTCGCCGGGACCGGTAGGGGTCGCGGGGAGCGCCGCCCGAGCGCTGCTCTACGGCGCGCTCTCGCAAGGGGACCGTGGTGGTCCCCATTGCATTCCTGGCCGCCAGCTCGGTGCTCATGTCATGGAGATTCGCGTCCGAGACTGTGTCATACCTGTGCACGCGCTGTCGTCAGGCAACGAGTGCTCGTCCACTCCAGACGCAGGGATGTAAAAGGTACTTGACGTAAAGCAAGCTATACGTCAAGCCTGCTTTACTAACCCTTCACACCCTGGAGATCATCATGATCAACACCCAGAAGTCGACCTTCGGACGCACCCGCTCCGGCCGCTCACCGTGGCCCGGGGCACTACTGATCGGTGTGGCCCTGACCGGTGTTGTTGCTGGCATCGCCGCCCTCACAAACGACGGAGAACGCTCTTGGCTGTTGCCGGTGCTGCTCACCGCCTCCTGCCTCCCGGTGCTGACCGTGCTCGGCTGGTCACTCCTGGTTGACCGCAACTCCCTGAAGGGAAGCATCGCGAACCCCGATGAGTCGATCGAGAGCACCTGGTACGACGCCGCCACCCGGGGCTGCTTCCACGACATCCTGATCGTGGCGGGCCTCACCCTGACCGCGGTCTCCATCGTCCCGGCCCTCCACGGGCTCAGCGCCCAGGCAGCCCTCAGCGCCCTGATCCTGTTCATAGCCGCGGATGTGGTCGTGCGCTACGTCATCACCAAGCATCGGGACGCCTGATGGAGAACCGTCTGCCCGACCTGCGAGCGGAGCGGTCCTGGAGCCAGCAGCGCCTGGCCGACCTGCTGGGGGTCTCCCGCCAGACCGTGATCTCACTCGAACGGGGGCGCTTCGACCCCTCGCTCCCGCTGGCCTTCAACATCGCGACGCTGTTCGGGTGCCGCATCGAGGACGTCTTCACACCGGCTGCATGGGCGCCGGTCGAGATCCCCGAGTGACTGGTTGAGCCTTGTTCCGCTGGCGGTGGCAGGGTTCACCCAGAGCCGCAGGACAGCACGAGGGCCCCGGACTCATCGTCCGAGGCCCTCGATTGGTGGCGGCAGGCGCAGCTCAGATCACTTGTCGATCTCCCCCGTGGTGTCACCGGCAGAGTCGACGTCGCCCATGCCTGGGGCGTCGATCTCGGTCTGGCGCGAGGGGGTCTGCTTGGGCTCCATGCCCGGGCGGGGCTGGATGTTCAGCGCGATCGGCTTGTTGACGTCGGCGAAGAAGTCGTTGCCCTTGTCGTCCACGACGATGAAGGCCGGGAAGTCCTCGACCTCGATCTTCCAGACCGCCTCCATCCCGAGCTCGGGGTACTCCAGCACCTCGACCTTCTTGATGCAGTCCTGCGCCAGGCGAGCAGCAGGGCCGCCGATCGAGCCGAGATAGAAGCCGCCGTGCTTGGCGCACGCGTCGGTCACCTGCTGGGAGCGGTTGCCCTTGGCCAGCATCACCTTCGAGCCACCAGCCGCCTGGAATTGGTCGACGTAGGAGTCCATCCGGCCAGCCGTGGTGGGTCCGAAGGAGCCGGAGGCCATGCCCTCGGGCGTCTTGGCGGGGCCGGCGTAGTAGACCGGGTGGTCCTTGAGGTACTGCGGCATCTGTTCGCCGGCGTCCAGGCGCTCCCGAATCTTGGCGTGGGCGATGTCTCGAGCCACGACGAGCGTCCCGGACAGCGACAGGCGCGTCTTGACCGGGTGCTTGCTCAGTTCGGCGAGCACCTCGTCCATCGGCTTGGTCAAGTCGATCTTGACTGCGGCGCCCTTGCCGGTGCCGGAGATACCGTGCGAGTCGGCGTCCAGGTCCTCGTCGACGTGCTCGGGCATGTACTGTGCGGGCTCGAACTCCAGCTGCTCGATGAAGACGCCCTCGGGGGTGATCTTCGCCTTGCACTGGCGGTCGGCCGAGCAGCTGACGGCCATCGCGACGGGCAGCGAGGCACCGTGACGGGGGAGGCGGACGACGCGGACATCGTGGCAGAAGTACTTGCCGCCGAACTGGGCACCGATGCCGAGCTTGCGGGTGAGCTCCAGCACCTGCTCCTCGAGTTCGTGGTCGCGGAAGCCGTGCCCGGTGATGTCACCGTGGTCTGGCAGGGTGTCGAGGTATTTGGCGGACGCATACTTGGCCGTCTTCAGCGCCCATTCGGCCGAGGTGCCGCCGATGACGATGGCCAAGTGGTACGGCGGACAGGCAGCCGTTCCGAGAGAGCGGATCTTCTCCTCGAGGAACTTCATCATCGAGTCGGGGTTCAGGATCGCCTTGGTCTCCTGGTACAGGTAGCTCTTGTTCGCCGAACCACCGCCCTTGGCCATGAACAGGAAGCCGTACTCGTCCTCGTGGCCGGGATGGGTCTCGGCCTCGATGTCGATCTGCGCCGGCAGGTTCGAGCCGGTGTTCTTCTCCTCCCACATCGTGATGGGGGCGTTCTGCGAGTAGCGGAGGTTGAGCTTGGTGTAGGCGTTGTAGATGCCCAGGCTCAGCGCCTTGCCGTCCGGGCCCTCGGTCAGGACGTGCTGGCCGCGGTGGCCCGACACGATCGCGGTGCCAGTGTCCTGGCACATCGGCAGCACGCCGCCGGCGGCGATGTTGGCATTCTTCAACAGGTCGAGGGCGACGAACTTGTCGTTGGCGCTGGCCTCCGGGTCGTCCATGATCTTGCGCAGCTGGGACAGGTGCCCCGGGCGCAGGTAGTGGGCGATGTCGTGCATGGCCGTCTCGGCGAGCAGCGTCAGCGCCTCGGGGGCCACCTTGAGGAACTTGCGTCCCTCCGGGCCCTCCAGCACCTCCACGCCGTCGGTCGTCAGCAGGCGATAAGGGGTCTCGTCCTTGCCGAGCGGAAGCATGTCCTCGTAGGCGAACTCAGCCATTTCAACTCCTTGGTGGCGGCCGGCTGCCGTGCCGGACGGCCTGTCTTGGGCTCTGGCCAGAAGTCTTTCATGGCGCGCGCCCGCGCACGCGCGCGGGTTCAGTTCCAGACCCAGCTCGACTGCAGGGCGGAGAACAGGGAACTGGTCCACTCACGCTGGCTGCCCGACTCGGGCGGGACGATGATCCCCAACACCTGGCCGGAGACCAGGTCGCGCGAGCACAGAGCCGTCCAGTTGTCGCCGGTGAGGCGCACGGCATCGCGTCCGCTCAGCTTGGTCTGGCTGACCGCGGGTTCGTCGGTGGCCGCGACGACCGTCGAGGACGCAAGCTCTCGGCAGTCCTGCGTCAGGTCGGCGCTGTCGAGTCCATAGGTGAACAGGACCTGCTCGCCCACCGTGTTCTCCAGGGCCTGGAAGCCCTCGGGGGACGAGGTGACATACCAGCCCTGTGGAACCTCGGCCTGCCAACCGACGTCGGCGAGCTGGTCGAAGGTCTGGTCCGGGTACTGCTCCTGGGGGTACTCGGCGGAGGTCTCGACCCCCACGGGCAGCTCGTTGAGGCTGGAGACCGAGTTGATGATCGCTCCGATCACCACCGCGAAGAAGAGGGCGGCTGCGGCAAGCGCGATGGTCATCATGGAGTTGGACGACGAGCCGGACGAGGTCTGCACCGGTCCGCTGGGGAAGCCGGCGAAGGGCTGGCGCCCCGACTTGGCGCTCACCACGGGAGGCGCCGGGCGTAGTGCCTCACGGTCAAGTCCCCGCGTGGTGGGGGCCGTGCCTCATGTGATTGTCCCCGCGTGG